>CAYQDF010000055.1:16923-20323 GCA_964416175.1 uncultured Anaerolineaceae bacterium
GATGGAGGGGGATTCAATCATATTCGCCGAGGATCACTGACAGCTGGAGAGAATCGCGAAGTTCTCCTCGGTGACTTTATGGATACCGTCGCTATCCTGGATTTCGGTTCCCAATACGCTCAGCTGATCGCCCGGCGTGTCCGGGAACTCAACGTTTACTGCGAGCTTTTTCCCTGGGATGCTCCGTCTGACCGGGTGCTGGCGATCCAGCCAAAGGGATACATCCTTTCAGGCGGGCCATCTTCCGTATATGGGAGCGGGGCACCAGGAATCCCTGATTACGTCCTGGAGAGCGGAAGACCCGTGCTGGGGATCTGCTACGGGATGCAGGCACTGGCTCAGGCATTGGGCGGGCTGGTGGCTCCTTCGGCAGACCGGGAGTACGGCCTGGCTGAAGTGGAAACAATCCACCCTAATCCGCTTCTTGAAGAAGGAACACAGCGCGTCTGGATGTCCCATGGCGACCGGATCGAAAAGGTCCCGGAGGGGTTCCTGGTCCTTGCCCGAAGCGACAATTCGCCCATCGCGGCGATGGGGGACCTGCGGCGCGGTTATTTTGGGGTACAGTTTCATCCAGAAGTGCATCACACTCCCAACGGCCCGGAGATCATGCGGCGGTTTCTCGTTCAAGTATGCGAAGCGCAGAGAACCTGGACGCCTGCGTCGATCATTGAAGAGGAAGTGCGGAGGATTCGCAACCAGGTCGGAGTAGAACCGGTGCTTGCGGCGGTCAGCGGAGGGGTCGATTCGAGCGTGGCCGCAGCGCTTACCCACCGCGCGGTCGGCGATCAGCTCATCGCGGTATTTGTGGATACAGGGCTGCTCCGGCAAGGAGAAAGCGAACAGGTTCGTGGTGTCTTTCACCAAAAGCTCGGCATGGAGCTGATTACTGTCGACGCGCGCCGCCAGTTCCTGAAGGCGTTGGAAGGGGTCGTCGATCCCGAGGAGAAGCGGCGCAGGATCGGGGAAACCTTCATCCGCATATTTGAAGATGCCGCTGAGAATTTTGGGAGACCCCGCTTCCTGGTCCAGGGGACGATCTATCCTGATGTGGTCGAATCGCGCGCTCCGGATCGCGCTAAGGTAGAGCGGATCAAGACCCATCATAACGTTGGCGGTCTGCCCGAGGACATGCAGTTCGAATTGATCGAACCCCTGCGCTATCTGTTCAAAGATGAAGTCCGCCTGGTCGGCGAAGCGCTGGGCCTGCCGCGAGAGCTCGTCTGGCGTCAGCCGTTCCCAGGCCCTGGTCTGGCCGTCCGCTGCCTTGGCGAAGTGACACCTCAGCGCCTGGAACGTCTGCGCGCAGCGGATGCGATCCTGACCAGTGAACTCACTGCTGCCGGACTGCTCTCCTTCGACCGTCAGAGTGGTGAGGAGCGGGGGACCGCCCAGGCTTTTGCTGTACTGCTCCCGGTCCAATCGGTGGGCGTGATGGGAGACCAACGGACGTATCATGAAGTGGTCGCTCTGCGCGCTGTGACGACAGACGATTTCATGACCGCAGATTGGGCGCGCCTGCCGCATGAGCCGCTGGCGCGCATTGCGAACCGGATCGTGAACGAAGTGGCTGGAGTTAATCGCGTTGTTTACGATATAACCAGCAAACCTCCTGCCACGATCGAATGGGAGTGATCTCCCGGTGTTCCTGTGCTACAATTCGCCCACATCATTGCACGCTTGCATTCTTCAACGATATGGATCAATCCGCTGCCCTCGGTGGCGCGGGTGCAATCTGGAACTGTGGACCTTAAATTCCCTGCCGTGAAGATAATATGCCAAGGTTGAGAACGAAATTACCTGCACTCAGGGTCCTGTCGGCCCTGATCGTGACAGCCATCTTCGTCGGCAGCGCTTGTTACAGTCGGGCAGATGCGCAGGAGAGCAGTCAGGCCTGGCTGACTCCAGTGGACAGCAGCGCATTTCCTGTAATCGCCGCATACCTGGACATCAGGGACTCGGGGGGGAATATGGTGGGAGATCTGCGTCCCGAACATATTACGGTCGTCGAGGACGGCAGCCGCCTGTCACCCAGCCGGTTTGAGCTGGTGAGATCTGGCGTTCAATTCGTACTCGCTGTGAGTCCGGGTCCTTCCTTTGCCATTCGAGATTCACAGGGCGTCAGCCGCTTTGATTATATCGCCGAGTCGCTCGCGGCCTGGGCAGGCTCGCAAGAAGGAGCGAACATCGACGACCTGAGTTTTTTGGCCAGCGGCGGACCCGAAGCGACCCACCTCCGGGAGAAGGATCGCTTTCTGCAGGTCCTGGGTTCTTACCGCCCGCCTGGGCGCGAAGCCAGTCCCGATGTGGATATCCTGGCGAGCGCAATCGATATTGCTGCGGATTCGACCCCACAGCCGGGCATGGGTCGCGGCGTGCTTTTCATCACCAGCCTCCCTACCCAGGAGGTCGCGCCGAGTCTGCAGAATCTGGCTGCCCGGGCGAACCAGCGGGGTGTGAGAATTTTTATCTGGCTGGTCGCATCTTCTGACCAGTTCAGCTCCCCGGCAGCTGTTCTGCTGTCCGATCTAGCCAGCAGCACCGGCGGGAGATACTTCGCTTATTCCGGACAGGAGCCGATCCCCGAGCTGGAGGCATACCTTGAACCCTTGCGCAGCACGTATTACCTGGAATTCGAATCGCTGATCACAACCAGCGGGCTGCACCAGGTGAGCGTGGAAGTAAAACGGGAAGGGTTGGAGCTCACCACGCCGGTCCAGGAATTTGAGCTTGAGGTCCTCCCACCTTCTCCGGCATTTATTTCCATACCCATGGAAGTTATCAGGACAGCCCCAGAGGAAAATCCCGGCGATCTGGCTGCACTTACCCCCAGGCAGCTGCCATTAGAGATGCTGGTCGAATTTCCGGATGGGCATCCACGTCCACTTCGTTCAACCAGCCTGATGATCGATGGGGTGAGCGTGCAGGCAAACACCACGCCGCCTTTTGAACACTTTGTCTGGGACCTATCCGCTTATACCACGAGCGGGGAACACGTCCTGGTCGCGGAAGCTATCGACAGCCTCAATCTGACCGGTCGGACCGTTGAAACCACAGTGCTCGTCCGGATAGACGTCCCCAGGCAGACTGTGCTGGGGATCATCTCTCAAAATCGTTCAGCCCTGGCGATCCTGTCGGTGCTGATCGCCGGAGCGGTTTTACTGCTCGTGCTGGTGGTGGGTGGTCGGCTGCAGCCCGGATTTTTCCGGGAAATACGCCGCAAACGCCGCCGCACCGATCCAGTGACTCAACCGGTGTCGGTCAGGGTCGAGCCTCCCACCCAGCCCAGACCTGCCTGGAAGGACCGATTCCCCTGGGCTCAAAGGACATCTGTCCCAACCGCTTTCGCTTACCTTGTGCCGATCGGGGATTCGGGAGAGGAAAGGAGCACGCCCCCTCT
>CAYQDF010000056.1:0-19519 GCA_964416175.1 uncultured Anaerolineaceae bacterium
GCCCAGGTTTTCCGCAACCGGCCATCGATATTTAAAGGCCAGGGCACCGAGAGCGGCGCTGAATGGGAGGTCAGCAATGATGTTTTTGGGACCCGGTGGGCCATCCCCGTCATCACTTTCTCCAACCAGATGTTCTTCTACTGGGGTGGACCGGAGGTGATCCTTGAACATCGTCCCGGCCCATCTCTCGGTGCAATTTGGGTCATCATTCCTGCATTGAAAGTTGTATTCGTCGGGGATACGATCATCACAGATCAACCCCCATTTCTGGCCTCTGCTGACCTGCCGGCCTGGATCGAATCCCTGGAGACCCTTCAAGCGGAGTATAAAGAATATGCCATCATCAGCGGTCGCGGGGGGCCAGATGGCATGGACACAGTCCGGCTTCAATTACGGGTGATCAAGAAGATTCTGCGCGGGTTGGAAAAGCTTGCCATCCGTAACGCCCCTCCTGAAGCTACAGAGGCATTGATCCCGGGCCTCCTGACAGATCTGAATCTCTCAGCCCGCCGGAGGGATCATTACGTCCAGCGGCTGCGGCACGGGCTCTATTATTACTATTCCCGGCATTATCGACCACTCGACTCCATTGAACAAGACTGAATACACACCTTCCTCTCTATAACATACGATGCCAATTAAACATGAACCCCTCTTTGAGCTGACCCGCGGGGAAATTGTCGAATCCATCCACATCGGGTCGATAGCAGTCGTCGATTCCGAAGGTGCTTTAGTCGCCTGGGTGGGAGACCCGCAGCACGAAACTTATCTGCGCTCGACCGCGAAACCTTTCCAGGCACTGCCATTTGTAGAGCTTGGAGGTCCGGCGCATTACGGCCTGACGTCAGCGGAAATCGCTCTGCTCTGCGCATCACACTCAGGGACGGACGAGCACATGGTTGTCCTCCAGTCACTCCAGCGAAAGACAGGCGTGCGGGAGGGCGATCTGATGTGTGGGGTCCATGAGCCATACGACGAGCTGACCGGGAAGGCCATGCGCGAACGCGGCGAACCGCCCACCTCAAACCGGCATAACTGCTCAGGAAAGCACACCGGGATGCTCGCACTTGCCCGGCTCCAGGGGTGGGCGTCGGAAGAGTACATCGCCGTCCATCACCCTGTACAGACAGTGATCCTCAGTTCATTCTCTGAGATGACGGGCGTGCCGGTCGAGCAGATCCGGATCGGCATCGACGGATGTTCCGCACCGAACTTTGCCATTCCACTCTACAACACTGCTTTGGGGTTTGCACGGCTCAGCGATCCATCCGCGATGATTCCAGACCGTGCCCGGGCCTGTAGAACGATCGTCCAGGCCATGACCGCAGCTCCGCTGATGGTCGCCGGTCCGGGACGTTTCGACACCTTGCTCATGGAAGTCGCCGCCGGAAGGATCGTCTCCAAAGGCGGCGCAGAAGGCTACCAGGGGATGGGACTGCTCCCAGGCGCCATTCATCCCGGGTCCCGGGCTTTGGGAGTTGCGTTCAAGATCGCGGACGGCGACCTGCGGGGCCGGGCGAGACCTGCGGTCGCCCTGGAAATATTACGCCAGCTCGGTGCCCTGTCCTCCTCCGAGGTGGAATCTCTCTCTCGGTTTGGCCCGCGCCTGCCGGTCAAAAACTGGCGCGAGATCGAAGTCGGAGAAGCGCGGCCGTGCTTCGTCCTTGGGAAGAATCCGGCGGAAAATGGAACCTGATACCCGTTTACGGACCGTCCACCAGAGACTGCTCGAGCAATATGGCTATCCCACCTGGCGAAATCCCCTGCCCCCGCTGGACGAACTGGTCTCAACGATCCTGTCGCAAAACACCAACGATGTCAACCGTGATCGAGCTTTCGCTGCCTTGAAGGAGAACTTTCCCACCTGGGAGGAGGTGCGGGATGCTGTGCCCGGATCCGTCGTTGAAGCCATCCGCCCGGCTGGCCTCGCCAATCAGAAAGGTCCTCGCATTCAGGCAGTTCTGAACGACATCGCCAGGCTGCGGGGGTCATTGGACATCAATTTCTTGGCTGACCTCCCGGTCGAAGAAGCCCGCCGCTGGTTGATGCAGTTTAAGGGCGTGGGCCCAAAAACGGCAGCCATCGTCTTGCTGTTTTCCCTGGGGAAACCCGCTTTCCCGGTCGATACACACATCTACCGTGTCACAGGTCGGCTGGGAATCCTCCCCAAAGGGATGTCAGCTGACCAGGCGCACGAATACCTGGAGCAGCTCCTCCCGCCGGAGGCGTACTACCCGGCGCATCTCAACCTGATCCGGCTTGGACGAGAAATCTGCCGCGCTCGCCAGCCAGACTGTATGCGTTGCCCTTTGAACGACCTTTGCGATTACTACGCAAGCCAGTTGATCATGAATAAAATCACTTGATTCTCATGACGAACGGCAATCAACAAATCATAGATTATTGGATATGATCTTTTACGAACAAAGACGGGACTCAGGACACCTCCTGATGCTCATCGCTGTTTCCTCCTTTGGCGAAAGCCTCCGCCGGATCCCCTCACCGCTCCGGCGGAGGCGGTTTTAAATCCCCATTTGGTTAGAGATTTATAAATTCCCCACAAATACGCTTGACTCTGCCAGCAAGACGCGCATACAATTCATCTGGGTGAAATCCCTCACCTGCCCTGGCGCGATGACCGGGGTTGACCTGTTGAGAAACCATTTATGGAGTACAAAGATTATTATAAGATCCTGGGTGTGAGTCGCAATGCGGGCGAAGCGGAGATCAAACGTGCGTATCGAAAATTGGCGCTTAAGCATCACCCGGATCGGAATCCAGGAGACAAGAAGGCAGAAGAGACTTTCAAAGAGATCAACGAAGCTTACCAGGTCCTGAGCGATCCGGAAAAACGCCGTCGGTACGATCAATTGGGAGATTCCTATTTGCGCTGGCAGCAGCGCGGCGCCCCCTCTGGTGGGTTTAATTGGGAAGATTGGTTTACCCAGCCGCAGCCCGGGAGAAACGTCCGCGTGGAAGTTGGCGATCTCGGAGATATCTTCGCTGAAGGCGGGCTGGGAGATTTCTCAGAATTCTTCCGCCGCATTTTCGGGGGAATGGGGAGTATGGCATCACCCTTTCAGAGCGCTGGAGCCCGTCCACGCCAAGCCTTCCAGCAAGAAATTGATATCAGTCTCCAGGAAGCTTACACAGGAACAACTCGGAAGATTCAGATCGACAGTCGCCAGCGAGAAGTGATCATCCCCCGCGGTGCCCGCACGGGTACGAAAGTCAGGGTTGCAGAAGCGATCTCCACTTCCCCGAACCAACCGAAAAGCGACCTTTACCTGGTTATTCGCGTTGCGAACGATCCACGGTTCGAACGGAATGGGAATGACCTCCACACCGAGGTCAAGATCGATCTCTTCATTGCCCTCCTGGGTGGAGAAGTCACAGTACCAACCTTCGCCGGGAATCTCCTGCTCACCATCCCCCCCGGAACTCAACCCGGGCAGACCTTCCGACTTTCAGGGAAGGGAATGCCTATTCTAAAAAATCCGGATGCTTATGGAGATTTGTTCGTTAAAGTCGGCGTGCGAATCCCGCGTAACCTCACCGCGGAACAAATCGAACTCGTGAAGAAATTAAAAGCTCTGTCTGAATAGTCCAGTAAATTCAGATCTGCCCGGTAAAATAGACCTGGTTGGATCTTCGAAAGGATAATTATCATGACCCGCTCTTACAAATGGTTTGTGTGGATCGCCGTGATTTCTGTCTTCTCCTTCGCGTGCCAGGCAGTTAACACCCTCCAGGCGACTGGCACCTCCCCGGCTGCCGAAGTGTTCACCGACGTTCAGAGCTCGATCAACACGGAAAATCCTGTGCTTACAGCTCCTCAGTCCACAGAGCCCCCACCGGTTGCCAGCCTGTTGCAAGAACAAGAGTTGCTCGTGAGGATCTACGAACAGGTCAACCCCGGCGTAGTAGCAATCCGGGTGTACACACAGGAGGGGCAATCTCTGGGCTCCGGTTTCGTTTATGATAAGAAAGGTCACATCGTTACGAACTATCACGTCATCGAAGGCGTCGATGATCTGGCTATTGATTTCCCCTCCGGGTTCAAGACGCGCGGGGAAGTCATCGGCACCGACCTCGACTCAGATCTGGCAGTTATCAAGGTGGATGCGCCGGCATCCGAGCTTTTCCCCTTGAAATTGGGCGATTCGTCCAATTTGAAGGTGGGCCAGACAGTCGTGGCAATCGGTAATCCATTTGGACTCAGCGGTACGATGTCGAGCGGGATCATCTCCGGTCTCGGCCGGACGCTGGAATCATTCCGGCAGGCGCCGGGCGGCTCGACGTTCACGGCTGGCGACGTGATTCAAACGGATACTGCTATCAATCCCGGAAATTCAGGCGGCCCTCTGCTCAACCTGCAGGGAGAGGTTATTGGGGTGAACCGGGCCATCCGCACCTTCAATTTTACGCTTGAAGAGGAACCGCTGAACTCAGGCATCGGGTTTGCCATCGCCATTAATATCGTCAAGCGGGTCGTGCCTGCATTGATCGAGGAGGGCGCTTTTGACTACCCATACCTGGGGATCTCCAGCCTGGGAGATGCGGAATTCGGCCTGGTAGAACAGGAAGCGCTCGATCTGCCCAGATCGACCGGTGTGTATGTCACCTCTGTCACGCCAGGCAGCCCGGCAGACGAAGCTGGCTTGCGCGGTGGGACGCGGCCAACAGAGATCCCGGGACTCAACGCGGGCGGCGACTTGATCATCGCAATCGATGGCAATCCGGTGAGGACCTTTGGGGAGCTGCTGAGCTACTTGATCAACTATAAAAGTCCAGGCGACACCATCACATTGACCGTCCTCCGTGGAAATCAGGAACTCGAGCTGGATCTGACGCTCGAGAGCCGACCCTGACAGCACATCTGCTGCAAAATCAACCACCCTGAGGGAAACCCCTGGTGCCACTTTAAGGTTTTCCTCCGGTCAACTCACCCGTCTATTGTAGATACCCAGAGGAGATGGATATGTTCACAGAACAGGATCTTCAGGAACTCCTGGAATTTAAAGCCAGGCAGCCAGTGGTGAGTGTATATTTAAACACGGACCCCTCGCAAGGCAGTGCTGATGCCTATAAACTGCGCCTGCGCAGCATGTTGAAAGACCTCGACCTCAAGGAGGATGTCGAGGCGATCGAGCGTTTCATCGATTTCGACTTCGATTGGTCCGGGCGGGGAGTGGCTGTATTTTCTTGCCAGTCTGAAGGTTTTTTCCGGGCCTACACTTTTGCTTTCCCCTTTCAGGATCGGGTGCGGATCAGTGATCGCCCGCATGTAAAACCACTGGCCGACCTGCTGGATGCTTACGGAGGTTATGGAGTCGCCCTTGTTGATAAACAGGAAGCCCGCCTGTTCTACTTCCACCTGGGGGAATTGAGGGAAGAAGAGGATCTTTCAGGCGAGGCGGTTCGCCGGACCAAGCGCGGCGGGGGGTCCCAAGCCCCCGGCCGGCGCGGTGGAACTGCTGGCCAGACGCAGTATGTCAAAGAAGTTACCCAGCGCAACCTGAAAGATGCGGCGGAATTTGCCGCCCGGTTCTTTTCGGATAATAACGTCCGGAGAGTTTTGATCGGTGGTACAGAGGAGAACGTCACCCAGTTTCGAAGTCACCTGCCGAAGGCATGGCAGAGCCTGGTTGTCGGGACATTCCCCATCAGCATGACTGCCAGTCAGGCGGAAGTATTGCAGCGTGCATTAGAGGCAGGTCAATCCGCTGAAAGACGGCGGGAAGCGCAGCTGGTCGAAAGGGTCGTTACGACCGCTGCCAAAGGACGGGGCGGCGTAATCGATCTCGAAGACACTCTCAATGCCGTGCATGATGGACGGGTCCAGATTCTCGTGATCCGGGAGGGCTACCGCGCCCCAGGCTTCCGCTGCCTGGGCTGTGGATACCTGACCTCGGAAAAGCTGGAGTCATGCCCATTCTGCAACAGCAAATTTGAGAAGATACCGGACGCGGTCGAACTCGCAGTGCGCCGGGTGATGCGGGATGGCGGCGAAGTGGAGGTCGTTCGCGACTCGGTTAAATTGAAAGATTTTGGGTATATCGGCGCATTGCTGCGTTATTAAAGATTACCTCCCGCAGGATTTCGCTTCGGTCACCTGCGGGAGGCGTCCCTGACACCCGGTTTTCGTCAATTCCACGATTATCCAGCGGCTATCTTGATCGTCTTCGGGCGGTGGGCTTCCGCTTTGGGCAGCCTCAAGGTGAAGATGCCGTCCTTCAAATTGGCTGTCGCCTTGGAAGGATCGAGCGCGGTGGGCAGGGTGATGACCCGGCTGAAATGACCGGTGGGAAGCTCGCACATCAAGTACTTATCGCCCTCCTCGTGGGTGTCCCTGAACTCACCGCGGATGGTCACGGTATTGTTCAGGACTTCGACGTTAATATCTTCCGCTTCGACGCCGGGGATAAATGCAGTGATGTCGTAAGCTTCATCGTCGCCTTTGACGTCGACCGCCAGCAGCATTTCCCTTTCAACGCTCTCGGTGCTGGGGAAACTCTCATCTAAAAGACGCTCCATCGCTTCGCGCATTCTGGACATTCGCCGGTAGGGGGATACATACAAAGTCATCATATCAGGGTCTCCTTCTTTTCTGTTCCTTCAGATTTTCCCCCATCTTATCCCCGAAATATCAAAATGACGCAAGCGGAATATAGGATTCTTGTTAACCTTTTCCAAAAGCAGCCACGAACGCCAGGCCAGGCGGGATCCTTTTGCAGTGCTGTGGATGTGATCATACGCTCCGCCGGTTTGCAGATGCGACGTAGATCACTCAAGGTCAATTCAAGAATGGGTTGTTGTGGTGTTTTTCAGCAGCGGAGCCGCTGATAAACATACCCTCCCTTTATTTTTGAGATCGCTTCTAACCATGCTTAAGGCAGAGGATCAGATAAGGGGAATCTGGAGTGTACTGCGAGCGATCGTAATCACCGAAGAGTTCGACGGCGTGCAGCCCAGCTGCTTCCGCCTCCTCGAGGTAACCTTCAACCCCTGTGAGGGTGTGATGGGTTTCGATTGTGATGCGCTCGACGGTGCCATCTGGCAGGAGATGATCGTAGTGCCACTGCATTCGAACCTGTTCATTTCCCTTGAAATATTCACTGCTGACCTGGACCGGATTCCCACTCTGGGGATGGTCGAATATCTCCTCCACCTCGGGTTCTCCGTAGTCTGGCAGACCTGCCAGGACGCGTGGATTGGGAACGCTGGCTGCAAACACTCCTCCCGGTCGCAAATGGCCGCGAGCCATGGACAATGCACTGCTCCGCTCGACCGATGTCAGGGAGCTGAACGTATTGCAGCCCAGGATGATCAGGGAAAAGCGGCGGGCAAACCGATAGCATGTAAGGTCGGCCTGGACCAGAACGGCTCGGTTCGTGAGTTCCGGAGGAAGGTGGTTCTTGAGGAAAGCCAGCATGCCGGCTTCGCAGTCCAGACCTGTGAGGTTAAAACCCGCCTTCACCAGCGGGATCAGCACTCGACCCGTCCCGCAGGCCAGCTCCAGGATCGGATCCCCCTGCTGCCTGGCGAGACCAAACCAGAAATCGAGGTCCTCAACATGCCGCGCATGGTGCGCGTGATAAAGGGAAGCTCTTAAATTTTCGTGAGTCAAAGTAATGTGGATTTTAATATGGGATGCAGGAATCCAGCAATCAACCTTTGCGATGGCCCTACCTTCAACCCATGGCCTTCTCGAAGTCGTGGGCGATTGTCAGTGCGAGGCGGTCTTTGCCGAAGCAATCCCCCTGTTCACAGAGGAGACCGCTTCGCAAAAGCCGCTTGCAGTGACATCTCGAGCAGAATTTTATGACTTTCGGAAAACCATAACATTCAACCTGTAGACGATAGAGCAGTTAATTAGACCGTGATATACTAAAAGGTCGCCATGCTGCGCCTGCCATTGTATTTGCTCCTGTTCACTATCTTCAGTGCAATGCCTTATCTGCGCATCAGGGGGCAGGATACCACTGCCACTCCGGTTACGCCGTCGATCATTTTGGGGCATCCCCTCGCCGGCCAGGCGCTGCAGGGTGTTGTGACGATCCAGGGGGACCTGAATGTCCCCGGCTTCGTCTACGCGGAGCTGAGCTTTGCCTACCACGACGATCCCAGAGGGACATGGTTTCTGATCGCCGAAATCGATCAAATCCCACCAGGAGAGGCGCTTGCGGAATGGGATACGACCAAGCTCACCGACGGCAATTACGACCTGCGAGTCCAGCTGCGCACCGATACCGGTCTGATCACCGTTGAAGTCCCCGGGCTGCGTGTGAGGAATTACTCCACGGTAGAGACGGACACGCCAGCTCCGACCGCCTCCCCTGCTCCCCAGGATACTCCGGCGCCGACTCCAACCCCAACGCCGACCATGACACCTATCCCTCCAACACCCACTCCGCTGCCGCCCAATCCTGTGCAGGTGACCAGAGAGGAAGTGCTCTCGAGCCTGAGCCGTGGGGTGCTCATCGCCGTGGGGCTGTTTGCTCTGCTGGGCTTATACCGGGCTTTCCGCAGCCTGGGGAGGAAGGGCTGATCTGCCATGGCGCCGCTACGGTCGCTGTTCTTTCCCAAGACAGAGGGATCCCCAAGATTCCTGATCGCAGGCCTGGGCAATCCCGGCCGTATGTACAGGTCCAACCGGCACAACGTGGGTTTCATGGTCGTCGACCAGATCGCCGCGCGCCTGGAGGTCTCTTTTTCCCGGCTCGAATCTAAAGCGCTGGTCGCAAAGGGCGAATATCAGGGAAAGCCCGTGATCCTGGCAAAACCCCAGACCTACATGAACCTGTCCGGTCAATCTTTAGCCTCCCTCGTCAGGTTCTATAAGATCGACCTGGAGAATCTGCTGGTGATTTACGACGACGTCGACCTCCCGCTTGGGACTCTTCGCCTGCGCCCCTCCGGAGGCTCGGCGGGACACAGGGGAATGGTCTCGATCATCGAACGTCTTGGGTCCCAGGATTTCCCTCGCCTCCGGGTGGGGATAGGCCGCCCGCCGGGGCGTAAAGACGCCGCTGCTCACGTTCTGGAGGATTTCTCGAAGGCGGAAGCAGAATTCCTCCCAGATATCCTTCAGCGAGCTGCCGACGCTGCCCTCGCCTTCATTGCCGAAGGCCTGGAAGCGTCCATGAACCGCTACAACAGCTCAGGGAGCCTTACCCAGAATATTTAATGGATTATCTGGCGAAACCAGTATGCTCCATGAGATATTAAACCCACTCATCCAGACATGCGCCGAAGAGCTTCTGGCGAATCTGACCGCAGGTCTGTCGGAAAAACTTCGCCTGGAGGCCGGCGTTGAGGCAATCCCCCGGCTGGGGCTGCGGCGTTCGGCCCGCCTTCCAGTAATTTCTGCGCTTTCCTCTTCTCTCCAGAAGCCGATCCTCCTGCTCACCGATCGGGCTGACCGCGCGCTGACCTTGTTAGATGAGCTATCCCTTCTGGCTCCAGATGCGACGCGCCTCTTCTTTCCAGAACCGGGTCCCCTGTTTTATGAGAATATTCCCTGGGGAGCGGCAACTCGCCGCGATCGCCTGGTAGTACTGACTCGGCTGGCCGGGCGGCAAATCCCGGGTGTGGAGCATTCCGAAAGACAACTCATCATCGTGGCACCGGCCAGGGCGGTGATGACCCGCACGCTTCCCCGCAGGGATTTCCTGAAGCATGTGAAGATGATCCGATCACGACAGATGCTTCCGATGGAGAAATTAGTCCACCACCTGGTGAGGATGGGTTATGAATCGGTCAGTACGGTGACCGCACCAGGGGAGTTTGCCCGCCGGGGTGGGATCCTGGATATCTGGCCGCCAGCGGAAGAGTTGCCGGTTCGCCTGGATTATTTCGGCGACGAGATCGAAGGCCTGCGCCGGTTCGATCCTTCCACCCAACGTTCGACGGACAGGATCGAGGGATTTGTGCTGGCGCCAGCCCGCGAATTCCTCTCCCTCGACGGTCCTTCGATTGCCGGGGAGGGTTCCGTGGAGACCTTCAATGAATTCCACATTCCCCTTCTGCATCCCTCTCCGGCAAGCCTGCTGGATTATCTGCCTGGCCAGGCTCTCGTGGCGATCGATAACCTGACCGACTTCCAGGACGCAGTCCAAGAGGTTGAAGAAGCGGGGATCGAATTAAGAGCAGAGCACATCGCCAGGGGAGAACTGCCGGCCGATTTCCCCCTGCCCTATCTGACCTGGACGGAGGTCCAGGATTCCCTTGCAATGCATCCTGCCCTGGAGCTCGGACCCTCCAGCGCTCCTGAGTCTTCTTATCTCGCCCAGTGTTTCACTTCCGTACCGCGCTTCGGAGGCCGCCTGAAGCCGCTCCTCGAACATATCTCGCAGCGAGTCCAGAGCGGCGATCGGGTGGTGGTGGTATCCCGTCAGGCTTCTCGATTGAAAGAGCTGTGGTCCGAAACATCCTCCGCTGACGGCAGGCACATGGAGGATCTGTTTTTCATCGAGGGCAGCCTGGCAGAAGGTTGGCTTCTCACGCCGCTCCCATCCCTCTCCACCAAAGAACAAAAAATCCTGCACCTTCTCACAGACGGAGAGATATTCGGCTGGAGGCGGCCCGAACCACGCCACCGCCACCGGGCGGCAGCCGAAGCGCCAGAAGCCGCTTATGCGGACTTACAGATCGGGGATTGGGTCGTGCACGTCGACCACGGCGTGGGCCGTTTCTACGGGCTGGTCGACCGCACTGTGGATGGCATCCAGCGGGAATACCTGCTGGTCGAATACGCTGAAGGAGATCAGCTATTCGTCCCTGTCCATCAGGCAGACCGCCTGTCTCGCTATGTTGGCCCTGACAACCGCGCCCCCTCCCCCAGCCGCCTGGGAGGCGTCGAGTGGCGAAACACCAAAGCGCGCGTCAAAGAAGCTGTCGCAGAAGTCGCAGAAGATCTCCTGGACCTGTACGCGCAGCGCCAGGTATTGACTGGTTTTTCCTTCAGCCCCGATACTTCCTGGCAGCAGGAATTGGAAGCCAGTTTCCCCTACGTTGAGACGGAAGACCAGGCGCGGGTGATCGCAGAGGTCAAGCAGGACATGGAGAATTCCCGTCCCATGGACCGCCTGATCTGTGGGGATGTCGGTTATGGGAAAACCGAAGTGGCGCTCCGGGCCGCATTCAAGGCAGTCATGGATGGCCGGCAGGTCGCGCTGCTCGTCCCGACCACTGTCCTCGCCCAGCAGCACTTCAACACGTTTCGAGAACGTCTGGCTGCGTATCCAGTCGAGGTGGAAATGCTTTCCAGGTTTCGAAATCCCGCCCAGCAGCGAGAGATCCTGCTCCGCCTGGCGCTGGGCGGCATCGACATCATTATCGGCACACACCGCCTGCTGCAGGACGACGTGGAATTTAAAGACCTGGGCCTCTTGATTATCGATGAAGAACAGCGGTTCGGGGTGACTCATAAAGAGCACCTGAAGAAGTTGCGCACCACGGTTGATGTGCTGACAATGACCGCCACGCCAATCCCCCGCACGATGTACATGGCGCTGACCGGTGTGCGCGATATCTCGACCATTAATACACCGCCGGAGGAACGGCTGCCGGTGATAACTCATGTCGGGCCATATTCGCCCCGCCTGGTCAGGCAGGCGATCCTGCGTGAGCTGGAACGCGGGGGGCAGGTCTTCTTCGTCCACAATCGCGTCCAGACGATCACGGCTATGCGCAGTCACCTCGAGCGCCTGGTGCCGGAAGCGCGCCTCGCCATCGCCCATGGACAGATGGACGAAGCCCAGCTCTCCGCACGCATGGAACAGTTCACCTCCGGCGAGATCGATATCCTGCTGACCACCTCGATTATCGAGTCCGGATTGGATATCCCCAACGCAAACACCCTGATCGTGGACCGGGCAGACACCTTTGGGCTTTCCCAGCTCTACCAGCTGCGCGGCCGCGTCGGACGCGGCGCTCAGCGGGCTTACGCTTACTTCTTCAAACACCCTCGCCGAATCCCCTCCCTCGAAGGACGCCAGCGGCTCGAGACCATCGCCGAGAACACCCAATTGGGCGCTGGTTTCTCCATTGCCATGCGCGATCTGGAAATTCGCGGCGCAGGAGACATCCTTGGCACCCGGCAGCATGGGCATATCGCCGCGGTTGGCTTTCACCTGTACACCCGCCTGCTTGCAGAATTGGTCTCCATTTTGCGGAAGCAGCGCGGCTTGCCGCCGGCTCCCGGCAGTATCCTCAAGGAGGTGGGCGCCCCAATGGTCAGCGTCGATCTGCCCCTGCACGTCGGCATCCCGGCAGATTACGTGCCAGATAAGAACATGCGCCTGCGCCTCTACCGACGCATCGCAGACCTTAGATCGCTGGTTGAAGTGGATGCAGTCGAGGAAGAGTTCACGGACAGGTTCGGCCTCCCGCCTCCTCCAGTCCGCAACCTGTTGTACCAGTTGAAGATTAAACTCCTCGCGGAGACCGCCGGGATAAGTTCGATCAGCGCGGAAGACGGGCAGATTGTAGTCCGGTTCAGAAGCGGATCGCCGCCTGCAGATTTCTCCAGGCTCGCTCCTCGGATCCGGATCGGCAAAACCGCATTGTGGATTTCTTACAAATCGTCCTCCGAATGGCGCGACCTGCTGTTGCAGTTGCTCCTGGATTTGCAACCCTCGAAGCTCACGCACGAGGCAATCGAAGCCAACCTCCCTGAACACCCTGCTGAATATCCTTAGAGGTTCTTGAAAACATGGGTTGGAGTGGTGTATGTCAGCGGCTCTGCCGCTGAAATACACTCCCATCCAATATTCTTGCCTTGGCTTTTAGATTCATCGAACTCTCATCTTCACTTTTTGACTTTTACCCGCGTGCCATGTATAATTAACCATCGGGGTGCTCCGGTAACGGACACCCCGTATTTCTGCAAAAGACTTTATTCCGCCGTCGATCGGCGATATGTGGAGTGTGTGCTATGGAAGCGAATGTCCTCGCGTCACCCGAGCACGCGGAACTTTCTGGTCTGGCTGAAATTAAGCGGAAAATGCATTTCACAGGGTCAGTCGTGAAGACCACCCTGGCAGGTGCTGTGGTCGACATTGGCCTGGAAAAACCGGGGGTGGTTCACATCTCCCAGCTGCAAAAAGAACCCGTAAACCGGGTCGAAGACGTCCTTAAAGTCGGCCAGACCGTGGATGTCTGGGTGCGCCGGGTAGAGCCTAAAAAGGGTCGCATCGAGCTGACCATGATTGAACCGCTTGCCCTGGAGTGGCGTGAAATCGAAAAAGGGATGGTTGTCAAAGGGAAAGTAACCCGCATCGAAAAGTTTGGTGTGTTCGTTGACATCGGCGCCGAACGGCCCGGTCTGATCCACATCAGCGAGCTAACCCACGACTACATCCGCGATCCAAGGGAGGTCGTCAAGGAGGGCGATGAAGTAGAGGCCAAGGTCCTCGACGTTAATCGCCGCAAAAAGCAGATTAAATTGAGCAGGAAAGCTGTTGAAGAGCGGCCGTTACCTGTCGAAAGGCCAGCAAGGAAAGGCAGGGAGAAATCGAAACCGGAGGAAGAACCGGCTGAGAAGGAAGAACCAACCCCGACCGCCATGGAAATAGCCTTGCGAGAGGCCATGCAGCGTTCGAATGTCCCCATCAGCAAGGGAAGCGCCCCCGGAAAACGCAGGAGCAACTCGAACGCCGACCTGGAAAATATTCTCTCCCGGACCCTGGCCCACCGGGGAAAACACCGATAGGATGGCGGTCTAATCCATCCCTCTAGATTCCTAATAAGAAGTCGGCATTGCTGCGCGAATGGAACCAGTCTCCCGCCGGAACAGGTCGGCGGGAGATTTTCTGCATTGGAAAGGGCAGGATATCGACTCGGGAGTGAAAAATTCCGGGAGCTGTTCTATCCTTGATGATTTATTGGTAGAATTCCAAATTGTATTCTTTGTTCCCCTGTGCTTATCCAGCAAGGGCAGGTTACTTTCGTAGAGAAAATAATCACCCAAAGGACTCGATCTGTGAACGAATCCCTCCCGACGTCATTCGAACGCCCACGTACGCTGCGCCTGGATTGGATTCCCCAGGTGCTGTTTCACCCGCGTGAAGCAATCAAGGAAATTGCCAATCAGACCGGCAGTGTCTGGTTCACTCCCCTGCTCGTCGTCACCTTGACAGCGATCCTGCTGGTCGTTGTCGCTGGACCGATCAAGCAGGCAGCTGCGCAATCCGGCCAGGTCGAACTCCCGCCAGAGTTCCAATATTTGAGTCCCGAAGACCAGGCGAAGATCCAGGAAGCGATGGCAGCGACTCAGGGTCCGGTATTCATCTATGTTTTTCCTGGCTTATCCGCCGTGGCGGGAGTCTGGATTGGCTGGCTTGTGATCGGCGGCCTGCTCCACCTGGCGCTGACCCTCCTCGGCGGGCGGGGCGCGACTGGCGCCGCGATGAACCTGGTCGCCTGGTCAACCCTGCCTTATGCGGTCCGGGACCTTGTCCGCTCTTTCTACATGCTGTCTGCGGGACGCCTGATCTCCGAACCGGGTCTGTCGGGTTTTGCCCGGCTCGGTGACAGCGTTTTCAGCCTGTATCTGAACAAACTTCTGGCGTCTGTGGATATTTATCTGGTCTGGCAGATCGTCCTTCTGGTCATCGGGGTGCGTGTTGCAAGCGGTCTTTCCAAATCCAAGACGGTCACGGGCGTCCTCGCCGCAGTCCTTTTGGTTATTGTCCTGCGGACTCTGTTGAGCTCCGTTTTTGCCCGCCTCGCCGGCATTACGGTGATCCAGCCATTCTTCTTTTAGCTGTGAACGAGCCGTTCATCCACGTTTCAGGCCTGTGCAAGACCTATAATACAGGGCGGGTTGCGGTCCACGCTCTGGACGGGGTTGACCTCGATATCGAGGAAAACACCTTTATGGTCGTAATGGGTCCTTCTGGGTCAGGAAAAAGCACCCTGCTCCACCTCCTCGGCGGGTTGGACAGGCCGACCAGCGGAAGCATCCAGGTCAGGGGAAAGGCGCTTGAGTCAATGGATGAGAATGCCCTGGCGGTCTACCGGCGCCGCACCGTCGGTTTCATTTTTCAGTCCTTTAATCTCATTCCCAATATGACTGCCCTTGAAAACGTCGCCTTCCCGCTGCGTTTCGACCGGGTCCCCCGCCGACAGCGGGAAAAGCTGGCCGCGGCGGTCCTGGAACGGGTCGGGTTGGCAGGGCGCGCGTACCATCGTCCGGCAGAACTATCCGGCGGCGAGCAGCAACGGGTGGCCATCGCCCGCGCACTGATCCACGACCCGGATCTGATCCTGGCCGACGAACCGACCGGGAACCTCGACTCTGCCAGTGGAGTCAACATCATGGAGATCCTCGCAGCCATGCACCGGGATGGGAAAACCGTGCTCGTGGTGACTCACGACCCGCGGATGAGTCCTTACGCCAAACAGGATATCCACCTTCTCGATGGGCGAATAGTCAGCAGCAATGGTTCATCGGAATCACAAGAAGCGGTCAAGGTTGACACACAATGAAAATCCATAAGACCATCATGCGCATGTCCGTCACACTGTCAGTTCTCCTCCTGGCCGCCGGGACTTTGCTCAATCCCCCTGCCGCAACTGCCCAGATCCCGGCACAGACGGGGACCCCGGCAGAATCACTTCCGCCTCCCACCAGCGGCCCGCCGACGGAACACCCTCTGCCGCTCCAGACCAGCACCTCGACTCTCGAACCTTACCCACCACCAACCACGGAACCGCCTCCTGCGGACGACGCTGCGCAGCGCCCACTGGTCGTTTTGCACTCTTACTCTCCGAGCTCGATCGACATCGCCCCTGGAAAGCAGTTCACCATTGAAATCTCTTTGATAAACAAAGGTCAGGAAAAGGCGAATAACATCGTCGCGGTAATGTCGGGAACAGATTTCTTCCCGGGAGAGACCGGCGGGGTCGTTGCGGTCGGCGATCTCGACCCCGGCCAGAAGAGGAAATTCCTTCAGCCCCTTACCACAGCAGTCGATATCTGGAGCAAGTATTTTGTAACTCTCGAGCTCACGATCAACTACACCGATGCGGGCGGGGGTGCATATTCGGAGCGGTTAGTCATCAGCTACCCGATCAACTGGGGGAAGATTATCGTCCCAACCAACACCCCTCAGCCAACCGCGACTCCAACCCCGTTCCTCCGGCCCCAGCTGGTCATCACTGCATACCAGACAGATATTGCACAGTTAAACCCGGGTGGGCAATTCAGACTGGAATTGAGCGTCCAAAACCTGGGCCAGACCCACGCCAGACAGGTGACGATGATCGTCGGCGGCGGGGGCGTCTCCGGGGATGGTCCGTCCGAGACTGTCCAGCCGCCTGGTGGTGTTTCAGGCGGCGGCAGCGATGTGTCGAATTTCGCCCCCTTGGGATCGTCGAACATCAAATCGCTGGGAGATCTCGCCCCCGGCGCTTCCCTGACAGCCAGCCAGGAACTCATCGTGAACGTCTCGACCAATCCAGGCGCTTATCCGCTGAAGGTGACCTTCACGTACCTGGATGACAGCAACCGGGTGTTCACCGATGATCAGATCATCACACTGCTGGTCTATTCACCCCCCCAGGTGGAGATCAGCTTCTACCGTGATCCGGGGATCCTGGTTGCCGGTCAACCAAACCTGCTCCCCCTCCAGATTGTGAACATCGGGAAGAAGACCGCAATCCTTGGAAATATGCAGGTCACAAGTGAAGCTGCCGAATTCAGTAACAATGTCATCCTGGTCGGGACCCTGGACGTCGGAGGGTATTTCACGATGGACGCCACGATGACTCCCCTCTCCCCGGGTGAGCTCACCCTGGATATTTCGGTCAGATATACGGATGATTTCAACCAGCCCCAGTTAATTTCCCGGACTTTAACAGTGCAGGTGGAGGAGATACCAGTATTTGAGCCCGAGCCAGGAGTGCCGGGCACTCCCGGCGAACCAGGCGAGGAAGGCCCCATTGGACCCACCGGGGAGTCCTTCTGGAGCAAGGTTGCCCGGTTTTTCCGCGGACTGATCGGCCTGGACAGTGGGATCATCCAGCCGCAACAGCCGGTTATTGATGGACCGGCCCCGGAATTTGAGGAACCGGTGATCATCCCGGGCAAAGGTTGATGAGATTCCTTGATCTCCTCGAATTGATCGCAGACAACCTTGGCCGGCGGATCGGCCGCGTCGCGCTGACCGCCATCGGCGTCGTGATCGGCACAGCGGCGATCGTAATCCTGGTTTCGCTGGCTATCGGCCTACAGATCAGCGCAAACGAAAGGCTCATCGGGATCGGCGATCTGACCCAGATCGTCGTCGAACCGAATTATGGTGAAGTGATCGACGGGCGGGGGATCGTCGTCGAGATCCTCCCGCCGGGTCCCGGAGGTGGGGAAAACCCGAACCAGAAGCTGATCACCGATCAATCGCTGGAAGAGCTGGCAGCTCTGCCAGGAGTCATCAGCGTCATCCCCCGGGATTACATGCAGGGCGGTGGAGCCATGTATTACAACCGCCTCGAAGCGTGGCTGGGAGTCACCGGCATGGGAATCGCCGATTTGAGCCAGCTTGGATTGAAAGCCCAGGGTGGCACGCTCGAATTAAAGCGCGGCGAGGCCATCATCGGCGCCATGATCCCGTCCAACTTCATCGATCCTCGCTGGACCCCCGGCAGGGAACCGCCTCCTCCGCCAGACCTGCTTGACCAGGTTGTGAAATTTACCCTCTTCAAATCCGACTCCGAAGGGAACGAAGTCCGGAGGTCGTTCCCGATCAGGATCAGCGGAATCATCGCTGAATCGAAAACAGAATCGGACTGGTCGATTTACATGCCGATCGAAGACGTAAAGACTTTCAACGAATGGTTCCTTAACCGCCGGATCAACCGGAACAAAGACGGATACCCGAATGCCCTGGTGAAAGTCGGCAGCCTGGACGATGTCCTCTCAACAGCCGATGAGATCAACGCGATGGGGTATCGGGCATACACCCAGCTGACCTATGTTCAAGGGATCAACAGTTTTTATACGATCCTGCAGGTCATCTTCGGCGGGGTCGGTGCTATCGCCCTGCTGGTGGCAGCCATCGGCATCGCCAATACGATGGCCATGTCGATCCTGGAAAGGACCCGCGAGATCGGTCTGATGAAAGCGCTCGGGGCGACCAATCGAGATGTGCTTTCCGTATTTCTGGGTGAGGCAGCCGGCATTGGTTTTCTCGGCGGGCTAGGGGGAGTGGTCCTGGGCTGGAGTACGGGCCAGGCGCTCAACGCACTCGCCCTGGCTTATCTTGCACGACAGGCTACTCAGACCGGCGCGCCGCCTCCTTCCGTCGCGGTCTTCACCCCACTCTGGCTGCCGGTCTTTGCCCTGGTATTCTCTATCTTGATTGGGATTCTGTCTGGTCTTTACCCCGCGCTGCGCGCGGCCACGCTCATCCCCGTGAACGCCCTCAAGTACGAATAATCCTGCCTGGGTCCCGGTGCTTCAAAGGGCCTCTCACCGGCTTCTGAACAAAAAACCAGCCAGCATGGCGACCACAATTCCAATAAGCAGGTAGAATGCGATGAGAGCCAGGCTCTGAAACGGTCCTTCTACTCCGAGCGCGATTCTCGAGTCGATATCGGAAGCTCCTGGTTCGCTCACCGCCACGTGATAACCATCCCCGCTGCCCCAGTCTCGCACCTGAACGACCTGGCCCTGCCGAGTTGCAGAGATCAGAAATCCATAATCAACCACAGCGCCGCGCGGGACCTGGATTTTGAGGAAAAATGTCCCGTCGTTGCTGCTCATCGGTGTTTGCATCACATCCTCTACCAGCGAGGTCCCCTCCGGCCGGATCTCCTCGGGCAGGGGTGACCAGCCGTCGATCCCCCACGCCAGGATCACTTCCCCGGCTCCCTGCAATGTATAGCGGATCTCCCAATCTACCAGAGTTTCTACAGCAGGTTCTGTCGAAGTGGGAGTCGGCTCCTCCGTTGCCGGGATCGGCTGGGCGCTTTGCAGGTTCAGGGTGGAAGTGACCTCGATCAAATCATTTCGCTCCATCACCTGCTTTCTGAAGTCATCGGATCCCTCCCACTCTGGTTCTATCGCGGCTCCGTCGGCGAGCCGGGTGACGAGGAATCCATAGTCGACCATGCTCCAGGCAGGCAGGCTTACCCGGACCACGAAGGTTTCTCCCTCTCTCTCCATGGGGGTATTCATGACGTTGTCGATGAGTCTCGTCCCGGGCGCGCGCAGGTCCTCTGGGACAGGCGCCCACCCGTTTATCCCCCAGGCCAAAAATACTTCGCCAGCCTGCGGCTGGTGATAACGAAATTCCAGGATCACAGGGGGGAGATTTGGCCGATTGCCCAGAACCCCTGGAGAGCATCCAGCGGCGAGGACACCTCCCAACAACAATAGAATTAATTTCTTGAGCATCATACCGCGGCAACGATGTTTGGGACCTGATCTTGACCCGGACTCAATTTCCTTCGATCAGGCTTATTAGTTCGACAATGTCACATTTGGTTTTCCATGAGCGAAGCACCCTGAGCG
>CAYQDF010000057.1:0-14233 GCA_964416175.1 uncultured Anaerolineaceae bacterium
GAGCAGCCGCTTCGTAAGCGGCGGGTCAAGGGTTCGATTCCCTTCGGTGGCTCTTTTATTTTTATCGATTTGCGTTTTTCATCACTACCTCCAGTATAATTCCAATATGGCGAATCGTCCAACACCCATCGTGATCGGGATCGCTGGAGGCACGGGGTCCGGCAAAACCACCGTGGCAAATGTGATCCTCGGACGAGTAGGGGCGCACCGCATCGCCTATCTTCCCCACGACGCGTACTACAAAGACCTGATGGATCTGCCCATCGCCCAGCGTGATTTGATCAATTTCGATCACCCAAATTCTCTCGACACCCCCCTGCTCATTCAGCATATCAATAATCTGCGAAGCTGGCACCCAATCGACTTACCGGTGTATGATTTCCGCACCCACACCCGGACCACCCGGACGATCACGGTCCAACCACAGCCGCTGATCATTGTGGAAGGCATTCTGATCTTCGCCGAGCCGGAATTGCGCCGTTTGTTCGATATGAAAATCTTCGTCGACACAGACCCGGACATCCGCTTTATTCGTCGCCTGCAAAGAGATATCTCTGAACGCGGCCGGACCACCGAATCGGTCATTCAGCAGTACCAGTCCACCGTGCGCCCGATGCATCTGGAATTCGTCGAGCCATCCAAACGATACGCGGATGTTATCATCCCGGAAGGTGGTTTGAATACCGTCGCGATGGACATGGTCGTCGCCCGGCTGAAATCGCTGCTCAACGAGGAATCGCGTTATCCTTGATCGACACAGTTCATCATCGAGCGAAGAAAAGTGGGTAATCACCGGAGATGAAAGGCCGGCGGCTGACCCTGGTTAGAGTCCTCGCTTTCATCTTAGTTGTAGTCTTAAGCATTGTGATCTTCAGCCTCAGAGATCGCGCGGAGCAATTAGCAGTTTACGGATACCCCGGGATTTTTCTGCTCGCCCTGCTTTCTTATGCGACCGTCCTGGTGCCAGCGCCAGGCGTTGCGGTCGTATTTACAATGGGCAGCGTGTTCCATCCAGCAGGCGTCGCCTTTGCAGCAGGGACTGGAGCTGCATTCGGCGAGCTCTCCGGCTATCTGGCAGGCTTCAGTGGGCAGGCGGTGATCGAAAAAATCGAGGTTTACGATCGATTGACCCGCTGGATGGAACGATATGGACCCATAACGGTGTTCTTGTTAGCTGCGCTGCCGAATCCATTTTTCGATGTGGCTGGGGTCGTCGCCGGGTCGTTAAAACTAAAAGTCACCACATTTCTTTTCTTCTGCTGGCTGGGAGAGATCACGAAAATGCTGGCATTTGCCTATCTCGGCTCGCGATTATTCAATTTGTTCAATGGCTAGAAAGGAAGCGATCATGGACGATTTCACCCCGATCAAGAATTATCTGGAAGCACACCTCGAAGACAGCATCCAGGAACTGGCAACACTGTGCGCCCAACCGAGTGTGGCTGCCCAAAACTGGGGACTGACAGAGTGCGCAGAGCTCGTCGGAGCAATGCTGAAAAAACGCGGCTTTTCAGTCTCTATCCTCCAGACGGGAGGCGCTCCCGTAGTATTCGCCGCACGGAAGGGCAAAACGGGGAAGACTCTGCTGTTCTACAACCACTACGACGTCCAGCCGCCAGAACCTCTCGAGCTCTGGGAGACCCCTCCATTCGAACCCGCCAGGCGAGATGGTAAACTCTTCGCCCGAGGCGTGAGCGATGATAAAGGTCACATCACAAGCCGGCTACACGCCATCGACGCCTTGCTGGCTGTGGAAGGAGATCTACCCTGCAACGTGAAATTCATCATCGAGGGTGAAGAGGAGACGAGCAGTCTGCACCTGCACGGCTTTATCGAAGAACACCAGGACCTGCTCACTGCAGACGCCTGCATCTGGGAATTTGGCGGCGTCGACCACCGGGATGCCCCCATCCAATACCTTGGGATGCGCGGGATATGTTACGTGGAATTGAGAGTAAGGACCGCCAGCCTCGACGCGCATTCCGGGCTGGGCGGCTCGATCTTCCCCAACGCTGCCTGGAGGCTGGTCTGGGCGCTGAATACACTTAAAGATCAAAACGAACGAATCCGGCTCCCAGGGCATTACGATAAAGTCGTCCCTCCTTCGCAGAAGGATCTGGAGCTGTTGAAAGCCCTCCCCGATGAGGCTGAAGATCACAAGGAACGTTACGGCCTGGAAAAATTCTTGAAAGGTCTGTCAGGTGGGATCGAGCTGCGGATTGCTGAGGTATTCGAACCGACATGCACCATCTGCGGGATCACGAGCGGCTACCAGGGAGAGGGCGCGAAGACCGTGTTGCCCGCTTACGCTTCCGCAAAGGTCGACTTCCGGCTCGTCCCCGATCAGACGCCGGAGGATGTTCTGATAAACCTGAGGAAACACCTCGACAACGAAGGGTTTTCAGACATAGAAATTGTCTATCTCGGCGGAGAACCTCCCGCGAGGACCGACCCGGATGATCCTTTTGTGAAGCTGGTCATCGAGGCAGCGGAACCGGTTTACCACCATCCGATGCAGATCAAGCCCATGATCGGTGGATCCGGTCCTAACTATCCGTTCATACACACTTTGAAGCTGCCGGTCGCGACTGCCGGAGTCAGCTATCCAGGTTCCCAGGCACACGCACCGAATGAAAACCTGAGATTGGATTTATACCTCAAGGGTGCAGAACACATCGCTCGCATCTTGAAGATGTTCGGCCAAAGCTGACCAGAAGCAACCGGGAGGGCGTGGATGGTATAATCCCCGCATATGCCCGTCCTGGCGGCTCTCGATATTGAAACCACTGGCCTCGATCCGAAAAAGGACGCAATATTGGAGATCGGGGCTGTTCGTTTTAACGGGCGGCGGGTTGAAGACAAATGGACGACTCTGGTAAATCCTGGCCGGGCGATCCCGCCGTTCATTACGCAGCTGACGGGAATCACGAACGAAATGGTCGCTTACGCGCCGCCCCTCGTCGATGTCCTCAGGGATCTGGATTATTTCGTCGGCGATGCCATCATCGTTGGTCACAATATCAGTTTCGACCTGGGCTTTCTGCGCAGGCAAAAGCTGTTCCGGTTCAACGAAGCGATCGACACGTACGAGATGGCCGCAGTGCTTCTTCCGAGAGCCAACCGGTATAACCTGCGAGCAATGGCCCAGCAGCTGGCGGTCGCTTTACCAGCGACCCACCGCGCCCTGGACGACGCGCTGGCGACCCATGGTGTGTATCTCCGCCTGCATGAGATCGCTTTAGATCTCCCCATCGACATGCTGGCCGAGCTTGTCCGTTCCAGCGAACAGTTGGATTGGGGGGGGTATTGGGGGTTCAGCCTGGCGCTCCAGGAGAGATCCCGGCAGCCCATTCGAGGGCGACCCGCAGCACCTGTCCGGGAGGCGTCCTGGTTCGTAGAGAAGAAAAGAACAGCAGCCCCGCCGATCAATCCGCATCCTGAGCCTGGTCATCTGGATCCGGATGAAGTCGCTTCCATCCTGGAATATGGGGGCGCATTTTCGCGCCATTTTCCCAACTACGAATACCGCCCGCAGCAGGTGGAGATGACGCGGGTGGTCACGCGAGCTCTGTCTGAAGGACGCCACCTGCTGGTGGAGGCAAGCACCGGAGTCGGCAAATCGATCGCTTACCTGATCCCGGCAGCGCTGTGGGCCATGCAAAACAACACTCGGGTCGTGATCTCGACGAATACAATAAATCTCCAGGATCAACTGATCAACAAGGATATTCCTGATTTGAAATCCGCCCTGAACCTTGATATTCAAGCAGCAGTATTGAAAGGACGCTCCAATTATCTCTGCCCACGCCGGCTTGACAACCTGCGCAGACGAGGTCCGAACTCCCCGGAAGAGGTGCGGATATTAGGCAAAATCCTGGTCTGGATGCAAGACTCTCCTTCCGGGGACCGGACGGAGATCAACCTGAACGGCGCCAACGAACGCGAAGTCTGGTATCGTCTTTCCGCTGAAGACGAAGCCTGCACGACTGAATCCTGCATGCAGCGCACCGGGGGCGATTGTCCCTTCTTTATCGCTCATCAACTGGCGCAGGAGGCCCACCTGGTCATCGTGAACCACGCCCTTCTACTCGCCGACATCGCCACCGGGAACCGCGTCCTCCCAGAATACGACTATCTGATTGTCGATGAAGCCCACCACCTGGAGGAAGCCACGACCGGCGCACTGAGCTACCAGGTAGCGCTTCCTGATATCGAGAGGCTGCTGCGCGAACTCGGTGGTGTCAGCTCCGGAACCCTGGGATGGTCGGTTTCGGTCGTTGAAGGGATACTCAATCCAGAAGCCTTCGGTGCTTACCACCAGCTTGCCGGGAAAGCCACAGACCTGGCATTCCAATTCAATGAGTACATAGACCGGTTCTTCGAAGCTTTAAACCAATTCTTGTTTGAACAAAGGGAAGGCAGGCCTGTTGGTCCGTATGCGCACCAGGAACGCATCCTTTCAGCAACGCGGGGACAGCCTGCCTGGATGAACGTCGAAGCCTGCTGGGAGGACGCCAGGAGCGCCCTCCTCAGCCTGCTAGACATTCTGGCGAACCTCAACCAGATGCTGGCCGGGATCATAGATGTGCTGTCAGAGGAAAGCCAGGACATCTACGGCCAGGTGAACAGCCTGTACCGCCGGTTCAAAGAACTGGCGGACCAGCTGGACGCCCTGGTATTCAAGCCTCAGCCCGACCAGATTTATTGGGTGGAAATCCAGCCAGATGGTCGGAGGCTCTCGCTTCACGCGGCGCCTCTGCACATCGGTCCGCTCATGGAAAGACACCTATGGCATGAGAAATCCGCCGTGATTTTAACTTCAGCCACCCTGACAGCTGCGGGTGAGTTCGATTATCTGCGTGAACGACTGCAGGCAGCGGATGCTGAGGAATTGTCCCTGGGTTCTCCCTTTGATTATGAAAACGCTGCTTTATTGTACATCCCGAACGACATCCCCGAGCCCGCCGACCGGCATGGATACCAGCGCGCCCTGGACCATGCGCTGATTCACCTCTGCCGGGCGACCGGTGGAAGAACGCTGGTGTTATTCACTTCCTACGCGCAGCTGCGGGCAACCTCCCAGGCGATTTCTGGTCCCCTGGCAGAGGATGGCATATTCGTCTTCGAGCAAGGAGATGGCGCCTCCTCTCATTCCCTCCTGGAGACCTTCCGCTCTGCTGAAAAAGCTGTCTTGTTGGGGACGCGCGCCTTTTGGGAAGGAGTAGACGTGCCCGGCGAGGCGCTCTCGGTGCTCGCCATCGCCAAACTTCCTTTCGACGTGCCATCCGACCCGATCGTCGCAGCCCGGGCAGAGACTTTCGAGGACCCCTTCTACCAGTACACGCTCCCTGAAGCCATCCTGCGCTTCCGCCAGGGATTTGGCCGTTTGATCCGGACGCAGTCAGACCGGGGCCTGGTCGTGATCCTCGATCGACGAGTCCTCACCAAACGCTACGGTCGTGCCTTCCTTGAATCACTGCCCCCCTGCACGGTCCAGGTTGGACCACTGGCGGGTCTGCCTCGGGCAGCGGCAAACTGGCTCAATCTTTAGGAACCAGAAGCCATCTCAAAAATGATGAGAGGGCAGCGTAACAGCCCCTCCGAGACAACATCTAATCTCTCCGAGGGCGAAAGGCTCTGACGAGCAAGATCAATCCGGCCGCGATCAGCGCCAGAGCCCAGAGGTAGTTAATCATAGTAGTCATTGCCACCATGATCAACAGTCCGATCACGCCCAGGATCACTGCCGGGATGAACGCCCACCGCATGGCGCCTTGCGGAGTCGGCAGCAGGCCGACCAGGGCGAAGGTCAGGGCCAGCCCAAGGAAAAAGACGCCCCCTACTTCGAACTCACCCAGGGCATTTTCTAGGCCGACGACCAGGGCGAGGGTCGCCATCACTCCAGCAGGGATCAATGCCCACCAGAATTCCCTGTTAGACAGGTAGACAGCCAAAAACGCCAGGCCAATTCCACCCAATACGATGGTGCCTCCCCAGGCTCCCACGCCGCCTGGAAGGAACTGCTCCAAAAGGATCAATAATCCAATCGCGAGCAAAACAAACCCAGGGATCAACGCCCACCAGTTCGTCCGCCACGCGAAATAGACGGACAGAAAGGCGAGCCCGCCAACCCCCAACAAGACTCCCCAGATCACATCCCCGATACCGATGACGTTCATACTGTCCAGCAAGAACAAGACCCCCGCGAGGATAAGCAGCAACCCCCAGAAGATCCAGAGACTCGATTTCATGGCATTCTCCTTTTCAATGATGATTGTGACCAAATCAAGGGATTTGGGATGTTTGCCTGCTCTTTTCCAACGTCATGGCGATGAGATCCTGCTTCATCTTCCAGAGCTTATCGCTGAGCGAGACATGGTAGATATGGGGGTTCATCAGCCGGCGGACTCCTGGGTCGAGCCGTTCAATATCTTTAGCCCGGCGTGCTCGCAGCTCATCGATGGGAGATAACTCGACCACCAATTTGCCATCGACGAGGATGTCCACCAACAGCGGCTCGAACTCAGCTATTGCACGGACCGGAATTGTCCGGAACTTCGTCGGCTCAGACGGGTGGTGGAGAAGGAGCACATCCCCCTCCCAAGGGTTCTCCCCCTCCAGTCCGATCAGGTCGGCAGTAGCTTTGCTGCGCTGGTCATAAATTCTCCACACGCACTTGTGGCCCGGGTTTGGGGTCTTATCAGGGGATTCAGAGATCTTGATCGCCGGGATCCAGTTGCCCTGGTCGCAGACAGCAACGAGTTTGTACACACCCCCCAGAGCGGGGTCTCCATCCGAGACTATCAACCGTGTTCCGACGCCATAAACGAGTCGCTTGATGAGCTGGTCGGGGTCCACGCCGTAGCGCGGCGCTTCTTCCTGGATCTGGGTGAGGATCTGCCAGATCACCAGCTCATCTAAATTGTTCGAGAGGACGATGACTGTATTTGGGAAACCAGCCAGGTCCAGCATCTTCGCTGCCTGGATGCTCAAGTACGCCAGATCCCCTGAATCGAGACGAATACCGACCGGGGTATGCCCCTTTCTTCGGAGTTCTTCGAAGACGGTGATTGCATTCGGAATCCCGCTTTCCAGCGTATCGATGGTATCCACCAGCAACGTGCATTCGTCGGGATAGACTTCGGCGTATGCACGAAACGCGTCCAGTTCACTGCCGCCCAAAGCGATGAAGAGCTGCACCATGCTGTGCGCGTGAGTCCCTTTCGGGGGATAACCAAGGATATGAGAGATTCCGACATTTGAGGTGAAATCCGCCCCGCCAATCAATGCTGCGCGTGTCCCGGCGAGAGCGCCCCGATCCTGCCCGCGCCTCAACCCGAATTCGAGCATCACCTGACCGCGGCCGCTTTCTTTGATGCGGGCAGCTTTCGTGGCGATCAAGGTCTGGTAGTTCAGGTGGTTCAATAAGGGGGTTTCCAGGATCTGGGCGATCGCCAGCGGTCCCTGGACAACCGTCAAAGGGACGTTGGGATGCACCACACGGCCCTCAGGGATGGCCTGGAGAGATATCGATCCGAAATCCCCATTCTTCCTCAGCCAGGAGAGGAAATCATCAGCGAAGATCCGCGTGCCTGCCCGGTTTTTCTGGCTGCGGAGGTACTCAACATCTTTGTCGCTGCAGTGGGTCTGGCTCATCCAATCCAGCAACGACTCCAGCCCGGCGTTGATGCAGTAACCCGCTTTGTGCAGTCCATAGTCTGGATAATCTCTGAAGAAGTGATCGAACTGACATTCTTTCTCGTGAAAGCCCATCCGGTAATACAACTGCGCCATTGTCAGCTGGTATTGGTCTGTGTACAAGAATCCCTCTGCCGTGATCCGATCCGCATCCTTCATCGTTTTTTTTCCTTCTTATAGACTCAGCTCAGATCTTACCCTTTCGCCGGATCAACCATTTCTCAATCTCCACGCCAGTAAATACGATCAGGCTGGCGAGCAAGCTGATTAACAGATCGATGGGCGCGAGTGGATTGGTGGTAAAGATGTTCTGAAGAAAGGGGACGTAAATTACCAGCATCTGCAAGACAAGTGTAAGCAACACCGCCTGGAGCATTGGCTTGTTTGAGAGCAGGCCAATTGTGAAAAGGGAATCACGATTCGATCGGATTGCCAGGGCATTCCCCATTTGCGAGAGGGTCAATGTCGTGAACACCATCGTCTGCCAATCAGGATGACCGCGGGACCAGTACGCATAACCAATCCCGAGGGATACCAGACCCATCAAGAGACCCACCCAGACGATCTGCCGCGCCATCCCGCGGGCGAAAACGTTCTCGTTCGGTGGATATGGGGGACGACGCATTACGTCCTTTTCAGCCGGTTCCACTCCCAATGCCAGGCCTGGCAATCCATCGGTGACGAGGTTGATCCACAGGATCTGCAAAGGCAGGAGCGGGAAAGGCATCCCAATGAAAGGCGCAAGCAGCATTACCCAGATCTCTCCCGCATTGCTCGTCATCGTGTATTTAAAGAATTTTCGAATGTTGTCGTATATTCTCCGCCCTTCTTCGACCGCGGCGACGATCGTCGCGAAATTATCGTCCAGCAAGACGATATCCGCTGCCTCTTTGGCCACGTCTGTACCGGTGATGCCCATCGCAACCCCGATGTCCGCTTTGTTCAATGCTGGAGCGTCGTTGACTCCATCGCCGGTCATTGCCACGATATGGCCGCGTTTCTGCAAGGCCTCGACGATATTTAACTTGTGTTCTGGCGATACCCGCGCGAAAACACTGACCTTTTCAACGGCGCTCTCGAGCTCTCCCTGCTCGATACCCGATAAGTCTTGTCCGGTGAGGATGGTCCCGTTCGAGCTGATCCCAAGTTCATCTGCGATCTTCTTTGCAGTCAGCGGGTGGTCGCCCGTGATCATCACCGGACGGATCCCGGCGTTGGCGCAGGTGCGGACAGCATCTTTAACTTCAGGACGGGCGGGATCCATCATCGAAACCATTCCGATAAAAATGAATTCCTTCTCCAGACTCTCAGCATCCACTTTTTCTGGGAGAGTATCCGAGGCACGTGTCGCCACACCCAGCACCCGCATGCCGCTTCTTGCCTGTCCCTCGTTTGCTGCGACAATCCGCTGCCTCCAATGCTCGTCCAGCGGTTCGACATGGTCATCCACCCATACCCGGTCGCTGATCTGCAACAAACTATCAACCGCCCCTTTAGAAAACAGGACATAGGGAAACTCGCCGATGTACCCACTCCAGTTCCATACTTGCTCATACTCAGGCGGGATCTCCGATTCCTTCGCTGGGAACCGGTGCACCGTGGTCATCCGTTTCCGTTCCGAATCAAAAGGGACTTCATTTTCGCGCGGGAAGGTATCCTCCAGCGTATCTTTCATCAACCCGGCGCGTGCCGCGGCAATCACGAATGCCCCTTCGGTTGGATCCCCGATGTATTCGTATTCATCGTCCGTGCATTCCAGGACAGCATCGTTGGCGAGCGCGCCTCCAGCAAGCAGGAGCAGCAGGGCCGGGTGCTCTTGGAGGACCTGCAAAGTCTCTTCATCCGGCACCCCACAGGGAGAACCGAAACGGAACCTGCCATTTCGCTCCATTTCCTCAACTAAATCGACGCGGTGACCTGCCACGTCAAGCACCGTGACCGTCATCCGGTTTTCAGTCAATGTCCCCGTCTTATCTGAACAGATTACGGTCACCGAACCGAGACCTTCAACGGCTGGAAGCTTTCTTACAAGCGATCTTCGATTGAGCATGCGCTGGGCGCCTAACGCCAGCGCAACCGTCACAACGGCCGGCAGCCCCTCAGGAACCGCGGCGACAGCCATGCTGATCGCTGTAAGCAGCATCAATTCCAGCTCTTCACCCCGCAGGATGCCCAGCAGAAATACCAGGACGGCCAGCCCTAAAGCGGCCACCGCCAGACCCTTGCTGAGCTCATTCAACCGGCGCTGCAAGGGAGTCTGTTCCTGGGTGGTAGTTTGGAGCATGGTGGCGATGTGGCCCAATTCGGTATCCATCCCGGTCTCGACGACTACCGCCAGGCCGCGCCCGTAAGTGACGGTGGTGCCCATAAATGCCATATTTCTCTGATCACCCAGGGGCAATTCCGTCGCAGCGGTGAACTCAGCCTCCTTGTCCACCGGGATCGATTCGCCGGTGAGCGCGGCCTCCTCAATTCTCAGGTTAACGCTTTCCACAAGACGGCAATCCGCCGGTACGAGATTTCCCGCTTCCAGGAGAACGATATCGCCCGGTACCAGGTCGCGGGAAGAGATCTCCTTAATGTGCCCGCCACGCCTGACCCTGACGGTCGGCACTGCTATCTTCTTGAGAGCGGCAATCGCTTGTTCAGCTTTGTACTCCTGTCGGAAACCGATAAACGTATTGATCAGGATAATGGCAAGGATCACGAGGCCATCAATGAGATCCCCCAACAATAAGGATACAGCCATCGCGATAATGAGGATCACCACCATGATCGAAGTCAGCTGCTCCCATAATATTTTCCATGGGCTTTTGACCCCGCGTTCTTCGAGCTCGTTTGGTCCTTCCACTTCGAGCCGATGTTTAGCTTCTTGTGGAGATAACCCCATCTCGAGTGAAGTCGCCAGATTCGATAGAACTTCTTCGACAGGTGTTTGATCAAAATCAACCACGATGTCGTCCTGGATCCTCTCTTCCTTCCCGGCAAAATTTGAGGTGTTTAATTTTACCTCCGCTTCACAGACGGATTGCTTTCCCCATCCGAGCGGATTCTAATAAGGCGACCAGGACAGAGGTATTTGCCCGGCTGTCCTCCAGACTGATTCTCGGAGCTCGCCTCTCGAGGATCGCGGCTGCCATATCTTCCACTTCACCAATGTACAGATCCTGATCCGGAACCGCGATCAGCTCCGTCCCGGCTTCCCGATGCAGGTAGATTTTTTCACCGAACGCAGGTTTGAAAGGATTCGGAATCGAGATGACGCCTTTGCTGCCGACCACCTCCATAGTTGCACGGAATGGGGTTGTGAATCCACAATCAAATTGGGCAAAGATATCCCCTTCGAAACGCATCTGCCCGGCGAAAACCAAATCCACTCCGGAGCTTCCGGTAACCTGCCAGCCAAAGACCTCATCGGGTTCGCTGCTGAGGAGGAAGCGGGTGAAGTTTACGGGGTAGCAGCCCACATCCCACAGGCTTCCTCCTCCCAAAGAGGCGTCGAGACGAACGTCGCTGCGTCTCGACAGGGAGAACGTGAACGCTCCACGGATCAGGCGGACTTCACCGATTTCACCCCCATCCAGCAGCTCTTTCACTCGGAAAGTCTGCGGGTGGTGGCGGTACATGAACGCTTCTGCAACCACCCTCCCTGTCCTGTCTCTGGTTTCGATGATCGCGTCCACATCGGATACATTGAGCGCGAGCGGTTTTTCACACAACACGTGTTTCCCTGCATTCATCGCATTGATCGTCCAATGAGCGTGAAGACCATTGGGTAAAGATACGTAAACAACGTCAACATCCTGGTCCTCCAGCAATTCCTGGTAGCTCCCATACGCTTTAGAAATATTCCATTCCTGAGAATACGCCCGGGCTTTCTCGAAGGACCGGCTGGCGACAGCCACAAGCTCATTTCGAGAAGATGAGGCCAGGGGTTCGATCAACGCTCGGTTGATGCGCGCTGTGCTCAAAAACCCCCAACGCAGGCGTTTCTTTTCTGTGGTAGTCTCATCAACCATTTTTACTCTCCTGAGCATCTGACCCAGGACGGGCAATCTCTGAGGGATTACTTCCTCTTCCGCCTCACCCGCTTCTTGGCGACGTCTTTGGTGAACCTTTCAGCTGCCACATCGATGGGGATTTCTCCCTGGAAGGCGTCCATGATGTAATCTTGATGTTCGATGATCCACAGGTACAGATCGGTCTCCGTCCGCCCCATGAAATCCACCAGCATCTTCTGATCCTGGATCAGGTCCACGAGCGGCAGATATACGTTATCGTACCAGGAAATTACCGCTTCTTCGAAAAGGATCTCGCGTCCGAATTTTTCGCCGAGATACCAGCGGTGCCCATCGATGTGTTCTATTATTTTTTTATACAGACCAGGCACGGTCAGGCTGATATCTGACTCCGGACGTAATTCTGCGATTCGAGTGCGAGCTAAAAAGTCTGCTTTCTCCTGTTCGAGGATCAGGTTGTCCACCCAGGAAGCTTTCCTCAGCACGCTGACGAGCTTGCTGGTCGGCCATTGGTTGCAGTCCGCTTGAAACTGGCGCGCAGCTTCTTCTATCGAAAACACGTCTCGATAAGCTTCCCTCAAATACCACTGGTATTCGATGACCCACAAATATAAATCCCCTTCGGTCCTTCCTGGAAAGTGAATCAGGATCTCCTGCTCCCGGATGGTCTTCACCAGGGGAAGGTAAACGTTGTCGTACCAGGAAGCGACAGCTTCGCTCCACTCCACCTCCCTGCCTCGTTGTTCTCCCAGGTACCAGCGGTGGACATTGATATGCTCGAGCATTCGCTCATATTCGCCTGGCAGGGTTAACTCTATTGCGGACTCCGGCCGCAGCTTATCCAGTGCAGTCTTCTCCAGGAAGGAAGCGTACTCCCCCTTATGATGCAGGTCTTCATGAGCCAGATCCGGTGTAAGGGAGACTGATACATCTATCTCTGTCACGTACGCGTCGATGTATTCCTGGCCGCGCTCGCGTGCCACAGACACTCTATGATTGCCATCGCGGACGAAATAAATTTCACCCATCTTGATGAGATCAACCGGAGGGAGGTCAACATCCTGATAGTGGGCGATGTCGATATTGACCCACCGACCTTTTGTTCGTTTTTGCGTGGGAAGGAAGGCGCGATCAAAATCTCGATAACGGCCCACGCTCCCGACGATTTGATCAATCGGGACCTGTCGCAAACCAACATAGTGCTGCCCTCTCAAAGGGATGTGTTCTTTGACCTCCTCGAACGGCAGCAAACTGATATTCTCGCCTTTTAACCAGCTGACGATCTTGCGCCAATACCGTTTCCGAAAGGCGCGCTCGAAGTCGCTGCTTGCCAGATAATCGTAGTTCATTCTTCCCTTTTATCTTATCGTGCACTTTGAAAAAAACTCGAGGTTCTTTCTCAAGTTTCGGCAGATCACGCCGGTTCAAGAATCCTAAGGGTGTAAATCCCTGGACGGTCGGATGGATATTGGTTTCAAGATAGCCGTAGGTGTTTATGACGTTAGTGTCATGAAACCTGGTCAATCGGGTTGCTTCATTTCCGTAGATGTGAATATGCCCGTGGAAGTGGTAGGCGGGTCTGAAAGCCTGGATGAACCACCGAAAAGCTTTGATCCCCTGATGGGGCAGGTCCGGTTTGTCGTGAATCCCCCATGGCGGAGCATGGGTCACGAAGATATCCAGGTACCTTCCCGAGACGGCCCGGGATCTGAGAAGCGCAGGGACCAACCGCATCACATGCCCCCACATTTCGAATTGAGAGTATTGGTAAGGTCCAGGCCTGTACCTGACGCTCCCTTCAACCCCGGCGATGATCAACCCGGAGGTCTTTACAACCCTGCCATGGAGATCGACGCCCCCATAAGGGTGTGTCCGGCTATCCCCAGAGGAGTATTCCACAATGCTTGAATGGTTTCCTTTGACGAATAACAAGGGCTTATTCAGCATGCTGACGACATACTCCATGTAATAATACGCCAGGTCGCCGCACCCAATAATAATATCGACATCTTTAAACCGCTCAGTGATCCATGCGCTGTAGATCGATTCGATATGAACATCGCTAAGGGACAAGATCTTCACCGTCTTCATGTGTCGGCGTTTATCAGGTCTTACGGAAAATGGGTGGGGATCATTGAGAAAGGATCAACCAGCGGAAACGATGTTACTTCTCCCCCTAATATATCACGAGAAGGTCGGGAAACTAGATTTTCCTGGTAGGGTATGGCTTAATCATAGACGCATAATCGCAATGCCACAGGAAAGTATGCGTGATTTTTTCCGCTAACAGCCAATGCCCCCAGATAACCCGGCGCAGGGATGATGGTGGAGAGTGACCAGGTTGAGTCAGCTGGCTGTTCCGTTACCAGCCCGGGATCCCTGCCAGCTTCGATTTCGATCTTAAAGGCATCTTGGGGAAGGGTGAACCCGTCGCCGGTGGCCTTCATAAAGGCTTCCCGCAGCGTCCAGATGGTGAAAAAGGTCTCTGGTTGTTTCTCCGGTGGAGCTGCCGCGAT
>CAYQDF010000057.1:14333-18937 GCA_964416175.1 uncultured Anaerolineaceae bacterium
TGATGAAGCCAGCTTTGTCAGCTGCGCGGTAGAACTCCACAGCTCGTTTGACCTCTTCAGCGGAAAGCCAAGTCCTCCCTGTTTCGAGAGCCTCATCAGAGGGATCCAGAAACACTCTCCAGACGTGGACCCCCTCCACCGGAGGATCAGGCTGGTCGATTGGGTCCACCCAGGATGAGGATAGCCCAGGAAATTGAGCCAGTCTCATTGTCTGGTTCATTGCCTGATGTGGTAATCTCCCTGGATCACCCATTTGTAGGTGGTCAACTCACGGAGGCCCATTGGTCCGCGTGCATGCAGGCGCTGTGTGGAGATCGCCACCTCAGCCCCCAATCCCAACTGTCCCCCATCCGTGAACCTGGTGCTTGCATTGACATAAGTCGCCGCTGAATCGACTTCTTCAATAAACTTGCGGGCGTTCACTTCATCTCCGGTGAGGATCCCATCTGAATGCCCGGTGCTGTGGCGATGTATGTGCTCGATCGCTTCGTCAATCCCCGCGACGACTTTGACGCCGAGGTTCAACGAAAGCCACTCGATGTCAAAGTCACCTGGGTCAGCCAATACGACTGCCGGGACCACTCCTGAGTCGTGCGGATCTTTTTTAGCCTGCTCTGATCCATCACCCTCGGGTTCAAGCAAGGAGTAAGCTGAATCATGAAGATGAAGGGTCACGCCCTCCTTCGTCAGCACTTCCACAAGGAGGGGGAGGATCCTTTTCGCGATGTCGCTGTGAAGCAGGACCGTATCCAATGCATTGCACACGGAAGGGCGCTGGATCTTGGCGTTACGGATCACCTGGATCGCTCCTTCGAGGTCCGCTGACCGGTCAACATATAGGTGGCAGATCCCGATCCCCCCTGTAATCACCTGAATACTGCTGTTTTCCCGGCAGTACGCGTGCAGGGATGAACCTCCGCGGGGAATTATCAAATCGATATACTCATGCATCTTCAGAACCTGCGCGACAAGCCTCCTGTCAGGGTCATCAATGAACTGGATCGCGTCCGGCGGCAGATCGTTATCCGCCAGAGACTGGCGGATCACCTCCACCAGAGCAAGATTCGAATTTATGCTCTCACTCCCCCCGCGCAGGATCGCGACATTGCCGGTCTTGATCGCCAGAGCTGCGACGTCGACGGTGACATTCGGCCTCGATTCATAGATGACCCCAAGTACACCGATGGGTACCCGCATTTTGTATACCCGAAGGCCATTGGAGAGTGTTTGCTCGTCAAATCTTTCACCAAGAGGATCGGGCAGACTCGCCACATTGTGAAGGTCCTTTGCAATCCCCTCCAGTCTCGATTCATTTATAAGCAGTCGGTCAATAAGGTGTTCGGCCAGCCCGGCAGCTTTAGCCGCTGCTAGATCCAGTTCGTTCGCGGCGATGATCTTTTCAGCGGACCTTGTCAGTCTGTCCGCCAGATCATAAAGCACCGCGTTTCTGATATCAACTGGTGCGAGCGCGATGAGCCTCGAAACCGACCGGGCCTTCAATCCCATGTCATTTAAATCGATCATAACAGCACCATATTACTCCGGTGGACGACTTCGTCGCCATAAGCGTACCCGAGGATCTTCTCGATCTCCTCCGATTGCCTGCCGATTATCCGGACCAGATCGGCTGAGGCATAATTCGATAAGCCGCGCCCGATCTCCTCCCCATTCGGCCCTACGATGCGCAGAGCGTCGCCTCTCTCGAAAGTCCCCACGACTTCGATCAGACCAACCGGAAGCAAACTCCCGCCGTTTTTTAATGCTACTGCGGCGCCTCCATCGATTTTTACCAGCCCAAGAGTCTGCCCACTCGCCAGCAAGAACCGCTTCCTTCCTTCCACAGCCGAGCCAACCGGCAGGAAGCGGGTCCCCAGGGGTTCGTCCGCCACGATTCTGAGGAGGACATCGGGGTCGCTCCCCCTGGCGATCACCACCTTTGCACCAGAGCGCCGCGCCAGCTCGGCTGCCTGGAGCTTGGTGACCATCCCTCCGGTCCCGAGGCCATTCCCCGTCCCACCGGCTGCCCTCCAGACTCGTTCCGGGATCTGTTCTTGATCGATCTCCACAATCAGTTCGGCATGTGGATCCCGGCGTGGATCTGCAGTGAACAGGCCGGGTTGATCCGTCAGGAGGACCAGGAGGTCAGCTTCGATCAGATTCGCTACCATAGCAGAAAGGTTATCATTGTCCCCAACCCGGATCTCTTCGGTTGCAACCGTGTCGTTTTCGTTGACGATGGGGACGATTCTGCGTTCCAACAAAGCGATCAGGGTATTTCGGGAATTCAGGTAGCTGCGCCTAAGGGCAAGATCGGTCCGGGTCAGCAGCACCTGGGCAACCATTATGCCATACAATCCAAAAAGCTGTTCATAGATAGCCATCAGACGCGGCTGGCCGATCGCAGCCAACATTTGCTTGGCAGGGATATTCTTCGGCAGCTGCGGGAAATCCAGCCGCTCTCTCCCCACAGCGATCGCCCCGGAAGTCACCAGGATCACGTCCTCTCCGCCTTTGTGAAGTTCAGCCATTTGTCGGACAAGGTCGACCAGTCGCGGGGGGGAGAGGTTGCTCGTCCCGGCGGTGAGCGTCGAAGTGCCCAGCTTGACCACGATCCGCTTGTAAATCATCATCTTCAGAACCGTTTAAAGGATTTCCTGATTTAACGAACAGGCTCCCGATCTGTTACCCGGGAGCCTGGGAAATTTAGAGAATCCCTCTCGATTTTGCAGGAGGAGGCTTAAGCAAATGATATCACGGCGCCCACTCGACATAGACTGGGGAATAGTCTACCGTGATGGTCTGGGAGGCCGGCAAGTCGAGGCCGAACACATCTGCGAGCGTTACCGGGATTGAGGGCAGCTGAACAGTGCGCGCCCCTCCATCCTGTGACCAGATCACCCAGAACCGGCGGGTGTCCGCGCGGATGAATTCAAACCCCTGGATGCCGGGTAAGGAAGTCACTTCCTGAAGGAACGCGACATCCTTCAACCAGGTCGCGCTGGCAAGGAACGCATTCAATGCCACGGTTGGCTGCATATCATCGCTTACCAACCCGGAGCCCCGCCATCCTTCCAGGTTGTACCACATGCTCACCGTCAGACTTTCCGCCACCGCTGCGGCGTTCGCTCGGGCAAGGTAGCTGGCCTTCGTCAATTGAAAGCTTTCGGTCGCACACTCCGGTTCATTCCCAGTCCGGCCGCAGAGCAGCGCGAGCTCCGTGTCAAAAAGCAACTTATCTGAGAGACCATAAGTGCTCAGTATATCTCGCAGGTGGCGAGATTTCGCCCTCAAGACAGGGCCAGTGGTATCCCAGTTGCTGTGCCAGTTGCTGTTCCCGTATTTTCCCGTCTCGTTCTGATAGTAATCGTAAGTGTGAAAAGCGACGCCGTCGAAATAGTCGCCGCCCCCGCTGGAAAGGATTCCATCGAGAAATCTGCTGGGTGTGCAGTCTTTTCGTTCACCAGAACCGGGAAAAGTTTCTGGAGGGTTAACCGGGTCGCAATCCATCAGCAGTCCGCCGATCAGAACGACTGCGGCTGGATCGGCTGACTTGATCTGTGGATAAGCTCGTTTTAACATCTCCGCGTAATACCCGCCGCCGTAATCTGGATCTGAAAGCTCGCCCCAGCAGCCAAAGACGCTGCGCGGCCTGACGAAATCCCTGCTGACATCGGGTTCGTTCCCGATCTCCCAATGATGGACATCGAAAGGCGGCTGGCTGTACCGGCTGACCAGCTGGTTAAGAAACTGGGCGAAGCGGTCCAGCGCCTGCTCTGCAATCGGCCCACAGTAGACTCCAGGGTATTTCTGCGCCCAGTCAGGCGCGAGCCTGACGATGCCAATCACTTTAAAACCAGCCCGGTTTAACTGGATGATCTCCTCGTCAGCAACAGTTTCCCAGAGGTAAGTACCAGGATCCGTTGATTGCGGTTCGATCAAATCCCATCGGAATCCATCATAGTGCGTCCACAAACCGCCAGTCTGTGATAAGAGTGTAAGAGCTGCGGGATTGCCGGCTTCCTTTATATGAATGCCGATCGGCGCGCTGGGGGATCGGCCCGCTGTTGGATCCTGTACACCTGCCTCCGGATCACCGGTAAGCGGCTGCTGTGTGAGTGTAGAAAGCGCAGGAGGCGGCAGCGCCTGTTCCCCCGCGAGTTCTCCAGGCGCCGGATCCATTTGGCCGCAGCCGCTCGTTAATGCAAACAGGACCGCAGCTGCCATACCGAGATACATTTGCACGTTCCGCCACGCCGGCCTTCGATCGCTCAACATAATCACGGAATATTCCTAATATGACAATGTCAGATTAAGCAAAACTGTTCCCTTCGACTTCGCAGCGGATGCCTCCTTCGACTACGCCGCGAGAACAGCGGCTCCGCTCAGGATGCCTCCGCCCCGCGCTGAGCGGAACCAGTCCGATCAAGGCGCGCTGAGCGGAACGCAGTATAGTCGAAGCGCTGAGCGGAACGAAGTCAATGTCCTGAGTTTACGAGGGAGCAGTCGAAGCGCGCGGAGCCTTTGCAGCGCCTCCTTCGACTGACCGCGAGAACCGCGGCTCCGCTCAGGATGCATCCGCTGCTCCGCTCAGGGTGCTTCGCTCA
>CAYQDF010000058.1:0-18614 GCA_964416175.1 uncultured Anaerolineaceae bacterium
GCTTGCGAGGGAGTAGTCGCAGAAGCCCGCCGCTCCGCTCAGCGCGCTGGTTTGTTTTATCCCGAATTCATAATATTTTACTCGACAAGACATTCTCTTGGTTCAACAGCTCCAGGAAGAAACAGATTTCCGCTCACCAGATGTGAGCGATGAACTGGAAGTCATTGATATCCAGTCAGAGTAATCGATCTCGTTGTGGGATGCCACGGGAATATTGATTTCTCAAGGTGGCGGGTGATTTGCCGCGAACCATTCTGCGACGACTCGAATCGATTCGTGGTGAGACGCCAGGGAAAGGTCCTCGCCAGGGCGCTCCAGGTATTTCTGGAACCACGAGAGCATCTCCGGGAAACCCTTGTTGTGATTGGAAAGGGCATGGTCTTCGCCAGGATAGATGATCAATTCGACCGTTTTCCCAGCCTCCAGGAGCCCCTGAGCCAGTTTGCGCGCCTGCTCCACGGAAACCCGATCGTCATCCTCGCCGTGCTGGATCAACAAAGGCGCATCGATCAGTTCCGGCCAATACGTGGCGGAGCGCGCTTCATAGAGATCTGGCCTCTCTTGCGGGGTCGCACCGATGAGGGGGATCATCACTCCTTCCAGGACATCCAGCCTTTCCTCGCTCCACATGAACATATCCGCCACGCCGCTTACGACAGCCGCCACCTTCAGGTCCTGGATTCCATCTTCATGATCCCGCCTGAGGGCAATATAGGTCTCCATCCCACCGCGGGACATCCCCACCATCCCGATTCGTTCAGGATCGACGATCGGGAGCGATTTCAACAACAATATCAGGTTGAGGACATCATTGACATCAGCTCCCCCGAATTCTTCCTGTCCTTCGCCACCCAGGTTTCCGCGATACTGGGAACCCACCGCTGCGTAACCCGTTTCCACGAATGGGATCAGCTCCCACCCTCCCAGCGCTCCGGCATCCCGATTTCCTCCCCGGTTGAAGATGATCGCCGGGTAAGGCCCCGCCCCTTTCGGATATCCGAGGAGGCCTTTGACCCGCAACCCATCGCTCCAATAGGTCAACTCGCAGTATATGGTATTCTCGGTTTCGATGATGACCTCCGAGTATTCAACACTGCCATCCTCGCCTTGCGGCAGGTCGGAGTGGATGGGGCACGCCAGAACGGGAGCCGACGTGGTATGGACCTCTTGGGCTTCGGGGCTGGTTATCTCGCGGGGTGAGGGAGAAGGTTTGGCTGGCTCTTTCGGGAGGGGTGTGAGGGTGGCTGCCTCCCTCTGGACCTGCTGGCACCCTGTCAGGGTCGCGAAACCCAGGCTCATGCCCGCAGCAAGGAGCAATAAGGTAACGGCTTGAATTTTCGGATGCTCCATTGAAATCTCCTGGTTTATTCGTCTTCAAGCTGATAGATCGAGGATCGGAACAGTCGGCCGTCCGCCAAGCCAAGGTAGAACCGGCTTGCGGCGAACTCCAGGGAATGCGGTGTGCTGCTGACTGTCAGCCGCATGAATTCGTCTTCTTCAGAAGAGATCGACGCGTCGAAAAAATCGAATTCAACGATGCGGGAGAAGTCCGCGCTGCAGCGACAGTCCAGGGACTGGGCAGCATAGATGGCCCCCCGACCCGAAGGCTCACCTGCCAGCACAAAAAGCGCTTCTCCCGCCTGGACCACATCCCGGACCGGCTCTGGAAATTCCACAACCCAGGATTCTTTCCCATCGAAGAAGTGGAGCCGGTGATCAACCGTCGCCCAGTGAGGAGCCATCGCGATGGCGCCCTGGAAAACAGCGTGCTTCTGGACTGCGGAAACCCTCGCATAAATGTCGGATTCCAGGCAGTCTGCTGGCTGCCAGGTTCCCTCATCCAAGGCCAGGCAGCCCGAGCCTGCCGTGGTCACGAAGAGCTTTTCTCCCAGCACAAAACCGCTGTTGAGGGTGGCATAGCCCTCAGACTGAAAATCCGGCCCTTCTTCCCAGGTTCGTCCGCCGTCAGCCGAGAGCCATAAAGCACTCCCCTCTCTAGCCTGCCCGATCGCGGCGAACATGCCATTCAGGAATATAACATCCCACAGATGTACAGCCCCCGGTATCGGGGAGGACCTGGACCACGGAGCACCCAAGGATTTTTCGTAAATGTAGCCGTTATCCATGTGCTCAATCGCCTCCGTCCCCGGGAGGTACAATTTGCCGCCGTAGACCCGGAACACCTCCATTCCATGTTCCTCGAGGAGGTATGTATCGTCGTGAACAAAATCCTCTGTCTGGACGTCGTAGTAGAGCATCCGCAGCGGTCCGGAGTTGGCGTACCAGTCGCCGTGCGCCAGGTAGATCCGATCGTGCCAGAGCTGCATGTCCCAGAGCGCCGAGTGATATCCGAAGTCCCGGTACGCAGCAGGGGTCCCCAGCAGGTCGAAAGTAAGCGGCTGGAGGTGAGAGGGGATTCCAGGCTGCGCAGAGGTAGGGGCAGGGACCTCGGGCGTTTCAACCCCGGGTAGCGGCGTCGCCAATCGGCAACCGGCGATGAATGCCACCCAAAAGCAGAACGAGATCCTTCGTATCACTATGATCCACCGCGTCCGCTGCTGAACAGCGGGTGAGCACGCCCGCGTGCGCTGAACCTGCTGCCAGACACCAGGTTCCTCCAGCGTATTCCCGCGCCTGCGCACCGTGAGCGCCGACAGCGTCGATCAGCACAATTTCGTTGAAAGGATTAACCTGTAAACCGGTTATTCGTAATGGTGTGTAACTTTAAGAGCGCAGCACGGTATGCCCATATTGATACAACCCGGTGCACCAATACAGCGCCTTACCTGTCCCCGACACCGTTAATCTTTTGGGTATTTCCCTGTCGCCAGTCGATATTTTACAACAAAATCCCAGCCTTTCCACAGGCAGGTGGGTAAGGCAGGGAGATTCCGGAAGCTGAATACCGGTCAGGATTTAAAAATGCTCAATGGCATATAATTCGCCACTATCCAGTTCGGGGCATCGACGATTTCACTGATTTTCAAATCTCCGGCAGTACTGCACAAGATATAGGATTGGCTGCGAGTCAACCCGTGATTGAGCTCCAACCAATCGATCATCGCTCTGACAGCGTTCTTGGCATTTTCCATCAAATCCGGACCGTGGGCTGTGGTCACATGGTAGCCTTTTCTATCCGTTTTAGAAAGCGGGCTGGGTGTCTGAAATTGGAGTTCTTTTACATGCAAGTCTTTACGAACGGTAATCCGCAGCGTGACGAGCATTGGTGATTCGATGCCTGTGCCGCAAACTTCGCCGCTCCCCTGAGCGCTGTGACAGTCCCCACAAGCGAACAGCGCCCCATCCACGAAGACCGGAAACCAGGCTGTCGACCCCGGCACGAGATGGCGCACATCGATATTCCCGGCGTTCGCGCGCGGGGGTATGGTATTGATCCGTCCGGGCTCCTTGGGCGCGACGCCCATCGTCCCGCAGAATGGCTCGAAGGGCAGCTGGATATCATTGACGCCAAAATCGCAGATGTCTCCAGCCAGCTTCCAGTGATGGATGTACGCGTAATCGAAGTCTTCAGCCAGCAGCCCGAAACCCTTCAGGTGACCGGACCAACCCCATTGCTTGTGCTTCAAATCGAGCACTTCGACCTGCAGGGTGTCGCCAGGCTCAGCACCCTTCACAAAGACTGATCCAATTAAAGCGTGGATCGGGGCGAAATCGATATTTGCGAGCTCCTCATCGCCCCACTCAGGTGTGACCTGCCCGCAAGGCTCCGGGCAATCGAACACCACGACATCGCCGGGATCGATAACCACCCGAGGTTCCACAGAATTATCCCAGAAGGGTTGGGTCACGCTGCCATCCAGATAATGCTCAGCCATAAAATCCTCCTCCTCAGACTTCCAAGAATTTAATAGCCGATCCAGGAGAGAATCATCTGCTCCGTTGGGTTGCCAATACCAGATCGGTTCAAGAACAGACTGCCCAGGATGCAGCCGATGATCAATGCCATCGCAAGGTAATCCAACCTGGAAAAGGTGAGCTGTCTGCGGTAGGTGCGGTGGGCAATATTATAGTCCAATGCCCGGGCCAGGATCGCGATCGCGATGTCCTGGGATCGCTCTAACGTCGCCAGGAAGATAGGGATCAGCAGTCCGGTCAATACCTGGATCCGCCGGATGAGACTTTTCGGCCTGGTGTTGAACCCGCGCGCCTTTTGCGCGTCTGTGATCTTTTGCGCTTGTTGAGACAGGATCCCAACGGTGGCAAATCCAATGCTCAGGGCGATGCTCATTTCAGGCGGCAGACCACGGCTGGCCAGCCAGTGAATAACAACTCCAACCAGCACTGAAGCCAATGCGAGCAAACCGGCTCGGGTTCCGGGACCGACCGATAACCGCAAGCTATTCTCATCCAGAGTCAGGAGTGCAATTAGAAATAGAATGAAACTGATGAAAAGGACTATGGCGGACGCTCTAAGTATTCCTTGCTGACGTTCGCGCCGTGTAAGACCCAGCACCAGGTCGACCGGAGGGGTGGTATAGAGCATCAGATGAACTGACAGGACTACGATGAAGAACCGGAAGAAGACTGCCACGCTCCTTACCAGTCCTTGTACAGTGACAGGTATCCATTCTTTTCCCGGAACAAGGTAGAAAAGGAACGCCGCATCCTCCGGTGAAAAGAAGAAGATCTGGAATAATGAAAACGTGAAGAAGATTACCACCAGGACCCGAAGGTTGCGGTTTAGCAATCGCGGATCGACTGCCCTGGTGCCAAACCAGTAAAGGGTGAGGAATAAGGCAGCAATGATAACCGGGTCGATTATGGTGATCGCAATGATCGTCAGCCCGACAAACATGAGGAGCTTGGTCCGGGCATCCAATCGATGCAGTGTTGAGTCGCCTTTCTGGAATTCAACGGGCATTTGCAGCCTCCAGTAAAGCGCTAACCGCTGCATCGAGTTGCTCATAAGTCGTCAGCCACGGGGGAATCCCATACTCGCGAAGCAACAGGCTGAGCTTTGTCGAAGCAGGCAAATCCAGAGAGTTTGCCTGTACCAGGTCAAGGTCGGACAGCAGTGCGCGGATCGGGCCATCGAATGACACTCGCCCAGAGTTCATCACAATCGCCCGTCTTGCGTAGGCAGCAGCGTAATCGATGCGGTGAGTAACGATAATGACCGTTGTGCCCGCATCGTTCAATCGTTTAAGTATCTCGAAGATCTCCTGGGACATGTATGGGTCCTGGCCGGTAGTGGGCTCGTCAACGATCAATACTCGAGGTTTGAGAGCCAACACAGACGCCAACGCCAGGCGCTGTTTCTGACCTTTTCCCAGATCGAATATTTCAGCCTCGCGCGCATCCAACATGCCTACAAATTCCAGGGACTCGTTTACCCGGCTGTCATATTCACGCGGATCAACATCATGCGCTTTTAAGCCAAAGATAATCTCATCGCGAACGTTGAAGGATACGAGCTGATGGTTCGGATTCTGAAAGCAAAAACCGACGTCTTTTGCGAGCATATGCGTTGGCGTTACCGCGACATCCCTGCCGGTCACGATCACTTTTCCCTGGTCGGGATGCAACAGGCCGATCAAATGGCGGGCGAGGGTCGTTTTCCCTGAACCATTGCGGCCCAGGATGGCGATGAACTCCCCTTCTCCGACGGTCAGATCTACGTTATCCAATGCAAGCCGGGAACCGTCGTACGAATAGGTGACGCCCGCCAATTCGATGATCGGCTTGCCCGAAGGAATCTCCTGTATTTGAGAGTCAATAACGTCGATTCGATGTAATTCATACCGGGAAAGCAGCTGGCGGTGAAACTCCTCCGCCGTGATCGGTAGTGGATTGAATCTCAGCTTATCCGCCAGCCTGACTATCGCCGGACGGGTGAAAACGAAAGGGATATCTCCACCGGCAAGCGCCTGATCGACTGTACCGTTGCGGACAACCCGTCCCTGGTGCATGACGATCACCCGGTCAGCTAAAGGTAGCGCCTCTTCAAGCGCGTGTTCGACCAGGAGCAGAGTTTTTCCCCTCTTCTTCGCAACTTCTACGACCAGGCGCAGAATTTGCGTGCGCCCCGCCGGATCCAGGTTCGCCAGTGGTTCATCCATGACATAAATGTCCGGGTGCATCGCGTAGATGGCCGCGATCACACAGGCCTGCTGTTCGCCCCCGGAAAGACTGTGCGGGATCCTGTCTTCGTAGCCGGTTAACCGCGTTACCTTTAACGCTTCTTCGACCCTCGAGAGGATTTCCTGGCGCGGGACACCCAGATTTTCGGGTCCAAACGCGACCTCATCAGCCACGCTCGCCGTGACAAGCTGGCTTTCCGGATCCTGGAAGACGAGCCCGACTAATGACGCCAGCCCGCCGATACGCGCCCGTCTCGTGTTATAACCTCTCACCAGCACATCACCAGTCAATTTCCCTTCATGGTAATGTGGGATCAGACCATTGATGCAACTGCAAAGAGTGGTCTTGCCGCTTCCCGCCGGCCCCGTCACAAGCAGGATCTCACCAGGAGCTATCCCGAGATTGACCTCATCAATAGCAGGATGGTCCGACCCTTCATATCGAAAGGAAACATTGCGAAATTCGATGTCGAAGTTCATTGATCGCGGGAATTTGACGGCAACATCCTGTCCGCCAGATGTTCTTCCAGGCGGGCAGGACGTCGTTCGTCGTGATCAGAGGTTATCTCAAAAATAGGTAGTTGTTGTGTTTTGCAGCGGCTCCGCCACTAAAAAAACACCGCCCTCCTATTATTTTTGAGATAGCTTCTAGAAATCCGGGTATCTCAGGGTTTACCAGAGCGGTCGCCGGTACCGTTCGGGCAGAGCTGCCATGATGACTGTCGTGACAATCGTCGTCAAGATCGCCTCAGGCCCGGCTCCGGCTTCTAGCGTACCCAGGAGAGCAAAAAAGCCGCCGTACTCTGGATCGGGGTAGAAGAGCACCAACCCAACAACGAAGAGGGGGACAACTACCAAAAAATAATAGCCTAATACTTGTATCGCCCAGAGAGCAAGGCGCAGGATGTTATTCGCCCGAAAACGCCAGCTTAAATTCTTATAAACCAGGCCGCTGTAAATGCCCCCGATGATGTGGGCTAACAGGCTGGCAAGAGGGATGCCCGGTTCGGCGATACCTGCCAGGACACCGATGACGATCCCACCGATCGGACCGGTGAGCGATGCGCCGGTGGTGGTGAAGATCTCCCGCGGATCGGTTACAACCGGTGTCCCCGGGATTGGGATCGTGATACCGGCCAGGACGACGGCCAGTGCAGCTCCGCCAAAGGCGGCAGCCACTCCAATCTGGCGCGCCGACAGGAGAGGACGCCGTTCTTGCTCGATCGGCGGTCCTGCAGGGGTGACAGGTTCATTGACCATGCGATACCTCCTTTGGTTTGGATATTCCTCTCATATCTCTCTATAAGATCTACGTATATGCATATAACCCTGATTTATACGAATGGTTACGGGAAGCCCGCAGGTGCAATCAACTGCGATTCTCAGCTTCCATCGCCGCCAGGATCTCCTGCCCACATGCAGGGTTTATTTGTGTAAGGGCGAAGGGACGCTCAAACAGAATTCACGCTCCTATATATTCTGAGTGTAGTAAGATTAATGTGTGGACCTCTTCGACCATGCCCTGCACGAACGCATGAAGACGGAAGCGCCCCTGGCTGCGCGCATGCGCCCGCGCACGCTAGACGAGTTCGTCGGGCAGGAGGAGATCGTCGGGCCAGGCAAGCTGTTGCGCCGCGCCATCGAAACCGACCGGCTATTCTCCTCCATCATCCTGTGGGGACCTCCAGGGACCGGCAAGACCACCCTGGCGATGGTCATCGCCAACCAGACCAGGTCGCACTTCGACACGCTCTCGGCGGTCCTGGCCGGCAAGGCGGAGCTCAAAGAGGTCATCGATAAAGCCATCGAGCGGCGGCGGCTTTACGGCCAGCGGACGATCCTCTTCGTGGACGAGGTGCACCGCTGGAACAAGGCTCAGCAGGATGCGCTCCTGCCGCACGTCGAGAACGGCGCCGTCGTGTTGATTGGCGCCACCACGGAAAACCCCTACTTCGAGGTGATCGGCGCGCTGGTCTCCCGCTCGCGCGTCTTCCAGCTCCGCCCACTCGAAGATAAGGACGTGCGCCTGATCCTGGAACGGGCGCTCCAGGACCCCGAGCGCGGATACGGAAAGCTCAAGGTAAGAATCGATGAGGCCGCCCTCGAGCACCTGATTCGTGTGGCTGGCGGCGATGCTCGCAACGCGCTGAACGCCCTGGAGCTGGCCGTGGAGAGCACGCCCCCAGACGAGAAAGAACAGATCCGCATCACCCTGGAAGTTGCCCAGGAATCGATCCAGCGCCGCGCGGTGCTCTACGACAAGGATGGCGACGCCCACTACGACACCATCTCCGCCTTCATCAAGTCAATCCGCGGATCCGATCCGGACGCCGCCCTGTATTGGCTCGCCAAGATGCTCTACGCCGGAGAAGATCCGCGCTTCATCCTGCGCCGCCTGATTATCCTGGCTGGCGAGGATATCGGCCTGGGGGACCCGCTTGGGATGGTCGTGGCGTCTGCTGCCGCCCAGGCATTCGATTACGTCGGCCTGCCGGAGGGGATATACCCGATCGTCGAAGCCACGCTGTACCTGGCTACTGCCCCCAAATCGAACTCCGCTGGCGCTTACTTCAAAGCCTTCCAGCGCATCGAACAGGAAGGCATCATCCAGGTTCCCCAGCACCTGCAGGATGCCACGCGGGACGCGCAGGCGCTGGGCCATGGGAAGGGGTATCAATACCCGCACGAGAGCCCGGACCACTTCTTGCCCCAGCAGTACCTGCCCAAGGAGCTCCTGGGCACCTATTTCTATCAACCCTCCGAGCAGGGGTACGAAGCCCAGGTCAAAGAGCGCCTGGCCCGCTGGCGTGAGGCGCAGCGGCTGGCCCTGGGGATCACCCGCGCAGAAGAAATCCCTGACCTGCCCCAGGAGACCATCCAGGAGATCAAGCACAAGCATAAGCCATCGACAACGTTCTGAGGTTCAAACGATTGAACGTTCGATCGCTGGGCTTTAACCTTCGAGTCCCGCCATGCCTGTCTTCCTTCTGATCCGCCATGGAGAAAACGATTACGTGAAAAAGGGCCGCCTGCCAGGCCGCCTGCCGGGAGTCCATCTGAATGAACGGGGGCGCGCTCAGGCTAAAGTGCTCGCTGAAAAATTGAAAGATGCCCCGGTGAAGGCAATCTACAGCAGCCCCCTCGACCGGGCCTTGGAAACCGCGCAGCCCATCGCCGATGTGTTGAATCTGCCAGTCGTCCCCCGTGAGGGCCTGACTGAGACCGACGTGGGAGAATGGCAGGAGAGATCCCTCAAGAGCCTGCGCCGGTTGAAGGTCTGGCGCGGCGTGCAGTATGCTCCTTCCCAGTTCCGCTTCCCGGGAGGCGAGGGGTTCGCCGATGCACAGGAGCGCATCCGCCGTGAGATCGACGTCCTGCGCGCACAGCACGATCCGAAAGACCTGGTCGTGTGCGTTACCCACGCTGATCCTATCAAACTGGCGGTCGCATTCTATATCGGCCTTCCGTTGGACATGTTTCAGCGCCTGAACGTGTCCCCGGCGTCGATCACAGCCCTGATGGTCAGCGACCACGGGAGCAGCCTGCTCAATTTGAATTATGATATTTCTTTAAACTTCTCCAAACGGTGATTCTGGTATACTAACCCGCGGATCACCCCGGTGGAGTGACAATGCCGTCTGTAGAAATCGACCTGCGACCCGTCTCGCACATCCTCGCCGACGCAATCGGCCCGCCAGGGAAACGCGTCTTCTACATCCAGGGCTGGCAGGGCGATCGAACCGTGACCCTGATCGTCGAAAAATTCCAGATCCAGTCGCTGGCGATCGGTCTCGAACAATTTCTCCTCGAGATCCAGCAGAAATACCCCGGGCTTTCCGAAGCCGCCGGGGATTACGACGAAGAACAGATGCACATCCACCCGCCTGTAGACCCCCTCTTCCGGGTCGGCGAGCTTGGCCTGGGGTATGACCCGGAGAACGACCTGGTCATCCTCGTCGCACGCGAGCTGGTCGAGGAGGGGAAGGACGCCGAGTCGGCGGGGGTCGTTCGGTTCTGGTGCACCCGCTCGCAGCTGCGCGCGATGAGCCGGTGGGGGATCGAAATGGCCTCGCGCGGGCGCCCCCACTGCCCACAATGCGGCGAGCCGATGGACCCAGAGGGCCACTTTTGCGCCAAGAAAAATGGGCACATGCACTGAGCCGTGGCTATTCAGCGCCTCAGCGAGCCAGCGAATCGTCCATTCCTGATACCAACCGGTCCGTTCAATCTCCAGTCTGATACGCATGTCAACCGAAGATGAGGCGACCCTGGCCACCCTCGAGCGAGGCGAGATCACCATCACGGGGGAATTCCTCTGGGGCTCGAATTACACCTTCGCGGTTGAAGTGAAAGATGCGGTTATGCGACTGCCGGCTGTGTATAAGCCGACCCGGGGCGAACGCCCCCTCTGGGACTTCCCCCGGGCGAGCCTCGCCCGGCGGGAGACGGCTGCCTACCTGGTGAGCGAAGCGCTCGGATGGCGGCTCGTCCCTCCGACCGTCTACCGCGAAGACGGCCCGCTCGGACCTGGATCGCTGCAGCTTTATATCGAGCACGATCCCGAAAACCATTACTTCAACTTCACCTCGGAAGAACGCCAGCGCCTCCGCCCGGTGGTGCTCTTCGACCTGCTGATCAACAACGCAGACCGCAAGGGGAGCCACGTGCTGATGGACAGAGAGAATCACGTGTGGTTGATCGACCACGGCATCTGCTTCCACCGCGAGGACAAGCTGCGGACGGTGATTTGGGACTTCAGCGGCGAACCCATCCCCGAAGCGCTGTGCAGCGCGCTGAGCGACCTGGAGAGGCGCCTTGCACCTGGTAGCGAGCTGTTCGACCTCCTGAAGCGCTACCTCAGCCGCGACGAAATCGAGGCGCTAAGGATGCGAGCCCAACGCCTGGTGGCGAGCGGGCGATTCCCGAACCCCCACCCGAACCGGCGCCCCTACCCCTGGCCGCCAATATGAAGAATGTTCGAAGGTGATCTCAAAATTGGGTTGTTGTGGTTTTTTTCAGCGGCGGAGCTGCTGATAAACACCACCCTCCCTTTATTTTTGAAATAGCTTCCAGGAAGATAAACGGAGACCTCATGCCTCATTGCAACCTTGCCCTGCTGGGATTTGGGAATGTGGGTCAGGCGCTGGCGCGCCTGCTCCTCCGCAAGAGAGAAGATCTGCGCACGGCGTATAACCTGACCTTCAGCGTCACCGGCATCGCCACCGGTTCGCACGGCGCGGCTGTCGATCCGAACGGCATCGAATTGGAAAGGGTGCTCCGCACCCTCTCCGAGAAGAAGGGGGCATCCTGGCGGCTGGAGCATTTATCTGTCCAGCCAGCCCCGGCAGATGCATTCGAGTTCATCCGCCGCTGCGGCTCCGATGTGCTTTTCGAGAACACGTCTGTAAATTATGAGAGCGGGCAGCCGGCTGTTGACCACCTGAAGGCAGCGCTGGAACTGGGAATGCACGCGATCACCGCTAACAAAGGACCCGTGGTCCACGCTTTCGCGGAGCTGACCGCCCTGGCAGCCGCCCGGGGGGTGAAGTTTTATTTCGAGTCAGCCGTTATGGATGGGGCGCCGATCTTCTCCCTGTTCCGGGAGGCGCTTCCAGCTGCCTCGCTGCGCGCTTTCAAGGGAGTGCTCAACTCGACCACCAACCTGATCCTGACGCGCATGGAGGCAGGGGAAAGCTTCGAAGCGGCAGTCGCCTATGCGCAGGAGATCGGCGTTGCCGAGACCGACCCCAGCGGGGACGTCGACGGATGGGATGCTGCCGTCAAGGTCGCGGCTATGGTCACCGTCTTAATGGGCATCCCGCTCAAACCGGGTGCTGTGGAGCGCAGGGGGATCCGCAGCATCACACCGGCCGAGATCCAGCGCGCCCGCCAGGAAGGTAAACGCTGGAAGCTGATCTGCACCGCCGAGCGAGAGGGGGGCGGCGTGCGGGCTCAGGTAGCCCCTGAGATGGTCAGTCCGGATTCGCCGCTTTTCCACGTGACAGGCACGACCAGCATCGTCCAGTTCGAGACGGATGTCCTGGGCCGGTTGTCGGTGATCGAGGAAAACCCCGGACCGGACACCACCGCCTATGGGTTATTGGCAGATTTCCTCAACGCCGTTCGGGGATGAACGCGAAAATCACGAAATACGCGAAATTACGCAAAAAGGGGGGAGGAGAAGAGCCCAGGATCCTGCCCTGAAATTGCTGGATATCCCGTTGCAACTGAGCTTGGTACAGCGAACTTATTCATGACAATCGTCGCGGAATTTTATGGTTAAGGTCATTGCATTTCGCTTCATTTTTATGTAATTTAATAAACTGTATCGCATCAATATCATTGCGCGGATCGCACCGATCTTTCGGGATGTTGCCCTGTGTTCTATTTTAGGAGGGTTTAGCGATGCATGTCATCCAATCCGGCATCGGGCCGATGATCCAGCCATTGGACATGAACGCCTTCCGCGAGTGGAACCGCCAGAAGCCGAAGGCGTTAATCGACAAGCGCATGAGCGAAGCAGAGGCGGTGAGCGAGTTCGTCCATGACGGCGATTACATCGGCACCGAGCTCTACGGCACGGTGCGCTGTCCCATGTCGCTCGTCAACGAGATCGTCCGCCAGGGGAAGAAGGACCTGCGCATTGCCGGCCAGGGTGTGTTTGAGCTGGACATGCTCCTGGCGGCCGGCCTGGTCAAGGCGCTCGACATCACCTACATCGGGCTGGAGGTGTACGGCGTCTCCAACGCCCTGCGGCGGGAGGTGGAAAGCGGACGGGTCGAGACCTGCGTCGAGTGGTCCAACGCCTCGATCGCCTGGCGATTCAAAGCCGCCGCCATGGGGGTACCCTTCATCCCGGTGCGGTCCATGCTGGGGACGGACACGCTGAAATACAGCGCCGCCAAGGTGGTCGAGTGCCCCTTCACGGGGGATCCCATCTGCCTGCTCCCGGCGCTCGTCCTGGATGTTGGGTTAATCCACGTGCACCGCGCCGATAGGTACGGCAACGCCCAGATCGACGGGATCAGCGGGTTCGCCGCCGAGCTGGCGCGGGCTTCAAAACGGTTGATCATCAGCGCCGAGCAGATCGTGGACTGCGAGGAGTTTCGCTGCCACCCCGACCGCACCATCATCCCATACTACCTCGTCGATGCGGTCGTCTACGCGCCTTTTGGCTCTCACCCGGGCGAGATGTGCTACCAGTACCGGCGCGACGAAAGCCAGATCCGGGAATGGGTCGAGGCATCGGCAGACCCGGAGGGAGCGAAGGCCTACCTGGATAAGTACATCTATGGGGTCAAGGACCACCGGGAGTACCTGGAAATGATCGGCTGGGATCGCCTGAACAGCCTGCGCACCGGAGGTTTTGATGAGCAGCCCTGCTTCTAGCAGCTACAACCCGACGGAACTCCTGATCTGCACCGCGGCGAGATTGATGACCGACAACACAACTGCGTTCATCGGCACCGGCATCCCGATGCTGGCTGCGTCCCTGGCGCAGCGCATGCACGCTCCCAACCTGGTGACAGTCTTCGAGTTCGGAGGCACCGGCGCCATCCTGGAAGAGCTCCCGCTGGCGGTGGGTGGGGAGTGCACCTTCCACCGCGCCCTCTCGGCGACCGGCATCTGCGACGTGGTGGAGACTGCCCAGCGCGGCTTCATCGAGTACGGATTCCTGGGCGGGGCGCAGATCGATCCATACGGCAATCTCAACAGCACCGTGATTGGCGATCACGACCACCCCAGGGTGCGCCTGCCGGGAAGCGGGGGCGCCAATGACGTCGGCTCGCACTGCTGGCAGACGATCGCCATTATGCGCCATGACCGGCGCCGCTTCGTGGAGAAGGTGGACTTTATCACGACGCCCGGCTACCTGACCGGGCCGGGGGCGCGCGAAGCCGCCGGGCTGCCGCCGGGGACAGGCCCCTACCGGGTCGTAAGCAACCTGGCGGTCCTCGGCTACCACCCGGAGGGCAAGCGGATGATGCTCCTGGCCACCCAGCCGGGGGTCACGGTCGAGGAAGTGATCGAGAATACGGGATTTGAGTTGTTGATCGCAGATCGGGTGGAGGAGAACCCGCCACCAACCGCTGAGGAGCTGCGGATCCTCCGGGAAGAGGTGGATAAAAATCGGCTGTATATTTAACGCGATACCAACTAGCAGGCAGCCGTCCGGGCTGAGGGTCGGCGATTCCAGAGAGGGATCAAAGCCGTGGACGAGTTTCTTGCTGGCGGCATCATAGACATCCACGCCGCCATAGCTTTCGGTGAATGCCAGGCGGCTGCCGTCCGCTTGAATCCAAACTGTAATCAGCAATCAGCCAATCCATTCCACGATCGTCGCCTCTCCCTGGCCGACGCCCACGCACAGGGTCGCCAGCCCGTAATAAGGGCGCTTTTCCCCCGGCGCCCGCCGGCGCATCTCGTGCAGCAGGGTGGTCAGGATACGCGCGCCCGAGCAGCCCAGCGGGTGACCCAGCGCGATCGCCCCCCCGTTGACATTGGTGATCGCGTGCCGCAGTCCCAGCTCTTTCATGACAGCCAGCGACTGTACAGCAAAAGCCTCGTTGAGCTCCACCAGGCGAATGTCCTCGATTGTTAACCCGGCGCGCGCCAGGGCTTTGCGCGTCGCGGGCACCGGTCCATAACCCATGATCCGCGGTGGCACGCCTGCCGCCGCGGAAGCAATTACCCGCGCCATCGGCTTCAGCCCCAGCGCCTCTGCTTTTTCCGAGTTCATCAGGAGCACAGCCGCTGCCCCGTCGTTGAGACCGGAGGAGTTGCCAGCCGTCACCGTGCCGTTCTCACGGAAGGCCGGCCGAAGGCGGGCCAAAGCCTCCATGGTTGTATCGCGCCGGGGGCGTTCATCCATCGTCACCAGGAGAGGCTCGCCTTTACGCTGCGGAACGGGCACCGGGATGATCTCTTCAGTGAATTTCCCGGAGTCCATCGCGGCGATTGCCCGCCGGTGGCTCTCCAGAGCGAAGGCGTCCTGCTCCTCCCGGGGGATGCAGGTCTCTTCGTAGATGTTCTCGGCAGTCTCACCCATCGATTCGGTTCCGTACATCTCTTTCATCTTCGGGTTTGGATAACGCCATCCCAGGGCAGTGTCCCATGCGGTGAGGTTCCCGAAGGCAAACGGCTGCTCCGCCTTGGGGAGGGAGTACGGGGCGCGCGACATGCTCTCGACGCCCCCGGCGATGTATACGTCTCCCTCGCCGGCCCGGATGGCGCGGGCGGCGCTGTTCACCGCGCTCAGGCCGGAGGCGCATAGGCGATTGAAGGTTACCGCGGCTACCTCCACCGGGAAACCGGCCAGCAGGGCTGCCATCCGGGCTACGTTGCGGTTATCCTCCCCGGCCTGGTTGGCGCAGCCCATGTAGATCTCTTCGACGATCGCCGGGTCGATCCCGGTGCGCTCGACGATGGCTTTCAACACCAGCGCAGCCAGGTCGTCCGGCCGCACTGGCGCCAGGACGCCGCCCAGCGCGCCGATCGGCGTGCGGATGGCGTCGATGATCACTGCTTCGGGCATAGGAATACTCCTGAAAGTCTTGGATCGTCTGCGTTGGTTAAATCCTGGAAGGGTGTCGAGCCCTGCTGGAAGCGCCTTCCCTCCAGACAGGATGCATTTTACCATTCAACCCAGATCCGGAAAGGACAGACGTGGTTGAGAGCCCCTGCGCAGCGGCCCACCACAGCCCGGCAGAGCGTTCGGTGTTATCATTGGGATCTGTATTTTGCATATACACTTTCAAAGAGAAGGAATCAAAAATCCCAGGTACACCTATGAGAGATCCACGATTGGCCAGAGACGTTCTCAAGAGCGATGATCTGATCGTGATCGCCGGCGCAGGGGGATTCATCGGCGGGGCGTTGACGCGGTACTTCCACGCGCAGGGTTTCACCCGGATCCGAGCCGTCGATAAAAAACCGCTGGAGGAGTGGTACCAGCGCGTGCCGGGTGTTGAATGCCTCACCCTCGATCTCAGCCGCTGGGAGAACTGCCAGCAAGCCGTCGGAGGCGCCCAGGAGGTCTACAACCTGGCGGCGGACATGGGTGGGATGGGCTTCATCGAACGGTACCGGGTGGAATGCCTGCGCAGCATTTTGATCAACACCCACCTGATCGAGGCGGCGCACCAGGCTGGCGTAAAGCGCTACTTCTTCTCCTCCTCCGCCTGCGTCTACAACACTGAGCTCCAGAAGGACCCCAACGCCCGGGCTTTGAAAGAGACGGACGCCTACCCGGCTTTCCCTGAGCGGGGTTATGGCTGGGAGAAGTTATTATCCGAGATCTTCTGCCAGGAATACTGGGCGGAAAGGAATCTCAAGACCTTCATCGCCCGCTTCCACAATGTATACGGCCCATGGGGCACCTGGGACGGCGGCCGCGAGAAAGCTCCAGCGGCGCTGTGCCGCAAGGTGATCGCCGCCAGGGACAGCGGCCAGCTGGAGATCCAGATCTGGGGCGACGGCACCCAGACGCGCAGCTTCATGTACATCGACGACTGTGTCCAGGGCATCGACCGGATCGTCCACTGCGAAGATCTGATCGCTTCCCCAATCAACCTGGGCTCGAGCGAGCTCATCTCCGTGAACGACCTGGTGACGATGATCGAGGAGATCGCCGGGGTGAAGCTGAAGCGAACTTACCAGCCAGACGCGCCGCGCGGTGTGGCCGGCCGCAACAGCGACAACACGCGGATCAGGCAAATCTTGGCCTGGGAGCCTGGCATCCCCTTGCGCTGGGGGATGGAGCAGACCTACCGCTGGATCGAAGCTCAATACTATGATCGGAAAGCCGGCAAACCGACGCCGGCCGGGGATCGTCCGATTTTCTGATTGGTAATTACTTTTTCTTGAAAGTCCGTCATCCCCGACCAGTCGATCGGCAGGTCAAAGTCGTGGCGTGTACCGGAAAGATATTCGGAGATCTGCTGCATCGCCATAGTGACAAGCGAATTCGCGCTAAGGACAGGCCGGTACCCCCTCCGCTTGAGCGCCTCTTCGAAATCCCCAAGATCGGCGCCGATCTCCACTGCCGACAGCCCGCCGTCCGACACTGCCACCCAGATCGATCCAATCGGCGAATCGCCGATCTGCCCAAGGTAAGCCGGTGGATTGCCCTGCCTCCGCCAGCCTGAAACGCCCTCGTTCTGCGAACCCATTTCCTGAATAGCCTGGGCCATCGCTAATAGTTCGTGACCATATCGATCAGGCCGCGCTCGCGGGCCTGGTGCTCGCACCAGCGGAAAACGAAGATCGAGGCCACTCCAAACACCAGGGTCAGACCCACCAGGATGCCCAGCAGCTGGGCGTTGCTAAAGCCTGTCAGGGTGGGGAAGGCCTGAGCGACGGAGCCAACCAGGGCGCGGCGCAGGAGCTCCAGCCAGTACGTGATCGGGATGATGTACCCCACCGGGCGCAGGAACGGCGGAAGGACTTCCAGGGGGAAGATCGCTCCGCTGAACAGATAGAGTGCTCCCGCCACCGCCTCTCCCAGGAACCATACGTGATGGGCGATCAAGAGCGTGACGCCGGAGAGCAGTAGCCCCATCATCGCCAGCATCGCCACGCCGATGAACAACGCCAGGAAGAAAAGCGGCCAGTCCGCTGCACCCAGGTCGATCTGGACGTGCAAGAAGAGCACCCCGAACAGAATGGTGATCAGAACCGCGATGGTCCCGACCACAAACTTGGCTACTCCTCGCCCGATCAAATACATCGGGATCTGGATCGGGGCAACGTACATGTATTTTAGCGTCTTGTAGTGCTCGCGGTCGTCGATCACCGCCCAGGACACTCCTGCCATGACTGCCCCAACGTAAATGTAGAAGGCGTTCCCCAGGTAGATGTAGGTGAAGATGGGTGACTTGAAATCCCCCTGCGTGATGATGCTGTACATGACGACCAGGATGGCAGCCGTCGAGACCGGTTTTATGAATGAATAGATCGCGAACAGGAAGGGATCTGTCCAGTTCGACTCGATCTGCCAACCCAGCCAGGCAGCGGTCTTAAACGAGCGGAGGAATATATTGGACCTTGCCGTCATTATCGCCTCGACTCTGTCAGCCTTCCTTCGCGGATGGCCAGCTTCTCCATATAAGCCAGCAGAAAGCGCGCGCCCATGAGGAAGGTCAGAGACAGGACCACCAGCACTGCCAGCTCGATGGAAACGGTCAGGAAACCCAACGCTGGCCCCGAGGGGAAGATCAGCTGCCGCATGGCGTCCAGTCCTAAAGTGAGGGGGATGATGGAAGCTGCAGCGGCGATCCAGAAGCCGAAATTCCGGATCGGGAAGTAGAATCCGGAAACCAGGTAGACCGGCTCTTGGGCCAGGTTGGCGAGATGCCACGCCTCCCGGCTGAGCAACAGGAACAGCGAGGCCGACATCATCCCCATCCCGTATAAAGCGACCATCGTCAGCATGAACACGACAAAGAGCTGGACGAAGCTGGCGACTTCGAACTGGACTCTGTACAGCAGGCTGCCGAGCACCAGGATCGCCGC
>CAYQDF010000059.1:0-18290 GCA_964416175.1 uncultured Anaerolineaceae bacterium
TCGGCTTCCCATTCCTGTTTCACGGGCTTTACCTGCTGGCGCGCGGTGATTGGGAAACGCGTCGGCACGTCCTCGCCGTCGGAGGGCTTGCGCTGGGGATCGGCGGGTTGAATCTCCTCTGGCAATATGCCGTCACAGGCGATCCACTCCTCAACCCCTACACGCTTTGGTGGCCCTACGACAAAGTCGGTTTCGGACCCGGGGTAGGGCGCGCCGAGCTGGGGCACAGCCTTCATCTGGCGCGCAATAACACGCGGTTTAACCTGCGGGTCGGCTACAGCGATCTGTTCGGCTGGGGGCGGTATTCCTGGATCTTCCTGCCGTTCGGGCTGTTAGCCGCCGGCTTGCGCCGCAACTGGCGGGCGATAATGGTCGCCGCCGTCCTCCCGACCCTGGTCGTGTTTCACCTGGCGTATTGGGTGGGCGCCTGGCTGTTCGGGCCGCGCTATTATTACGAGGGTCTGTACAGCCTGACGATCGCCAGCGGCGCAGGGATCGCCTGGCTGGCAGGCTGGCCGCTCGAACCGGGGGCAACTTTCTTTCCAGGCGCCGCCTCCCCGCCCCGGACCGGCTGGAGACGTCTGAGAGCCCTGTCGATCTTCGCATTGTTGGCCGCCCTCGTGCTGACAAACCTGGTGTTTTACACCCCCCAGCGGCTCGAGGTCATGCACGGCCTGTACGGGATGGAGCGCGCCGATCTGCAGCCTTTCCTGACCGAGTCTGCCCAAAAATTGGCTCCCGCCTTGATCGTCGTCCATCCCAAAGCCTGGACGGACTACGGAGTCTTGCTCGAACTGCAAGACCCATTCCTGGACACCCCCTTCATCTTCATCTACAGCCGCGGGGAAAAGGCGGACAGGCTGGTGATCGAGGCCTTCCCTGATCGAAAAGTGTTCCACTATTACCCGGAGGAGCCATACACCTTTCTCACTGAACCAAAATGATTGCAAAGGGTGCGCTTCTGATCCCTCCTATGAACCTGCAATCCGGTTAACCACATTTAAGACGCCCGCGCCAGGGCGGTCAGCCCAAGCACTGCGATCCCCAGGATCAGGTTGAGTCGCAACAGCATTCTCTCTCGCTTCTCGAGATTCTCCATTTCCGGGGCATCCAGCCCCCGGGCGCGCCGCAGCGCGATGCGCCGCAACCCGGGCAGCAAACCCCATGTCAGGTACGCACTCACGCCGGTCATGGCCAGGAAGACCAGGTGCTTGGCGAAGATCGCCTGCGACCACCGATTTGTAAACTGGAAGAACCCTTCGTAATTCGGGCTGGCGCTCATCTGGAAGAGGCCGGTCGCCGTCAGCACAGCCAGGCTCAGCCAAGCCAGGGGATCCAGGCGGCGCTGAATCCGGTCGAGAAGGCGGGCATAATCTTCAGCCGCCAGGTTGCCCCTGGCGGCCGGGATGAACAGGGTATTCAGCGCGACCAACCCACCGATCCAGGTCACCGTGGCGAGCATGTGCAGCCAGTAAGCCAGGGTGAGCGCCCAATCTGGCGGGACGCTGACTGCCGGGATCATTGAGTCGGCGCGGGATAAGGCTGGGTTGGAGTCTCGCCCCCCGGGGTTGGCGTCTCAGCCGGGGGTGTTTCCGTCGTTGGTGAGACCTCCGGCGTGGGCGTTTCCGCTGCCGGCGGAGGCTGCGTGCGATCAGGCCGCTCAGCCTCCCGGCACTTGTCCGCTGCAAAAGCGATCGTGGGCTCCAATGCAGGATCGAGGCTGAAGTTGTAAGCAGCTTCGTAGGCTTCCTGGGCCAGGCACCATTCTTTGTTCGCCGCCAGCGCATCTCCCCATTTAATTGTCGCGATCCGGTAGCGCTCCGAGGCAGTCATGTTGGTGTTGTCGCGCAGGTTAGGGGCGACCGCCACGATCTGCCCAAAGTAAAAAGAAGCCTGGCCCCAATCCAGCTCCCAGAAGCTGGCTCCGGTGAGGTAGAGGTCCGCCCAGGTGCGCATGTTGGCCGCCTCGATGTCAAGCGGGCCGAAGCGTTCCGCCAGGGCGAGGTCGTAGGTCCCCCCTTCCAGGTCTCCTTCGTTCAGGATACGGAATACGCCGCGGTTGCGCAGGGCGACGTAGAACATCGAATCGACTTGCACTGTGTTGTAAGCCGGCTCGTCTTTGCGCAGCTTGAGCAGGGTGTCGATGGCTTCCGTCCACTTCTCCTCAGCGAGCATGATCTGCGCCTGGGTGAAGGGTTCTTCCGCCCCGCGAAGGTCGGGGGTGGGCGTCAGGGTCGGGGTTGGGACAGGGGTCGGCGTGGCGGTGGTGTTCAACTCGAGCAGGACAAGCGCCAGGTTTTCGGTTACGCCGGGGTAATTTGGGTCATGCTGGATCACATATTCAAAACGTTGCCGCGCCAGTTCGAATTTCCTGGCTTCCATATCCTGAAGCCCCAGCTGGAACTGCTCGGCAACCTTCACCGCGATCTGCGTCGATTCGAATTGCTTGCGCAGGTCGATCCCGGAGCGGTATCCGCCGAAGGCGCTGACTGCCGCGATTAACAACAGCGCCAGCAGTCCGATGAAAGCAACCCAGCGCCACGGTACACCGCCCACAGTGGGTTGATCTGGCGGGCTTTGCGTTCCGCCGGTGCCGGAGGAAAGATCTTCGGCAACCGTCTCCCCCTCCTCCAGGTTGGGAGTCTCGCTCTCCGGAGGAGCTTTCGCCTCCGCCTCTGCAGGAATGCGGCGGGTTTCATCAATCGGCTGGATTTCACCCGACGGCGAAGGAATCGCCCGTGTATCTTCCTGGTTATTACGTTCCATGGCGCAGATTATACCGTAATCGCAAGATGACCACCCCCAGGTTGACCCGATGGTCGCCGGTTCTTCAATAATCCTGACGGAGGTTTTTCCACTGGGGTATAATGCCAGTGTGCCCGTGTTCCGCTTCTACCACCCCATCGAAGTGCGCTACGGGGACCTTGATCCGCAGGCGCACGTGAACAACGCCAAATACCTCACTTACATGGAACAGGCCCGCATCGCTTACCTCATAGCGTTGGGGTTGTGGGACGGGCGGTCCTTCATGGACATTGGCATCATCCTGGCAGAAGCCAGGGTGACCTTCCTGGCGCCGGTGTATTTCGGCCAGCAGGTCCGCGTCGGCGTGCGTGTGGCGGAAATCCGCAATAAGAGCCTGACGATGGAGTACGCTTTGGAGGATGCGGAAAGCGAGGCGCAGCTGGCGGTCGGCAGCAGCGTGCTGGTGGCTTACGATTATCGGAAAAACCGAACGCTGCCGTTTCCGAAGCCCTGGCGTGAAACCATCGGTGCTTTCGAGGGTCTTCCTGGCTATCTGCAATCCGAAAAGCCGGGGCTTAATGCCGCGCACTCCTCGGGTCAGTGACGCATGGCCGGCCTGTTGACCCTTTGAAACCTGAATTTCAGGACGGGTTCGAATTTTGCAGGCAGGATATGGACAAACTGCTTTGTCCAATATATATTTATACTGGATCCTGCCTCAATCTACCCGAGGACTCTCAATGACCGAACTTCCCCCAATCGATGAGCAATTTCTGTTGAAGACCCTGGTGGACCTGTTGAACACCCCCAGCCCGACCGGGTACACGGATCAGGCGATCCAGCTTGTGAAAGAGGTCCTGGCCTGGTGCCCGGGTCTTGAGACCACACGCACCCGCAAAGGCGCGTTGGTGGCGCGTTGGGCCGGCGTATCAAACGAGGCACCGCGCGGCCTGACCGCCCATGTCGACACCCTGGGCGCCATGGTCAAAGAGATCAAATCCAGCGGCAGGTTGAAGCTCTCCCGGATCGGCGGTTACGCCTGGAACACCATTGAAGGGGAAGGGTGCACAATTTTTACCTCTCGAGGCGATGCGCTGCGCGGGTCGATCCTGCTGACCAGGGCTTCCGGCCACGTCCACGGCGGGCAGGTGAACGACCTCAAGCGGGACGAGGATAACATGGAAGTGCGCCTCGACGCTCGAACGTCAAACGCGGACGAGACGCGCGACCTGGGGGTGGATGTGGGCGATTTCGTCGCCTTCGATCCGCGCGTGGAGATCACGAACGGGTTCGTACGTTCGCGCCATCTCGATGACAAAGCCTGCGTGGCTTGCCTGCTGGCGGCGATCAAGGCGATGTACGATGCAGGATCTCAGCCTGCCCAGACGACGACCTTCCATTTCAGCAACTACGAGGAAGTCGGTCATGGAGCAGCTTCCGGTTTCCCGGCTGACCTGGCAGAGCTGATCTCCCTGGACATGGCAGCTGTTGGAGAGGGACAGGCTTCCGACGAATTCCACGCCACCCTGTGCGTCAAAGATTCTGGCGGACCTTACCACCACGGCCTGAGCCAGCGCCTGCGCCGGCTGGCAGAGGCGTATGAGATACCGCACAAGGTGGACATCTATCCCTACTACGGTTCCGACGGCGAAGCCTACTGGCGTGCCGGCGGCGACGTGGCGGTCGCCCTGTTCGGCCCCGGGGTGGACGCCTCCCACAACTACGAACGCACCCACCAGGAGGCACTGCTGGCGACCTCGCAGTGGATCCTGGCATATGTCCTGAACTGAAGGCCGACCTCTAGGATCACCGGGTGGAAAGGTAGAACAAGCCAACATGTATCTCGACGCACTGCTGCCCCCTGTTGCGCTGAAAGAGGTGCCAGACATCGCGCGCGCCGCTGAATCGCTGCGCTTCGACGCACTGTGGTCGTCTGAGACGGTCCACGATCCCTTTCTGCCCGGGGTTGCGATTGCGGAACATACATCCAGGCTAAAATTCGGCACCGCCATCGCCGTCGCTTTTGCCCGCAGCCCGGCGGCCATCGCTTATACCGCCTGGGATCTGGCCCAGACCTCAGGCGGAAGGTTCATCTTGGGACTCGGCACCCAGGTCAAGGGGCACATCGAACGCAGGTTTGGTATGCCCTGGCCCGCTTCTCCGGTGAAGCAGCTCCGCGAGCAGATCGGCGTGATGCGCGCCTTGTGGCGCGCCTGGCAGTCGGGTGAGCATTTAAACTTTCGAGGTGAGTATTACAAGATCACCCTGATGTCGCCGTTCTTCAACCCCGGGCCGATCGAACACCCGGATATCCCGATCTACATCGCGGGGGTTAACCGCGGTCTGGCGCACCTCGCCGGCGAGACAGGGAATGGGTTCGTCGTCCACCCCTTCCACTCGACCCGCTATCTTGCAGAGATCGTTCTACCGGCTCTGGAGGCAGGCGCCCGGAGCACAGGCCGCGCACGGGAAGACCTGTCGGTCTTCGTCACCCCTTTTGTGGCCTCGACCCCAGAGGAACGCCAGTTCGTCCGGCAGCAAATCGCCTTCTACGCCTCCACGCCATCCTACCGACCGGTGATGGCCTTGCACGGTTGGGAAGATGTCGCCGAGAAGCTCTCCTCGCTCGCCTCCCGCAGGGATTGGGGAGAAATGCCAGGGCTGATCCGCGACGAGATGCTGGAGGTTTTTGCGACGCTCGCCAGCGCTGAAGAGCTGGCGGGCGCACTCAAAGCCCGCTACTCCGGTCTGGCGGACCGACTGGCGCTCTACCTGCCCTTCTTTTCGGGTGATGGCGGCGGATTCTGGGAGACGTTTCTCCGTGCCTGGCGCTCAGGAGATTGAATGGACGAGGAAGCGCGCTTCGCGTCGGAACGCGAGCGCATGGTCAAAGAGCAGTTCCTGTCCCGAGACATCACCGATAAAAAGGTGTTGCACGCGATGCGTACAGTCCCGCGCCACTGGTTCGTCCCTCCCGAACACCGCCACCTGGCTTATGCGGACAATCCCCTCCCCATCGGCTTGAACCAGACGATCTCGCAGCCGTACATCGTGGCGCTGATGACCCAGATGCTCGCCTTGCAGGGAGATGAGCGCGTCCTGGAGATAGGGACGGGCTCCGGTTATCAGGCAGCTGTCCTGTCCTTACTGGCGCAGGAGGTGCACACGGTCGAAAGGTACCAGCGCCTGGCCGAGCAGGCGGAAAGAAGACTGGCAGCGCTGGGCATCAGGAACGTCTTCGTCCACGTGGGTGACGGCTCCCAGGGTTGGCCCGCAAACGCCCCCTACGACGCGATCATCGCGACTGCGGCAGCCCCGCGCGCCCCGCAGCCCCTGCTCGACCAGATGGCCGATGGGGGGCGCATGGTAATCCCGGTCGGGGGGAGAGGCGGGCAGTTCCTCGAGCGCTGGGTGCGGCGCGGGGCGAAGTTCGAAAGCGAGCAGGGAGTGCCGGTCGCCTTCGTCCCCCTGATTGGAAAGCACGGCTGGAAGGAAGAGGCCTGGGATTGGATTTAGGTAGGGACTTCACGAAAATACACTTCTGCGCGGACCCGTTTCGACCTGCTGCGCCCCTACGACACCCTGTTGATGGTCACAAAAACCATCGGCCGACGTTTCGTCTCGTTGTAGAAGAAAGCCTTGATGGTCTGCTCGATATCCATTTGCAGGTTGCCATTGCCGCTGGCGACCGCTTCTGTGATGCGCCGGCGAGCTACCGCCAGGAGGTCTTCGGCGTCGCGGTGGTAAACGAAGCCGCGCGTCAGGATCTCCGGTTCTTCGATTAACTTCCCCGTGCTTTTCTCCACGAGCAGACTGATGACGACGATCCCGTCGCGGGCCAGGGCTTCCCGCTCGCGCACGACGCTCGGACCGACCTCGCCAACTTGAGCTCCATCCACAAAGACATAGCCGCCCGGTACGCGCTCCCCCAGCTTCATCTCCCCGTTCTCGAACTCAACCACCTGCCCATTTTCCACGACGGCGATGTTCTCCGCCGGGATGCCGACGTCCACAGCCAGGGCAGCGTGCTGTTTCAAGTGCCGCAGCTCCCCGTGAATCGGGATAAAGTATTTCGGTTTCACCAGGTGGAGCAGGAGCTTCATCTCTTCCTGGCTGGCATGCCCGGATACGTGCACGGGAGCAATGGATTCGTAGATGACGTTTGCCCCTCTACGGAACAGGCGGTTGATGGTGCGGTATACGCTCTCCTCGTTGCCCGGAATTGGGTGAGAAGAAAGGACGACCGTGTCCCCCGGGATAATGTCGAAATGGCGGTTCGTGCCAGTGGACAGGCGTCCCATGATCGAAGAAGGCTCGCCCTGCGTCCCGGTGGACATCAGGACGACCTGCCGAGGTTCCATGCGCAAAGCCTGTTCGATCGTCACGATCCGGTCCTCCGCTATATCCAGGTAGCCCAGCTTGCGTGCCATTTTGGCGTTTTCGACCATGCTGGAGCCAACGAACGCCATCTTTCGCCCATGCCGCTCCGCCGCGTTGGCGACCTGCTGCATCCTCGAGATCAAAGAGGCGAAACTGGCGATGATGATTCTCCCGGAGGCAGCCCGGAAGACCTGGTCGAATGCCGGGTCGATCACCCGCTCGGAGGGGGTCCAGCCGGGCTTGTCGGAATTGGTCGAATCGGAGAGCAAGGCCAGCACGCCGCGTCCTGAAAACTCGCCCAGTTTGGCGTAATCCGTCGCCCATCCATCCACCGGGGTGTGGTCGAATTTGTAATCCCCAGAGTGGACCACCAGCCCCGCCGGGGTCGTGATCCCCAGGCCAACGCCATCCGGGATGGAATGACAGACGTGGAAGAATTCCACCTTGAACGGGCCAATGTTGACCAGGTCGCCAGCCTGGACGGTGTTCAAGGTGATCCCATCCAGTTTGCGGCCGCGCAACAGTTTCACTTCCAGCAGCCCGCGCGTCAGCAGCGTGGCATAGATTGGCGCGTGGATCTCCTCAATTACGTGGCGGATGGCTCCAGTATGGTCCTCGTGACCGTGAGTGATCACGATCCCGCGCACCAGGTGGCCCTTATTTTTCAAATAATTGAAGTCGGGGATGATGTAATCGATCCCCAACATGTCGTTCTCGGGGAACATGATGCCTGTATCTACGATCAGGATGTTTTCCCCGTATTCGTAAGCCATCATGTTCTTGCCGACTTCCCCCAACCCCCCCAGGGGGACAATGCGAAGCTTCTTCGTACTCATACTTTCAGTTATCCTCATCCAACCAGGCCTTCTGTCGGCCATGTCAGGAAGCCAGGAAAACAGCAGGCGGTTGTGAATTGTTTAGAAGCTATCTCAAAAATAATGGGAGGGTGGTGTTTTTCAGCAGCGGAGCTGCGGAACAACACCACAACAACCCATTTTTGAGAGAACCTCTAGATTATTTTTTCTTTCGGTCAACTTACCCGATTGTGGGGCCGGATCCTCGATATTCTTATCCAACTCACACTGTGGGCGGATTGTAATCGTTTAAAGAAACAAGCCCCATCGGGTGAGACCAGCCGGGGCAAATGCTTTTATCCGATATCCACAAATATATAAGATTTATTTTGGACTGCACCCCAACATCTATATGAGGCTTCGGCATTCATAAGCAGGCCACTGACCCGGCCGGCCGTTGATCTCGATCGTTGGTTTCATTGTAGCACGGGGAACCCTCTTTGTCAAAGTGAATATCTGGGATCCTATGGTGATACGCTGGGAAGGTATGGTTTCGATTTTCGAAAGAACCGCAGAGAAAAAGGCTTCGGAAGCTTATCCAGCCTTCCGAAGCCTTTTCTTTTCTAAGTGTATGATCCGGTGCCGGTCTAATATTCAGGCATGGGAGGTGCGGCCGGTTTTTCTTTCTCCGGCACCTCGGTGATCAGGGCCTCGGTCGTCAGGATCATGGCCGCGATGGAAGCTGCGTTCTCCAGCGCGCCGCGGGTGACTTTGGCCGGGTCGATCACGCCGTCTTTGACCATGTCGACGTACTGTTCCGAGAGCACATTGTAACCAATGTTGTGGTTCTTCTTGCTCTTCTGCTCCCGGCGGACCGATTCCAGGATCACAGAGCCGTCTTTGCCGGCGTTTTCTGCGATCTTGCGCAGAGGAACTTCCAGGGCTTTGCGGACGATATTGACTCCGACCTGGGCGTCCTCATTCTGCATCTTCAGCGAATCGATGGCAGACATGGCGTTGATCAACGCCACGCCGCCGCCTGGAACGATGCCGTCTTCGACTGCCGCGCGGGTTGCTGAGAGGGCGTCTTCAACGCGGTGCTTCTTTTCCTTGAGCTCGGTCTCGGTGGCTGCGCCGACGCGGATGATCGCCACGCCGCCGGACAGCTTGGCCAGGCGCTCCTGCAGCTTCTCCCGATCGTAATCGCTGGTGCTTTTCTCGATCTCGACCCGGATCTGCTCGATGCGGCCCTTGATCTGAGAGGTATCGCCCTTGCCGCCGATGATCGTTGTGTCGTCCTTGGTGACGACGACCTTCTCAGCCCGGCCCAGGTCCTGGAGGGTGGTGGTCTCCAGCTTGCGGCCAGTCTCCTCGGAGATGACCGTGGCGCCAGTCAGGATAGCGATATCTCCAAGCATCGCCTTCCGCCGATCGCCGAATCCGGGAGCTTTCACAGCCACAACATTGAGCATGCCGCGCAGTTTGTTCAGCACCAGGGTCGCCAGCGCTTCACCGTCCACGTCTTCGGCGATGATCACCAGCTCGCGCTTGCCGACCTGGACCAGTTTCTCCAGGACGGGGACGATATCAGTGGCGGCGGAGATCTTCTTGTCGTGCACCAGGATGTACGGGTCTTCGATGGCAGCTTCCATCGCCTCGGGGTTGGTGATGAAGTACGAGGAGATATAGCCCCGGTCGAACTGCATACCTTCGACGTATTCGGTCTCGAACTCCAGACCTTTGGATTCTTCGACCGTGATCACGCCATCCTTGCCGACCTTGTCCATCACATCAGCAATCAATTCGCCGATCGCCCGGTCCTGGGCCGAGATCGAGGCCACATTGGCGATCTCTTCCTTCGTTGTCACTTCGATGGCCTGGTCGCTGATCTTCTCAGCCACTGCTTTGGTGGCAGCTTCGATCCCCCACTTGAGCAGCATTGGGTTGAAACCCGCAGCCAGGTTCTTCATCCCTTCGGATACGATGGAGTGCGCCAGCACGGTTGAGGTGGTCGTGCCATCACCGGCGATGTCGTTGGTCTTGGTGGCCGCCTCCTTGAGCAGCTGAGCGCCCATGTTCTCAAAGGGGTCTTCCAGTTCGATTTCTTTGGCGACCGAAACGCCATCATGGGTGATGGTGGGAGAGCCAAACTTCCGATCGACCGCAACGTTGCGGCCTTTCGGCCCCAGGGTGGTGACGACTGCGGTCGCCAGGATATCCATACCGTGCTGCAATTTGCGGCGGGCATCTTCTGAGAATACTAGTTGTTTTGCAGGCATAGACTCGTGCTCCTTTTTTGTGTAAGATGATTTCGAGATTTACTCAAGGATGGCTAACAGGTCACTTTCCCTCAGGATGAGCAGCTTCTTGCCATCCATCTTGATCTCCGTGCCAGAGTATTTAGCGAACAGCACGGAGTCCCCTTCCTTTACCTCCATGGGGATGCGTTTGCCGCTGTCATCCCGGTCTCCCGGGCCGACTGCCAGGACTTTCCCTTTCTGGGGTTTCTCCTTTGCCGTCTCCGGCAAGACGATACCGCCAGCGGTGACTTCTTCCTGCTCGATAGGTTCGACCACCACGCGGTTGCCCAAGGGTTTGATGGAAATCGACATACTTGCCTCCTTTTATAGAGTGTGATTGATTTGTGAACAGGTTACAAGCAACCAAGTTAGCACTCAAAGCCTTAGAGTGCTAACTGGCTGGGGGATCATACCCAATTTTTTCTTTCGCGTCAAGAGGAATTTTGAAAATTCCTTTCGAAATCTCCGCTATCCAGCTGACCAGCTGTTCTTTTCTGAATGCGCTGGCCCGTTATCTGTCGTCCATCATCTCCGGTTCGGTTGGCTCTGGAGTGCTCCTGGGCAGGTCCCCCCTCGCTACCAGATTGCAGATTGCCTCGTTCTCAGCAATGATGGCGTTGAAGATCTCATCCTCCGGGTATTTTGCCCGGACTTCCTCCTGGACATCCAGCGCTTCGGGGCAAAAATTCTGGTCCGGGCGGCTGAGGGCGGCCAGGACTGAGGCGTATTGCAGGTAATAAAACGCCACGTTCCCAGAAGTCAGCGGGAGGCCGACCACATCCACGCTGTTTTCCTCGCCCAACAGCTCCTGAGCGGTCAGGTTTTCTTCCGCGCTGCAGCCGCGCACGGCGCATTTGAAAGCGATCTGGGCGCCCTCGAAGTTGCGCGCCTTCATGTAGATCGACGCCAGCTGTCCATAGGTGTTGGCGTTGGACGGGTTGAAGGTCAGCGCTTTCTCGGCGTTGAGCGAGGCGGCGAAGAATTCGCCATCGCGGGTGTACGTCTTGGCGATCTCGATATAAGGCACCGGATCCTTGATGCCGAGGGTCTCGTTGATCTGCGCGGCTTTTTCGAACTCTTCCAGGGCGCGGTTGTAGACCTCGAGGCTGAGATAGTTGCGTCCGATGAAGATGTACAAGAATGTCAGGTTCGGGTTGATTGCTGCTGCCGCCTGGTAGCTCTCGATCGCGTTGCGATATTGTCCGAGCGATTCCCAGACATAGCCGTATACGCGCTGAACGTCCATCGAATTAGGGTCAATGGCAACGGCCTGTTCGATGGTTTCCTGGGCTTGCGCCCATTTCTGCTGGTCGACCAGGATCTCGGCAAAGAAGGCCAGCGCCAGGGCGTTTTGGCTGTCGAGTTGCAGGGCGCGCACTGCTGCGGCTTCAGCCTCATTCAGGCGGGTCTGCACTTCCGCCGGAGGCACCAGGGGATTCGCAACATACCAGTCCAGCACGAAGGAGTGAATAGCGTGGATTTCGGAGCTGTCTGGGTTTAAGGCGAGCGCCTGTTCGATCGAATCAAGCGCCTCTTGCAGGCGGTTATAGCGTTCTTCATCCGTACTCAGCAGGCTGGAGGAATATGTCTGGATGCGGGCGAGCTCCGCCCAGGTATTCGCATTCCCGGGCTCCACCGTGACGGCCTGCCGGTACGCAGCGATCGCCCCTTCCAGATCGCCGGCCGCGAACTGCGCTTCGCCTTCCAGGACATACGAGTTGGCGGTGCGAGTGGGTGTGGGTGTGGGAAGGAAGAGCGGTTTGACCTGGCCGCGATCGATCTGTTGCAGATACCAGACCCCGGCCAGGATCAGGACGATCCACACCAGCAGACGGTAGGGATTGACCGCCCGTTTGACCGGGCGGAAGTGGGGTCTTTCCCCGGTGATGTCGCGGTTCATGGCTGTTCCGTAGGTGCGACAGTCTCCGCCGCTTCCGGTGTTTCTGCGCCCTCCGCTCCGGTCGGGATTTCTTCCAGGCCTTCCTGGCAAAGGATCAGGCCCTGCTCGGCGTTGTAAGTGTTTATCTCGTCGTCCGAGACCCCGTTGAGGATCGCCCGAAAGATGGGCACTGCCTCCGCGCAGCGGTTCAGCTTTGCCAGCGCCAGCCCGTAAATGGCATAATACTCGGCGACGCTCCCGTAATCCAGCGGCAAACCTTCCACGATCGTCCCATCTTTGAGTGTGCCGCCATGGATCGCCAGGCTGAATTCCTGGATCGCATCGCCCAGCTGGTTGTTTTTATAATACATGACGCCCAGGTTCCCGTGCAGGCGGGGATTGCCCGGATCGGTCCTGACTGCCTGGTCGGCGTACTGGACCGACTGGCTGAAGTCACCTACCGTGGCGTAGGTGCGCGAGATCTCGAACGGCGCCTGGGCATCCTGGGGATAGAGGGCATAGGCCTGCAGGTACGCCTGCACCGCCTGGTCGTATTCCCCCAGGTAGTGGTAGTTGGAGCCAAGCGCCAGGTGCAGGTCGGCGATCTTGTCGTTGATCGCCAGCGCCGCCTGGTACTCCTGGACGGCTTCCGCGAAGTTGCCAGTGTTCCACAGTACGTAGCCGCGGGCGCGGTGGGATTCCAAAAGACTCGGATCGAGATCCAGCGCCGTGCGAGATTCCTCGGCCGCCCGCTCAATGGCGTTGATGTCCCCCTGACCGGCGAGGGCTTTGTCGATCAAGATCTCTGCATACACGGCGTGCGCCAGGGCGCTGTTCGGGTCCAGTTCCAGGGCGGTTTTCACGGATGCTTCGGCCTGAGTAAAATCTCCCAGGAAATCCAGCGCCCAGGCCTTGAGGCAGTGCGCCGCGGGGTTGTTGTTGTTCAGGATCAACGCCCGCTCGGCGCTCTCCAGGGCATCCGCATACTGCGCGGCGTAGAGCTGCGCCCGCGCCATCGAAAGGTAGACTGCCGGGTTGTCCGGATTTACCTGCACCGCCTGCTGGTAGGCCGCTATTGCCTGGATGAATTTCCCTGACTCGAAAAGGTCGTCGGCTTCGCTGATGTACGACTCGGGATCGCGAGTTGGCGTGGGTGTTGGGATGAAAAGGGGTGGCGTGGCGGGCACGACGATCTGGTTCACGTACAACGCCCCGCCAATCAGGAGGAGCAGAAGGGCGATCCGCCAGGGGCTGCCGCTCTGTCTTCGCCTGCGGGTCATGTGCCACTTGCTGCCGCGCAGATACATGCTTTCATATTACCATTTTCGTAGACGGAGCGTCAAGCCTGCAGCAGGGCTTTCGGACTGCCTTGCCAATCCCCCCTCTCCCGGCTAGAATTTGCTTATGCGGATCGATGTCTTCACCCTCTTCCCTGAAGTATTTCAGCCGTATCTCCAGACAAGCATCCTGCAGCGCGCCGCCCGGCGTGAGTTGGCCCAGGTCCACCTGTACAACATCCGCGACTGGACCACCGACCGGCATCACGTGACCGATGACGAACCTTATGGTGGGGGCGGGGGGATGGTGATGAAGCCCGAGCCGATCTTCGCGGCGGTGGAAGGGGTGCTGGGCGCGCCGCCCCCCTGTCCGGTGATCCTGCTCACCCCGCAGGGACGGCGCCTGGACCAGAAAATCGCCTTCGAACTCAGCCAGCTCCCGCAGCTGGCCTTGCTGTGCGGACGCTATGAGGGGATCGACGAGCGCGTCCGCGAACATCTGGCGACAGACGAGATCTCGATCGGGGATTACGTGCTGACGGGAGGCGAGCTTCCGGCGCTGGTCGTGATCGACGCCGTACTGCGCCTGCTCCCAGGCGCTCTGGGAGACCCGGAAGGCGCGCTCGACGATTCCCACGCGACCGGCTTGCTGGAGTATCCGCAGTATACCCGCCCGGCGGAGTTCCGCGGCTGGCGCGTTCCGGAGATCCTGATCTCCGGCGATCACGCGCGCGTCGCCCGCTGGCGCAGGCAGCAGAGCCTGCTGCGCACCTGGCAACGGCGCCCAGACCTGCTGGCTGCCGCTCCGCTCTCGGACGATGACCGCAAATTCCTGGAAGGGCTTGAATCCGGGAAAGAAGGTTGTTGATCCAGAATACTTCTGAAGGCCGGCGGACCGGCAGAATTGGCGTGAGCCGTTCAATTTGCTGTTGATGGATTACACTACTGATCTCCCCATCCTTTTTGCCGACGAATCACTGCTCGCCGTGAACAAACCTCCTGGCCTGGCATCCCTTCCGGATGGATACGACCCCACCGCGCCTCACCTGCGGGGGATCCTCGAGCCCGTTTACGGCCGCCTGTGGACCGTCCACCGGCTGGACAGACAGACCAGCGGGGTCGCTGTGCTGGCGCGCACGGCGGAAGCGCACCGCGACCTGAACACGCAGTTCCAACAACGCCGGGTGCTCAAGGTCTACCGCGCCCTGGTCCTGGGGGATCCCCCCTGGGACGAACAGACCGTTGCCCTGCCGCTGCGAGCTGACGGCGACCGGCGGCACCGCACGGTAGTCGACCTCCGCCTCGGGAAACCTGCGGTGACGCGCCTGCGGGCGCTGGAGCGGTTCAGGCGGTTTGCTCTCGTCGAGGCCGTCCCCGAGACCGGGCGGCCGCACCAGGTGCGGGTCCACCTGCGGGAAGCAGGCGCGCCGGTCGCCTGCGATCCTCTGTACGGGGATGGAGCCAGGATTTTTCTCTCGGACCTCCCGAGCGGTGTCCAAAAAGAGCGCGGCATGGACCGCCTGTTGTTAGGCCGGTTGGGGTTGCACGCCTGGGCTCTGACCGTGGAACACCCGGTGGCGCGAGAAATGTTAACTTTTCAGGCGCCTTACCCTGCAGACCTTGAGCTGGTGCTGGGGATACTGCGGGGGAAACCGCTCCCCGTCCGAATGGCTTGTTAACGCACGATTAGAACTACAATTCTATCAGGCGCGCGTGCTTGACGTTCTCCCGCCTGCATGGTATCATCGTATCCACGCATTTTAGCACTCTCGCATAGAGAGTGCTAAAAAATGGGAACCGGAAATGGAACTTGGTGAACGGCAAAAACTGATCCTGGCATTGGTGATCCGCGATTACATCGAGCACGCCCAGCCGGTCGGGTCGAAGACCCTGGTCGAGCATTACGGTCTGGATATCAGCCCGGCCACTGTGCGCAACGAGATGGCAGCCCTGACTGAGGCCGGCTACCTCCGCCAGCCCCACACCTCGGCGGGCCGGGTGCCCACCGAAGAAGGCTACCGCTATTTCGTCCGCCAGTTGATGGGTCAGACTGACCTCTCGCCACAGACCAAACGCACGATCACCCACCAGTTCTACCAGGCAGGCCACGACGTCGACCAGTGGATGCGCCTGGCTGCTTCCGTCCTCGCTCATCAATCGCAGGCCGCTTCGCTGGTCACCGCACCGCACCCCGAGGAGGCAAGGTTCAAGCACCTGGAGCTGATCGCCACCCTCGGCAGGCAGGTTTTGATGGTCCTGGTCATGACGGGCGGGGAGGTGCGCCAACAGATGCTGGCCCTGGCCGAACCAGTGCCTCAGGACAGGCTGAGCGAAGTGGCAAACCGCTTCAACCATCTCTGCCAGGGGCTCACGGCGAAGGCCATCGCTGCCCTCAACGGCGAATGGGACGCCCTGGAGAGCGACCTGATCCGGCTGATCCTCGAAGAGATGGAGCGGTCAGTGGATGTGCTTGGCGGGGAAGTCTACCGGGATGGCCTGATGAACGTGCTGTCCGAGCCTGAATTCGCAGAGGTCGGCCTGGCGCGGCGCGCCTTGCGGGTGTTCGAAGAACGCGCTTTCCTGGAGGAGCTTCTCAACCGCACCGTCCTGTCCACCAACGTGGGGGGTATTCAGGTGATCATCGGGGGCGAGGGGACCTGGGAGGAGCTGCGCGAGTGCTCCATGGTTCTGGGCCGCTACGGCGTCCCAGGTTTGGTGACCGGCGCGCTCGGCGTCCTCGGACCCATCCGTATGGCTTACGGACGCACGATCTCCACCGTGCGGTTCGTCTCCGATCTGCTCACGGACCTGGTCACGGAGCTGAACCTTGAGTAGCAAGCCCTTCATCCGGACAATCTGTTCGCCTGGATGAAAATTCGACAGTTGGGAGCAACCTGGAATCATGGCAAGCGAGAAGAACGATCAAGAAAAAGCAGAGCAGCCACTCGGAGAAGAGATCCAGACTAAAGATTTAAACGAAAGCGCGCCGGAACCTGGTCGCCCCGGCGAGGTTTTTGAAGAGCAGGGTGAACTCACAGCCCTCAAGAAGGAACTCGAAGCGCTCCAGGCTAAGTCGGAAGAGTATCTGGACGGCTGGCAGCGTGAACGCGCCGAGTTTGCCAATTACAAGAAGCGGATGGAGCGTGAACGCGAGCAGATGAGGGAAAATGTGACCGGCGACCTGATCCGCCGCTATCTGGAAGTCCTCGATGATCTCGAGCGCGCCTTGAAAAACCGCCCCCAGGATGGCGAAGGCGCCGCCTGGGCAGAAGGGATCGAATTGATCTACCGGAAGCTGGCCGGGATCCTGGAATCGGAGGGTGTGGAGCTGTTAGAGGCGGAAGGCCAGCCTTTCGATCCGAACCTTCACGAAGCCATCTCCCAGGAGCCGAGCGATGATCACGAGAGCGGGCATGTGATCGAGGTCGTCAAGAACGGGTACCGCCTGGGAGACCGGGTCCTGCGCCCGGCGATGGTGCGGGTCGCCCAATAGCAGGTGAAAATTGGTTCTACGGAGGAATCATTCATGCCAAGGATAATAGGGATCGATCTGGGAACGACAAATTCTGTAGTGGCGGTCATGGAAGGCGGCGAGCCGATCGTCATCCCCTCGGCCGAGGGGGAACGCCTGGTCCCGTCTGTCGTGGCGGTCAACAAGAATCACGAACGCCTGATCGGCCGCGTCGCCCGCAACCAGGCGGTGGTCAACCCGGAGAATACCGTCTTTTCGATCAAACGCTTCATGGGGCGCAAGTTCAACGACCCGGAAGTGAAGAAGGCCGTTTCACGCATCCCGTACAAGGTGACCGAAGCGCCGAACGGCGACGTTCGTGTCGTCCTGGACGGCAAAGAGTACTCGCCGCCGGAGATCTCAGCGATGATCCTGGGTAAGTTGAAGTCGGACGCCGAAGCTTATCTGGGCGAGCCGGTCACGCAGGCTGTGATCACCGTGCCGGCCTATTTCAACGATGCTCAGCGCAACGCCACCAAGGATGCCGGTAAGATCGCCGGTCTGGAGGTGCTGCGCATCATTAACGAACCGACGGCGTCATCCCTGGCCTACGGGCTGGACAAGAAAAAAGATGAGGTGATCGCGGTCTACGACCTCGGCGGCGGAACTTTCGATATCTCCATCCTCGACGTCGGCGAGGGGGTCTTCCAGGTGCGTTCGACTTCTGGCGACACCTTCCTCGGCGGTGACGATTTCGACCTCCGGATCATTGATTACATCGCCGATGAGTTCAAACGCGAAAATGGCATCGACCTGCGCAATGATCGCCAGGCGCTGCAACGCCTCAAGGAGGCCGCAGAGAAGGCGAAGATCGAGCTCTCCAGCCTGATGCAGACCGAGATCAACCTGCCCTATATCACCGCCGACGCCAGCGGCCCGAAACACCTGGTGATGACTCTCACCCGCGCCAAGGTCGAGCAGCTGACTGCGGATCTCATCGAGCGGTCCCTGGGGCCAGTCCGCCAGGCCCTCAAAGACGCTGACCTCCAGCCCGCCCAGATCAACGAGGTCGTCCTCGTCGGCGGGATGACCCGCATGCCTGCCGTCCAGGAGGCGGTCCGCCAGCTGTTCAACCGGGAACCGCACCGGGGTGTCAACCCGGACGAAGTGGTGGCGATCGGGGCAGCGATCCAGGCCGGCGTTCTCGGCGGCGATGTCAAAGACATCCTGCTGCTCGACGTCACCCCGCTCACCCTCTCCGTGGAGACGCTGGGAGGCGTCGCCACGCCGCTGATCGAGCGCAACACCACCATCCCGACCCGCAAAAGCCAGATCTTTTCCACCGCCACAGACTCCCAGTCCCAGGTCGAGATCCACGTCCTGCAGGGTGAACGGCCGATGGCGGTGGACAACAAGTCGCTGGGCAAGTTCATCCTGGACGGCATCCCGCCCGCGCCGCGCGGC
>CAYQDF010000060.1:0-18256 GCA_964416175.1 uncultured Anaerolineaceae bacterium
GTTGTGGAATATTGACAGGATCCAGGGAGAGATCATCGTTAGTACCAACAGGACGACAAGCATGGAGACCACGAAGCCTCTCTTGTTCTTGCTATAAAAGAGGAATTGAAGGATGAGCGTATAGGCGATAAACAGACTCATCTCAGGATGCGACAGGATTGTCAGGCTGACGAAGGCGGAAAGGAATACCGCATTTCGGGCAAGAGGTTCCCGGAACAATTTGAAACCTATGAAAATAGTCAATATTGCGAACAAAAAACCGGTTGCCCGCGTCAACCCGCCCCCCATGACGAGCCACTCAAAGCTGCGGGGCAGCATCGCAAACGCAAGTGTAGCCAGTGCTGCCTGAGGTTTCGATCTGAGAGCAACCATCGCGAGCAGATAATAACAAGGAACCGTTAGCGCGCTCATGAAACCAGGGAAGAGCCTGATTACATCTAACAATTCGAGATTGCCGAATCTCGTTAATACAGCGGCCAGATAGAATGGCAAAGGAGGATAAACGAATGGAATCCCGAGCCCATTATAGGATGTATAAGATGGAATTCTGAATCCCGAATCAAGTAAATCGTTCACCATGGTGTAGAACAACCCGCCGTCGTTGATCGGGAATTCTGCCGTGATTGCCGAGTTCAACCTCACATAAAGTCCGAGGAGAAATGCAAAACTCACGGTAAAGAATGTGGAAAAATCGAACTTAGAACTCTCTCGGGAGATTTTTCTGGCGATGATTACCCTGTCTGCGAGATGGAAGTTCATATCTCAGCCTTCCCGGCGAATATAGACAACGGCGATCTCATCCTCATATCCCTTAAGCCAGTTGGGGCTATTTTCCATTTCTCGAGCAAGTCCAGAGTTGGCCTCGATGAGAACCAGATTGATATCGAAGCTGATTAGCTTCTTATCCCATCCAGGGCCCCCACTCGAGATATCCGAATAAAGACTTAGCAATTCATCATCATAAAGGTCTGTCCGTCCATCGACGAAAACAGGATACTCACGCAGCTCCCAACTCAGATACCCTCCCCAATTGTAAGAATTAAATAGCTGCCTTTCCGGCTGATTTTCTTTTATCCAGCTCACTGCGCCAACCGGGAATATCTCAGCCTTGAAGCGGTCCACCAATCTCGGTTCCGTAACAATGGATAACTTCATCACTCCAACCGTGAAGACTAACCCCAGGAGAACAGTGTTCAGCAGGCGCAGCTTTCTTTCATCATACCTGTTCTTAGGCGCTCGATCTCTGTTATCTCGTACCCCAGATACCCTTTTATTGATTACCTGCCTTATTTTCGGGAAGCGAAGATCAATCTCAGCCAGAAACCGGGTCATGATCGGAGCTGTTACAATGGCGAAGGATGCGAAGTTGCGCTTGGCCAGCAGAGCCATATAACCAAAACCAGCAATCTGTAAGAACTCAACCAAATCCAGTCTCCGCCGAGAGAAACTAACTGCGCCAAGTACTCCTATGAACAGCCAGATGAACGGCTGAAGAGCAATTTCGTGAAAATCTGGGGATCCCCACTCGTCAATGGATTCACGCACAAGTCCAACGTTGATTGTCTTGAATGGGATTGCCCATATCAATGTTCCGTTGGGATTAATGATTACAACCGCCCAGGCTGCGAATGACCACAGCCCTAACTTCCAGATTTTGTGCCAGGGCATCTCTGGATAATCACGATTACCCAAGATCTTGTTTAATAATTCACCGGCTAGGGTTAATCCCAAAAAGAGAATCCCTACCGCGTAACCCCCATGCAGATTTGACCAGATTATAAATAATGGGATGATCAGCCACAAACGATCTTGCATTCGCCATTTATATCTGTGATAAAGACAGGCGAGCCCTGAGAGCATCAGCAGCGTGAAAATTTGCGGGCGGGGCGACCATACTGGTGCAGCGACTGCACTCGCGAGAACGATAATGAAACTTCTCATGAGCGGATTCCCGCGCATTTGGTAATAGACCAGTGTCATGCTTATCGCAGCGATGAGGGCGACCAGCCCCGCGACGCCAAAATTGCCGGCGAGTTTATAGGCGAGGTAAATTAGCACCTGTCCCAGCCAGCTGTGGTTGATCCACGGTGCTCCGGCCCGAGTGTAGGAAAGGTGATCAATTAAAACCGGCCGATGGGTCAGCCAGGTTTCTTCTCCAGCGCGCAGATGCCACCAGAAATCGGTGTCCAATGGCACGCGCGCCGCCATCGTAAACACAAGCAAGAACATCAAACGCGGCATAAGCCAGTCGAACTTGGACAAATTGATCCACAGGCTCATCCGAGCAAATTTAAACCGGGATGACCAGACGTCCTCTGCCGCAAACCTCATTGCGTCTCCACCCCTAATCCCATATCTTCGGGTTCTATTCGCTCAGATAATTCAAAAAAGATCTGGTAATCGCCGATGATCTTTTCCTCCCAGGTGATATTCCGGGCTTTAAATTGCTGCCGGAGGTATGAGTTCAGGTCAGGATGGTTCGTGGTAATGTATGCCACCCTCGCAGAGGATTCGACGACACGCCGGTAGGCCGGATAGCGATCGTCTCTGGTCGTGTACCGAAAATCCTCATGGTAAGGCAGCCTTGGGATGTAGATCATCTCCTCTTTCGAAAGAAAAGCCAGTGGATATGCGACCCAATAATTCGTATACCCGCGGGTCTCTCCATTGAAACGGAGGAATTGGATCAACTCAGCATCATACTTATGGTCGATTTGGGTGATGGCATCGAACTGGGTCGTCAGACCAGGGAGACGTTCCGACGCGGCTTGAACCGTACCCCACAGATTGAACGCAATTATGACCGGGACGATCAGATAGATCCATCGGGTGTATTTATTACGCCATCCTTGGATTACCTGCACAGCCAGGATCGTCAAAATTACAGAAACTGGAAGAAAATACCGGCCAGAGGGGTCGGCACCGAATGGTGTCAGGCAGAATCCCAGGCCCAAAGTCAAAAGGACACCTGAAAACAATGGAACATATGAGATTCCCGATAAAACCTGACCACGAATCTCCTGGCGGGTCTTCCGAATAACATTACCTAACACCCCGCCCCAAAATAGGATTGCGGCAGGAGCCAATGGCATCGCCAACCATCGAATCTCCCAGGGTGGTCTCAGCCCTATCACTACGGTGCTTCCGAGGACAATAAAATTGAACGCTCTCCGAACAATCGTTCCCAGCAAGTTCAATCCTTCGACGCCAGCGATCGCCCCTCCAGACAGTTCTTTAAATAACGAGTTGAATCCTGAATTCCCGGCAAACCAGAGCCAGGGCGCAGCACCAATGGCGATCCCGCTGACAACTGCGAAGATTGAAAAATAATAAACCGGCGATCGAATTGGAACTGGTTGCCCTTCTCCAGTACATGGATCACAAAAAAGCCTGGTACGCATTTTAAGGATTATCCAGGCAAGGTACATAAAAGATCCAAACGCATATACAAGGGACAGGCCAAAACTCCATAATCCCAACCCGATCAGAAAACCCAGGCTCAACCAAAGAAATAAGGTGTCGCTTTCAATTCCCATTTGAATATTACGGGCTATGCGCATTGTGACCAGTAAAATCAAGTTCCCAATCAATAGCATTTCCCCGTAACCACCCAATGAGACAGTCGTATAAAGTGTCACGTTAATTGTCGGGATTGCCAGCAGCCATACACCAGCCGCAGTCGCGGCTCTCGACCCGGTGATTTCCCATAAGATGATTGCGCCTGTCAGGATTGTCCCAAGGTAGAGGACAGCCTGAACAGCCCGCATTACCCAAACGTGGTCGCCAAAAAGGAAGAACCCAACTGCTGTCAGATAAGCGTCTAGACTCCCCATATAAGACTGGCCATAAAAGAAAATCGGATGCTCGCCCTTAAGAATGTGGCGAGCCATTAAGCCCACGATTGCTTCATCACTGTTAAACGGCACCCTGCCCATATACACCAGGCTCGCCTTGAGAAGGAGTGTCGAAGACAATGCAGCTGCCAGTAAGAGGCGGTAGTGTCTGTTGAGTAGACAGTTGAATGTATTTGCAAATTTGTCAACCATCAGACCCCGAACAAACCATATAATTTTTCTAAAGAAAGGAATCTCCGCGCGATTTGAATTCGATGATCTAGCGACATCCAGAAATCCAGATTATTTTAGCCGTATTCACAGACACCCATGATTACATTTCTGCAAACTCTCCCCCGCATCCTTCGGAGCCATTGGATCGGGCTGGTTATGGGATTAGTTTTAACGGCAAATTACTTAGCCGGTCTTTCGAGAACACCTTTTCACCCCGACGAGAGCACACAGCTATTCATGAGCAAGGATTTCCAGACCCTTGTAACCAAACCGATCGCGCTGGCATGGACCCCGGATACAGATGACACGATTGCTCAACGTTACCGACTGATCGATGCTCCTCTTACTCGATACCTGGTGGGCTTTGGCCTGATATTAATCGGAAAATCTCCCCCGGAATCCGATTGGGATTGGTCGGCGGATTGGCAGGAAAACCAAACAAGGGGATCCTTCCCCGCAGCTGGTGTACTGCTCGGAGGCCGGATTACATTAGGCTTGCTGTTTCCGATCTCCCTTTATTTCATTTACCTTACTCTCACCAATTTTTTCGGTCGATCAGCCGGTCTGATCGGTGTGTTCCTTTTCGGGACGAACGCACTCGTCTTATTACACACGCGCCGGGTCATGGCAGAACCTGCCCTGGTCGCTGCATCTGCGTTGGCTCTGGTGAGTCTATCCAAGGCTCCGGCACGAGCGTGGTTTGTCGGAGCAGCGGCGGCACTGGCATTCAACGCCAAACACTCCATGATTGCTTTTTTTCCTATCGGGCTGATTGCCGCGATCTGGTTGCTTCCCGTCTCCAGAATTGATCTGCGCAGGAGAATTCGAAACGCGATCGAATATATCGCGGTCTTCATTTCACTCACTCTGATATTGAATCCTGTGTTTTGGAAAGAACCCGCTGAAGCGATCCAGGCGTCCCTCTTAGAGCGGAAGGATCTGTTGAGCAGACAGGTAAATGAAACTGGACAGCTGGTGCCAGGTCAGATCTTAAGATTACCAGGCGAACGCACTGCCATACTGCTCGCGCACCTGTATATCACGCCCCCCATGGTTTTTGAAATCGGCAACTATAACCAGGCTCTCGAAAAAGATATCACTGCCTACCTTAACATTCCAACCAACAGACTCTTCCGAGGTTATATCTGGGGAGGTCTCTTTTTGGCTGGCACAATGCTCGGGTTGGGTGTGGGTATTTTCAGCATTTACGGCCCAGATCCCGGACGCAGGCGTTTCATGATATTGCTGCTCTTATACTCTCTTTCTCAAGCCGCGTTTATCATTTTTTTTGTCCCCCTCCCCTGGCAGCGGTACAGCATGCCCATGGTTCCCCTCACCACGTTTTGGACAGCAGTTGGCTTAAAATGGTTGACAGAAACCTCCCGCTGGTGTTTAGCCAGCGGGAGGATGAGAATGCTTTTATCCAAGATACTCGCGTAGCTTTCTGCGGATCGCTGGGTGCCGTAATCTGCTTAATGCCTGGGCCTCAATTTGCCGGACACGCTCTCGCGTAACCCCCATCTTCCGTCCAACTTCCTCGAGTGTATAGGCCTGTCCATCCAGCAGTCCATAACGCAGCTGGAGAATGCGCACCTCCCGCGGGGGCAACCCATCTAACACTGATTCCAGGTGTTCGCGGAGCAGATTGTACGTTGCGGTATCATCTGGGGCAGGAAGCTCGTCGTCCTGAATGAAATCGCCCAGGACTGAATCTTCTTCGTCATCGGTTGGAGTCTCGAGAGAAAGCGGTCTCCGTGCCACCTGGATCATATTCTCTACTTTTTGAGGTGTGACTTCCAGAGCCTCCGCCAGCTCGTCGACGGAAGGATCCCGTCCAAGCCTTTGGGTCAGCTGATGCTGGACGCGCAGCAGTTTGTTGATCTGGTCTCCCATGTGGACCGGAACCCGAATCGTCCTCCCCTGGTCCGCGATAGCACGGGTGACTGCCTGCCGGATCCACCAGGTCGCATAAGTGCTGAACTTGTGCCCGCGGCGATAATCGAATTTCTTCGCTGCACGTATCAACCCGATATTACCCTCCTGGATAAGATCGAGAAAAGGTACCCCCCGTCCCATATACTTCTTAGCCACGCTGATAACCAACCGTGAGTTAGCGGTGATCAGATGCTCCCGGGCTGCCCAGCCATCCTCGATTAATCGCTGGAGCTCTTGCCTGCGGCGAGGTGTAACATTCCCACGCGCCAGCTCCTCACGGGCAAGCCGGCCTCTTTCAATTCTCTGAGCAAGCTCGACCTCTTCCTCCGCGGTAAGCAAAGGTACTCGACCAACTTCCTTCAAATATAACCCGATAGTATCATCTGTATCGATGTTTGCCAGATAATTATCGTCTACGGATAGTACTCTCTGGGCCTCCTCTTCAATATCTTCCTCTTCCGCTAACTCTTCCTCAGTTGGACCACCCAATGCACTGTCTTCAATATACGGAATTCCTGCACTCATTAATGCTGCGAAGGCTTCTTCCAACTGGTCAACGTCCTGTTCGGCTTCAGGAAAGAAATGAAGTATATCGTCATAAGTGACATAGGATTTTTGTCGTCCGAGCTCGATTAGACGGGCAACCGCATTCTGTACTTCATCTTGATCTTCGATAGAGATCAACAAATCTTCGTTTATCATCTTTTCTCCCCGACCTGTCCCGTAACAGGTCGAATATTTATACTAAATCGTTACCAGAATACAACATTTTAGATCCAAAATCAATACCCAATATTCCCCAATCCCAGGGGATATGGCTACTTCATTACTGTGGAGTTACAGTCCCTTCAACGGTCGGGGTCGGAGTGGCTGTTTTGACGACTGGCGGTGAGGTCAGGAGCTCTAACAAAGAATCAATTTCAAAGGAACTTACTATCCCAACAGTTCCATCCTCTTCCTTCACGTAATAGCCATTCTGTGTCGGTGTTTTTACACCGATAATCAGAGTATCTTCTCGCCCGTTTTCGTACCTGACCCTGATCCGGTAATTCGCCGGTTCCAATCCGATCAAATCCAAGGCAGGAGGATCCTCGAGCCTGGTCAGTAAGTTCAATCCCTCGATCGTAGTAATCGCCGAAGCGATTCTGGATGCATCCGCTATCTCGGCAGGCAGATTGACAAGAGTCCAGTTCCCTTCATCGTCTACGTTCAAATCGATCAATCCATCGTCGATGGCTGAGATCCTCAACCCGGTGATGAGCAATCCTTCGCGATTGAAAAGGGGAGGATTCGTCGGAGTGGGCGCGGTTTCATCGTTATCTTGGGCTTGTAAGCGTCTCATAACGATCACGCTTACCAACAATGCCAGAAATATTCCTAGAAGTAACCAGGTTGACCGCCGAATCATGGCCTTTCACCCTCGCCGGCGACGCTGGATCCAGACAATTATCCCGGCAACCAGGATCGTTCCAGGCAGAATAAATACTGAACCAAGCAGGATCAGGTTCAAAGTGTACCTGCCGGGAGGGACTAACAAACGAGTGATATCTTCTTTAGGTGTCAGGTTGAGCAGCTCTTCTCTTTGTGCCACCCAATCAACAGAATTTACAAATAAATCACTGTTGCCGAATTGGTTGTAGAAACGATCGGACGCAAAATCTGCATCGCCAAACACGACCATTCGAGCCTGGGTGGTTGAATCATCGACAACAGCAGCAATGGTGATGGGACCCAGGGTATCAACGCCTTCATCAAATTGAATCTGCGGTGCCTCGTCGGTCGAGTCCTGATTCTGGAACGCTGCCAGATCGCTCTCTGCCCAGGACTGTTGTGATGTCAGGATGAGATCTAACAGGAGAGCCTGTGTGACGCTGCTGTCAGTGGTTACACTTCGAGCGGTGGGGAATATCGTCAGGATCCCGCTCAACTTCTCTGTAATGATATGGTCTCCATATTGGTTCGACACCGCGAAGAAGGGCTGATTGGATGTCAGGTCCACCACCAGGTCTTTCCCCATTGTGATTCCCCATTTCGTTTCCAGATAATCTGCCAGTACATCTGGGCCATCCCCAACTTCGGTCAATGGCAGAGGTTCCAACATAACGATTAAGGCACCACCTGATTCTAAAAAGGAGGATAGTACCTGCACTTCTTGCTCTGCAAGTGAAATCTTTGGACCGGCGATGACGATGGCGTTCGTGTCTGCGGGGATCTGGTTCTGCGCCATGAGATTAAGTTTCTCTACGATGTAGTTTTTCGATTCGAGTAGCGATTTTATTTGACTGTAAGAGTTCTCGCCAGTTTCCTCCGGGTCAAATTCACCATGCCCGGTCAGAAAGTAAATCTTCCGCTCACCCGGGCTGATTAACCTGAGCAATGCTCCCGTAATCTCGCGTTCATCCACGAGCGTGACTTGCTCCTGGTTTTCCCCCAATATGAGCACCAAGGTGCCATCCCGTGAAATGTTGTATTGTTGCGCAGCTGAAAATTCCACATTCGGGTCGATAAACTCATAATCGATCCTGCCCCGGCTGTGGAATTTGTACTGATCTAATAACCTTTCAGCCTGTTGATTATTTAACTGGGGTGTATAAAAGGCAAGGACCTTCACCGTTCCAGGCAGCCGGTTGATCGCTTCAAGCGACTCGGGGGCAAGAGTATATTGCTGGTTTTCTGTCAGATCCCACCGTTCTGGGTTGTGATAGACCAGGTAATTCACGACGACGACTATCCCTACGAACGCGAACGTCATGATAGCAGTATTACTTCCGTATCTCACCTGGCGTCCGGTGAAAGCGATTCGTACCTGTTCGGGGTCCAGGATTGCGAAAACTGCAAGACCAACAAGCACTAATCCCAGACTGATTTGAAGCCATAGAGTAAATTCCCGTTGGACAATGTAAAGACCAGCTGACAACAAGAACGCTGCTAGCGACAGGTACAATCCCCCTGGAGCAAACCGTTTGAGTCTCGATTTCATCATCGCCATCTCCGAGTCTCAACTACCATGGTACCGATGAAGAGTGACAGCGCAGTCAGGCTCAGGTAGTACACAATATCACGCACATCGATCACTCCGACATAAAAAGTCCGGTAGAAGTGTTCCCCAAAATCCAGGTAAGTGAGGAGACTGCCTCCGACGGAGCCTGCTGCCTGAGCAGGTGTGCCGATCAACCATAGGACAAGCAAGACGCCCAGTGTGGTGAAAAAAGCGGCGATCTGATTGCTGAAAAATGCCGAGACAGATACCCCGACCGCGACGAGTGAGGCGGAGACCAAGATCAATCCCAGATAACCGGTCACCAACGGACCCTGATCGATTCCGGGGTCGACCAGGGTATTCAAAGCGATCGGAAACACCCAGGTCACCGCAAGCAACGCCATCATCAACAGAAAACCACCCAGCCACTTCCCAATGACGAGCTCGAAATCCCTCACCGGGGCAGTCAGTAGCAGTTCGATCGTGCCCATCCTTTGTTCCTCAGCGATTAATCGCATCGTGACCGCTGGAGTACCAAAGAGTAGCAGGGTCACCAATGGACCGAGGATGAATTCAATGCCAGGGGCAATCTGTTGAAATGTTGCGGCTGTAATGTTGACGTAGAATAAGAATCCAAGAATCAGCAAAATGATGAATGACACCATGTACGCTATTGGCGTCGTGAAATAAAGTTTGACCTCACGTTTAGTGATTGTCCAGATATTTCTCATAAGTCAAACCCCTTAGAGCGACTCCACATCATCGCCAGCATCAAACTCAAGATCGTCCCTCATCTCCGGCAGGGCTGGTTCTTCCCGGGTCAATTCCAAGAATATATCCTCAAGGCTTAAGCCAATTGGTCGTAATTCTAGAAGGTCATACCCTTCCTTAACGATCTTCCTGGCGATCTCTGCCCTTGGGTCCTGTCCCGGGAGAGATTCGACCTCGACTGTGCCTTCAGGCTTGGGATGGAGGCGGATAACTCCCGCCACTCCGCGAAGGAGTTCCTCTAGCCCATCGCCATCTTCTTTGACTCTCACTGCAAACCGTTGTGCTCCGGTTAATCTTGATTGCAGTTGTTCTGGAGTGTCTTCCACAACAATGCGGCCTTTGTTGATGATCAAAACCCGGTCACAGACTTGCTGGGCTTCGGAAAGTATGTGTGTCGACAACAAAACGGTCCTCTCTTTTCCCAGGTTTTGAATCAGATCGCGTACTTCGCGTATCTGCGCCGGGTCCAGGCCAATCGTTGGTTCATCCAGGATCAACACTTCAGGATCATGGAGCAACGCCTGAGCGAGACCGACTCGCTGCCGCATCCCTTTCGATAAGTTTGCAATCAATCCTTCGGCACGCTCTTCCATGTGCACAATCTCGAGAACAGATTCAACACGCTCTTCCGCATCCGCAAGATGCCGCAGATCAGCCATGAATTTAAGGTAATCATAGACTGCCATGTCTGGGTAGAGAGGGATCGTCTCAGGAACATACCCAACTCTTCGCCTGACTTCAAGAGATTGGTCGACGACGTCAAACCCGGCAACGCGCGCCTTGCCAGATGTGGGCGGCATATAACCGGTCAGGATGCGCATGGTAGTTGTTTTGCCGGCACCGTTTGGACCTAAAAATCCGAGTATTTCGCCTCGTTCAGCTTCAAAATTGAGGTTTTCAATGGCCCTTCTGGCTCCGTAATCTTTGGTCAGGTTCTCCACCTGAATCATTGATTGTACCTCCATCCAGACAACAAAAAACACACCGACGAATAGCTGTCGGTTGTGCTCTACTATGATCTCACCTGAGCAGCAGAAATTTTCGCGAAGAGGCAATCATTGTTCTGCTGCTGATCATAGTCGTGTATCACTATACAACAAATAAACTCGCAGAGTCAAGTGGTTCGATTTGTTCTAATAAAACACTAATCTAATCCCCGTGCTTGACACAATTGCGTCCCACCTGTACAATCAAACCAGGTTATAACAGCATACTGGCGGATATATCGCCTGGGGGCGGAAGGTGTTTGCCCAGCGGCAGAGTAATTTGCCAATGTTGCCCGATCAATTCAATCCAATTATCTGGAGGACAAATCTTCATGTTCGGTCTCAACAGCTTTGAGCAAATAGCGATATGGAGCGTCTTAGGGATTGCAATCCTGGGTCTTCTATATGCGATTTTCCTCAGAAACCAGGTTCTCCGAGAAGACCGAGGGACAGCAAAGATGCTGGAGGTCTGGAATGCAATCCGTGAAGGTGCTGATGCATATTTAAAACGCCAATTGAGATCGATTCTTCCGTTGATCGCAATACTAACCCTGGCACTGTTTGCTTCCGTCTATATCGTCCCTCCCACACCGGAAGCTGCTGAATGGTACTGCATGGCTTTCAAAGGCGCCAATGTCGAGACCAGCGAGACATGCAGTCTGACGCTGACCGCGTTGGAGCAGCGAAGCGTGAGCACCATGGTTGGTATCGGTCGGGCTATCGCCTTCATGATGGGAGCAGGTTTCTCGCTTACAGTGGGCCAGATTGGGATGCGGATGGCTGTCCAGGCCAATGTGCGCGTGGCTGCATCTGCCCGAAAATCGTTTGGAGATTCACTGAGGATAGCTTATCGTGCCGGCACAATTACAGGGATGCTGACAGATGGCCTGGGGTTATTCGGGGGCACGATTATTTTCATTGTCTTCGGCATTGCAGCGCCGGACGCCCTCCTTGGTTTCGGTTTTGGGGGGACTTTACTGGCTCTGTTCATGCGTGTCGGAGGGGGCATCTATACCAAAGCCGCCGATGTCGGCGCCGACCTGGTTGGCAAAGTCGAAGCGGGAATCCCGGAAGACGATCCCCGGAATCCTGCCGTGATCGCCGACCTCGTTGGTGATAACGTCGGCGATTGTGCCGGGATGGCTGCTGACATATTCGAATCTTACGAGGTCACAATCGTTTCCAGCCTTATTCTGGGCGTTGCCTTGTATTCGATCACGCATCACATTGAATGGATCATTTTCCCCCTTCTTGTTCGCGGAATTGGCGTGCTGGCTTCGATTATTGGGACGTATAATGTTCGAGGCGGAAGGGGGAAAAGCGGTGATGCTATGCGAGCGATATTCACTGGTTTCCTGACATCTGCTGCCATTTCTGTTGTGCTGTTCGGCTCGGTGGCTGCGCTCTACATGCGCAATGTGGACGGCGGCTGGTGGCGCCCCTTTTTGGCAACCACCGCTGGCGTCATACTGGCTATCCTCATCGATCGCCTGACGGATTACTTCACCGGTTCTCACAGTTCACCGGTCAAAGAGATCAAGAGATCAGCTGATACCGGACCTGCGACTTTGATTCTTTCCGGCACATCAACCGGATTCGAATCTTCCGTCTGGGCAATTATCGTCATCGCGGGTACGATATTTGCATCGATCCTGATATTCGGCGGAATATCTTCGAATCCCGTCGAACAATTTACCTTCATCTTATACGGAGTCGCATTAACCGGCATCGGAATGCTGACCTTAACCGGCAACAACGTTGCGATGGATTCCTTCGGCCCTATCTCAGACAACGCTAACGGGATTGGGGAGATGGCCTGGCATGGTCAATCGGACCCCGAGACCAATAATGCGCGCCAGATCATGGCTGATCTCGATGCCGTCGGTAATACGACGAAAGCGATTACGAAGGGAATTGCCATTGGTTCGGCGGTCATTGCTGCGGTCTCATTATTCGGTTCTTTCATCACAGATGTAGGCAGAGTCGATCCTACCGCCCTGGCAAGCGGGATCAGAGTCTCCTTGCCGACCGTGTTCGTTGGCATGCTCTTGGGTGGCGCAATTCCATGGCTTTTTTCTTCCTTCGCGATCCTCGCTGTAAGCAGAGCTGCATCTCTGATAATTCTGGAAGTACGGCGCCAGTTCAGATTGGGCGTCCTCGAGGGGAAAACCAGGCCAGATTATGAGCGCCCGGTTGCATTATCCACAACCGCGGCACAAAAAGAACTGGTCCCGCTGGCGTTGCTCGGAGTCCTTTCCCCCATCATCGTAGGGATGGTGCTTCAGGTAGAAGCACTGGGTGGGTTTCTGGCAGGAATTATTCTCTCAGGACAGTTATTGGCTGTTTTCCTCAATAATTCCGGTGGCGCCTGGGATAATGCAAAAAAGCTCATCGAAGACGAAACCAAAGATCCGGTGAACAATCTGGGCAAGGGATCCGAAAGACACAAAGCTGCGGTTGTTGGTGATACGGTAGGGGATCCTTTCAAAGACACGGCTGGTCCTGCTCTCAATCCGATGATAAAAGTGGTTAATCTAGTATCATTAATCATCGCGCCGATCATCGTGGTGTATAAGAATCTTGGCCTTGGCGGCTGGGGTATTGTGCTTCTCCTGGTTATCGTACTCGTTTGGGCAATTCGCCAAAGCAAGAAACCTGCGCCAAGTTTGAAAGAACTCGGGACAGCACCATCGGTGGGGGATTGATCTCAAGTATTATGATGTGAGGTTAACAATGGCCATAATCTCGCTGCGAGCTTACAACCGTGAGATCGAGGAGATGATTGAGAACGGCCAAAATGAGGAAGCTATTGCCCATTGCCGTTACATTCTCGAACACTTTCCTAAACATGTCGATACCTATCGACTGATGGGGAAGGCATTTCTTGAAGAGCAACGGCTTGGTGACGCTTATGATGTATTCCAACGGGTCCTTTCGTGCATACCGGATGATTTCATCGCTCATCTGGGGATGAGTATTGTTCGAGAGGACGAAGGGGATCTGAACGCTGCATTGTGGCACATGGAACGAGCCTTCGAGGTCCAGCCTTCGAATGCCGCTGTTCAGGCTGAGCTAAGGCGGCTCTACGGACGCAGGGATGGGCTGTCTCCAGCAAAAATCCAATTGACACGCGGCGCATTGGCGCGCATGTCCGCAAAGAGCAATTTGAACACGCAAGCGATCAATGAGCTTCGCGCTGCCCTTGCCGATGACCCATCTCGCCCCGACCTCCAGGTTGTCCTGGCAAGATTGTATCTGCTCACCGGCCAAAATCTGGCAGCAATCGAGACTAGCAATGCCATCCTGAAGAAACTACCTTTCTGCCTGGAGGCGAATCGCATCCTGGCTCAACTCCTGCCAGGCACCGAACGCGCGAAGGATGCGGCAATCTACCGCACGAGATATGAAGAACTCGATCCGTATGCTGCCAAGTTATCCCCAGCTGCTCCAACTACCAACCTGGTCCCGGATGGCGCAGTGAGTCTCGATCGCCTCGAATACGCTGGACCTGGTGAAGTGGTCGAGGAGATTTCCCAACCCGGCTGGGCATCCTCTTTGGGTGTGACGCTGGATAACAAGGAAGAAATTCCTGAATGGTTGGCCGGTATCACTGCTGCTTCTGCATCTGTCGAAGAGGGTCCTATCCAGAATATTGAATCCGACAATCAAGCACCCCCTGATCGGGCTGGGGCGGAGGAACTCCCCGAAGAAATTCAACCTGAAGACATGCCAGACTGGCTGAAAGAAATCGAGCAGAAATCCGCTGAGTCGCTGTCAGCGGGAGGCGAGGTCGAACCGCTACCAGACTGGCTTAAGCAAACCGAAGACGAAAAACTTGAAGCTGCTGAAGAAGGTGTTGGGATTTTACCGATTGATTCAGAAGGTGAAGAGTCTGATATCGGATCAGAACAATTAATCAAAGATGTCTCACTTGGGACCGATAAGGTCGTCATGGAGGATTTTCCCGCTATCGCAGGTGATGAATCTCTGTCAGTAGAGGGACAATCTTCTGGATCGCCCATCCAGCCTGGGGAAGGAGTCGCTATGGTTCCGGTAAATGAATCTGAAGAAATTACTCCGGAAGAGGATAAATCTGATGTCCAGGAGATCAAATCCGGCGATCAGACAGAACCCACTCCTGGGAAAGAACTCGATCAGGTGACCCCAGAATGGCCAGCTGCCAGCGAAAGCGGCGAATCGGTCGCGGAAGAAGTCCCAGAGTGGTTGCAAGAACTTGGAGAGGGTCTGCCAGTTGCGCCTCCAATCCAGGAGCCAGTAGCATTTGAAAGCCCACTGATGCCCGCTGCAGGAGCTGAAGATTCCGAAAACCCCCCAGAATTGATTCCAAATTGGCTGGAGGAAGCCTCTAGCGAGGCTGGAGATCAATTTTCAGGTACAACTCCCCAAGATTCCCAGGATATCGGCATGCCGGAGGAGGAGGAAATCTCAAAGGCGGAAGTTCCAGATTGGCTTCGCCAGATGGAAGAAGAATTTCTCGAGGAAGTTGAAGAACCGCCAGAGGAATATACTGAGGTCACCCCCCTGCAACTGACGCCGGAAGAAGAACCCATCATGAGTGGAGAAATCCCATCCTGGTTAATCGAAGCCATGGAGGCCGAAGAATCCAGCATCTTGATGGAATCACACCCTGAATCCGCACCCGAGGAGATCCAAGCTGTTCAAGGGGACACCCAACCTGTGAAGATCTCATTCGAGAGGGCAGAGCCTGTTACTGCACCGGAAGATCGCGGTGAATCTTTAATCCCTGATGTCGAAGAGATTCCCAAAGAGGAATTTCCAACCATCCTGGCAGAAAGCGAAGCGCCAGCTGAGGTGGAGCTATCCTCTGAGCTGCCAGCCATGTCAGTGGAGGACGAGGCTGCTGCTCTTGCCTGGCTAGAAAGCCTGGCAGCCCGGCAGGGTGCCCTTGAAGAGGAACTACTGACGGAGCCCGGCGACAGGAAAGAAGAGATCCCCGAATGGGTCCAGCAAGACGCTGAAAGTGAAGGTTGGAAGACGGCGGCAGAAGAAGCAATCATTCCCGATACTGAAGCCGCTGTAGAAGAAATAATCGCCGAGGAGGCTTTCGAGGAGCTGGAAGTAAGATCTCAAACTGATGAAAAAGAGATGCCTGAAGCTGAGTTAGAAACTCCTTCAGTCTCTAAAGAGGAGATTGAAAGGGAATGGATATCCGAAGTCGAAGAGCCAATCGAGGCTGAAGCGATCGCCGAAACCGCTCCTGAGGTCGAAGAAGAGCTCCCTGCTTGGCTGCGTCAGATCAGCCACGAGGAAGAGATTGAGACACAACCTTCCTGGATTGCAATTGAGACCGAAGTTGAAGCTGAACATCCGCCTGATTTCGAACCAGCCAAGATGGACATTAATTCCGCTTCCCTGATTCAATTGGAACGTATTCCTGGAGTGGGTTTCATCCTTGCCCAGAACATCATCAACTATCGTGAAACCGAAGGTCCTTTTGAGAGCCTTGCTGAACTGGCGCAAGTCCCTGGATTTTCAACAGAACTGGTCCACGACCTGGAAGATTTCCTGACGGTGGAAGTTGTAACAGAAGCACCTCCGCCTCCCTCGACGCTTCCAGAGCTGCAAGGGGCGTGGGAGAAAATCGCTTCCGGGGACATCCAGGCAGCCGTGGATGAATATTCAGAATTGATCAAGCAGGAACGATATCTTGAGGATGTCATCAGGGATCTGGAAGAAGCGATCGCACTCCATCCAGTGGATGCTGTGCTATACCAGACACTTGGCGACGCCTTTGTTCGGGCAAATCGATTGCAGGAGGCTTTAGACGCCTACGATCGCGCAGAAGATCTGCTGAAATAGACGAGGTGAAACCTTGGAGCGAACGTTAGTACTCGTGAAACCTGATGGCGTTCAACGAGGTTTAATCGGGGAAGTGATCTCAAGGCTGGAAAGGCGTGGTTTACGCCTGACAGGGGCGAAATTTATGATGGTCAGCCAGCAACTGGCTGAAACTCACTACGCCATACACAAAGGAAAACCCTTTTACGAAGGGTTGATTGGTTACATAACTTCTGCTCCCGTCATGGCGATGGTTTGGGAAGGCCCGAATGCGGTTGCAGCTGTTAGACAGACAATGGGTGCCACCAGGCCGACTGAAGCTGCACCAGGATCATTGCGTCATGATTTTGCCCTGGAAGTCGGCAGGAACCTCACTCACGCGTCGGACAGCATTGAAAATGGGGATCTGGAAGTCGCTCTTTGGTTTACCAAGGACGAGCTCGTCGAATGGACGCGATCCATAGACACCTGGATATTTGAATAGCCGCCCGCAGTACTGTGTTATGATCAGATCGTGATTGGTTGCGTCCTTTAACGATGTTATTGGTTTAAAAAGACAAAAATACGGAAAGAAGGACTTACCGGTGCTCTCCAAGAACGAAATACAATCGCGGTTAGACGCAATCCTTTGTAACGTCAAAAAACCTGGCCGTTATACAGGGGGTGAATTAAATCAGGTCCTCAAAGATTGGGAAAGTGTTAACACACACGTTGCCCTCGTGTTTCCAGATATCTATGACTTAGGGATGTCGAACCTGGGACTGGCGATCCTGTATGAAACATTAAATCAGCGCAGCGATACCCTCGCCGAACGATCGTATTGTCCCTGGCCAGACATGGAAGCGGCAATGCGGGCTGCGGGTATCCCTCTGTTCGCCCTTGAAAGCAAGCAGCCGTTGCGCGAGTTTGACATAATCGGGATCTCTCTCCCTTACGAGACGCTCTACACGAACACTTTGAATGCGCTTGATCTGGCACAAATCCCACTTTTCACTGCAGAAAGAGGTGAAGAAGATCCTTTGATAATTGCCGGGGGTCACGCTACTTTCAATCCTGAACCGATGCATGCGTTCATTGATGCGTTTGTGATCGGGGAGGGGGAAGAAGTAATCCATGAAATCGTCGACACTTACCAGAACTGGAAGACAAACCGCGGATCCAGAAGGGAGCTCCTGGAAGCCCTTAGCGCAGTTGAGGGAGTGTATGTACCCTCTTTATACGAAGTGAACTACAACATGGATGGAACGGTGCTTAAAATCGACAAAAAGCTTGATACAGCACCGCTTCCGGTTCAGAAGCGGATAGTTCCCCGACTGCCTCCTCCTCCGACACGTTTCATCGTGCCGTATATTGACACAGTCCACAACCGCGTTCCGATCGAGATCATGCGGGGCTGCACGCGAGGGTGCCGGTTCTGCCACGCTGGAATGGTCACGCGACCGGTCAGAGAACGGTCGGTAGAAGAAATCGTCTGTGCCATAGAAGAAGCCATTCGGCTGACTGGTTTCGAAGAAATAGGGTTGCTGTCACTCTCCTCTTCTGACTATACGCATATTGTGGACCTGGTAAAAACGGTCAGCGAAAGATTCGCAGGTCGTCACCTGTCAATTTCTCTTCCCTCCCTGCGCATTGAAACAGTCTCCGTTGAACTCATGGACGCTCTCCAGGGCGATCGGAGAAATGGGTTTACTCTGGCC
>CAYQDF010000061.1:0-18124 GCA_964416175.1 uncultured Anaerolineaceae bacterium
GCGCCGGGATCAGAGTCATCCACGTCCCCGACACCCCCGCTCCCTTCTTCCGCAAGTCGCCAGCCTGCGGGCTCACCTGGATGCGGACCATCTGCACGACGATGAACAGGGCGAATGCCGAAAACAGGAAGCCCAGTGTGGTGTACCGCCATTGATGATCGGTGCTCATGGTCTTTCCTCTTGAATCAGCGGTGACGCAGGTTCAAAAACCCTTTCACGGAGCCAGTCCAGCAGCGATTGCGTGTATTCCTCCGCGACTGCAGGCGCAGAAGGAACGGTGCGGCCCGGCGAATTCGCCAGCGCGACTTGATCTGGCTTCACATACCCCGGGATGACCACATAGAAGGTCTCTTCGGGAGTTACGGGGCGAAAACCGAGCCCGATTGCCCTTTTCCTCATCTCGGCGCTGGATAGCAGCCCGGCCAGGTGAGTCTCGAGATTTTCGATCTCCCTCTCAGCAATCTCCATATCGAAATACATTCCCTGGATCTCGCGCCCGATGGTTGTAGTGCGCGCGGATACACTGAGGTACACCCCGGCGACCATCCCCGCCAGGATCAGAACCAGCAAAAAAAGGCCGATCCACTGCAGCTGCTTCCGCCAGGGAGCCTGGGTGTAAGCCTGGGTTAAACTCTGAACACGATACATACAATCCTCTTTATTAATAACCGGACGGCAGGCAGTATAGGGTCATCCGCCTGGTCTGCACAGTCTTGTGCTTACTCAACAATCTGCTTGCAAGAGGTATGCCAATTCACTGAGTCCTGAGTTTTTCCACCACGCGCAATCGCGCGCTGCGGGATCGGGGATTAGCACGAATCTCTGATTCAGTCGGTCGAACAGGTTTCCGGTTCAATTCTTTAATAGTAGCCTTATGTCCGCAGGTGCAGATCGGCTGCCGTGGAGGACAGATACAATCGAGGCTTTCCTGGCGAAAATATTGCTTGGCGATCCGGTCCTCCAGAGAATGATACGCGATCACAGCCAATCGTCCACCCGCCGCCAGCGCCACGACAGCCTGGGGAAGCACGTCCTCGAGGGCGCCCAGCTCCTGGTTGACAGCGATTCGCAGAGCCTGAAAGGTCCGCGTGGCGGGGTGCCTCCTCGCCGGCCTGCTGCCGTATGCGTCTGCCACGATCCGGGCCAGGTGTAACGTCGTCCTGATCGGTCGTTCCCGGACGATCGCCCTGGCTATCTGGCGGGATCGCCCTTCCTCTCCGTATCTGTAGATCAAGTCTGCCAGCTCACCTTCTTGCATGTTATTCACCAGGTCCATCGCACGAATGGGTGCACTTGGGTCGAAACGCATGTCGAGTTCGGCATCCAGCTGGAAGGAGAACCCGCGGTCTGGAGTTTCCAGCTGCATAGAAGAAACACCCAGATCAAGGAGGATGCCGTCAACGGTCTCCCACCCCAATCTATCCAGCTGTGCCCGCAGGGTTGCAAAGGAAGCTCGGACCAGGAAGACCCGCCCGCTGAACGGTTCGAGGCGTTTTTGGGCCAGCTCCAGTGCGACGGGATCTACATCCAATCCAAGCAGTTCCCCATCCGGCTGACTGGCCTCGAGAATTCCCCGGGCGTGGCCTCCGGCTCCCAAGGTGCAATCGACGTAGCGGCCTGCCCGGCGCGGTTGTAAAGCGTGTATAATTTCATTGTAAAGAACAGGTTGGTGAGGCGGAGGCTCTCTCATTCGCCAGCGGATTTCCGGTGCATGCCCGCCGGGCCGGCTGCCTACTCGCCCGTCGAGAGATCCAGGTCGATGAAGCTCAACGCGGTCGGTTCTTTGTCTTGCATGAGCGTCGACTGCCCGGTCCATAATTCCGGCGACCAGATCTCGAAATAGTCGCCCATGCCGATGATAACTGCTTCGCCATCCAATTTCCCGGCTTCTCGCAGGAACTGCGGGATTAAGATCCGCCCGATCCGGTCCACATTAACCAGTTCCGCTGTCGAGAAAATCAGGCGCCTTAACATGCGGGCGTTGGGATCGGTCATACTGATCCGGGATACCCGTTGGGAGATCCTCCTGAAGATCTCCGCAGGGTAAACGACCAGGTTTTGATCGAATCCCTGAGTGATGTAGGCACCTTGATCAGCCAGGAACTCCCGGTAACGCGCCGGGATGGTCAGGCGGCCTTTATCGTCGATGGTATGCTGGTACCGACCTAAAAACATATGTTCTATCTTGACTGTTAAAGCCTGAACGCCGGGTCTTCCGGCGTTCCACAATGATCCACTTTCTCCCACAATCCAACACAGTATATATTAAAACAGGCTTAATTGCAAGTCTTTTTCTCTAAATTCGAATTTTTTAAGTTTACAGTTTTGCAAAATCTAGACTGATCGTTCACTGGAGAATGCATGCCGAGGATTTCACCCCAGCCTGATTTTTCGAATTCATTTACCGGAAGCAATGTCGTTGTCCCACTTCTGGATGGAGACCGACGGCGTTATATCAATCTGGACAATGCTGCGTCTACGCCAGCGTTGAAAGCAGTTCAGGAAGCAGTCGACCAGTATTTAATGTATTACAGCAGCGTTCATCGAGGGACGGGATTCAAAAGCCAGCTTTCCACCCATATCTATGAAGAATCCAGACAGATCGTGATGCGGTTCCTGGGGGCCGATCCTGGAACGCACACCTGCATCTACGGCAAGAACACGACCGAAGCTATCAACAAACTCGCCCGGCGCTTCCCGTTTACCTCCCAGAGGGATATCGTCCTCACCACTGGTATGGAACACCACTCGAATGACCTTCCCTGGCGGGCAATCACCCGGGTGATTCACGTCAGGCTTACGCCAGAAGGCGCGCTGGACGAATCCGATTTCGACGCGCAGCTCAAACGCCATGCCGATCAGGTTGCCCTCGTTGCAATCACGGGGGCGAGCAACGTGACTGGCATCCTGAACCCGGTCCACCGACTGGCAGAGAAGGCGCACGCTGTCGGCGCCAGGATCTTTGTCGACTGCGCGCAGCTTGCCCCCCATCGAAAAATCGACCTGCTCCAGTCTGACAATCCAGCACACCTGGATTATGTTGCCATATCCGCCCACAAGCTCTATGCTCCCTTTGGGACGGGGGCGCTGGTGGGTCTGCGGGGTACTTTCGAAGCAGGGGATCCAGACACAACCGGCGGCGGTACGGTCGAGATCGTTACCCTGGACGACGTCGTCTGGGCCGGTCCCCCAGACCGGGAAGAAGCCGGCAGCCCCAACACAGTGGGCGCCATCGCGCTGGCAGCCGCTCTCCGCCAGCTGGAGCGCATCGGCATGGATTCCATCGCTGCCCACGAAGCGGCGCTAACCCGATATGCATTGGCCCAGCTCTCCAGGATACCCGGATTGAGAATTTATGGCGATCACAATCCAAGCGCAGCAGATGACCGGTTGGGTGTTATCCCCTTCAGCCTGGATGGATATTCGCACTTCCTGGTGGCAGCGATCCTGGGGTACGAATTTGGGATCGGCGTCCGCAGCGGGTGCTTCTGCGCCCATCCTTATATCTTGCACTTGCTCGGCCTGTCCAATGAGCAGGCGCACAGGGTCCGCGAGCGGATGCTCGCCGGGGATAAATCGGACATGCCCGGTCTTGTACGGATCTCCTTTGGACTATTCAACACACGCGAGGACATCGAAGCGCTTTGCGATGCTTTGGAGCGGATCGTGCGCGGGGAATACTCTGGGGTCTACATCCAGGACCCGGCTACCGGGGAATATCACCCGGAAGGCTGGGAGCCTGACTATACGGAGTATTTCTCCTTCTAATGGGAAGCCGGGTTTCCATACCCGGCAATGCTCAGGATTGCTTCCTTACTTATAAAACGTGAATTCGGGATAAAACAAACCAGCCTGCTGAGCGGAGTGGCGGGCATCCCTGCGCTTCGCTCAGGACAGGTCTGAGCGGACCACAGTATAGTCGAAGAAACCCGCCACGCAGTCGAAGCGGTGTTTATTCCGCACTGACTTTATGAAGGACCCATTCTGCTTATCGCATCCATCACAGCGAGGGCGGCGATGTTCACGATATCCTGTACATCGTCCCCGGTCTGCAGGACGTGAATTGGTGCGCCTATGCCGAGCAGGATCGGTCCTATCGTCTGGGCGTTGCCCAGCCTGGCGAGCAGCTTATAAGCGATGTTGGCAGCTTCCAGGGAGGGGAACACGAGTACATTGGCGTCCTTGACCTGGCTGAAAGGGTACCGCTCCTCGACGATCTCCGGCACGACCGCTGTATCCGCCTGCATCTCGCCGTCAACCGCAACGTCGGGGCACCGGCTCCGGACCAGCCCGACCGCACGTTGCACTTTTTCCGCCAGGGGGTGGGGTGTGCTGCCGAAATTCGAGAAGGAAAGCAGCGCCACGCGCGGCTCGAGGCCCAACCGGCGGGCGAAATCCGCCGCCAGGCAGGCGATCTCCGCCAGGTCCTCTGCGCTGGGCTCGATGTTCACCGTAGCGTCCGTAAACAGCAGCACCCGGTTGTTCACGATAATAATATATAATCCGGCTGCTTTACGCACTCCCGGCTGCGTGTGGTGGATCTGCAGCGCCGGGCGGATCACGTCCGGATAATCGTAGGTAAGCCCCGAAACGAATGCTTCCGCGTCGCCCATCTTGACCATCATCGGCCCGAAGATGTTCGGCTCGCGGACTCGTTTGCGCGCGTCCTTAAGGGTGATGCCTTTCCGCTGCCGGAGCTCGAAATAGGCCCGGGCGTATTCCTCCAACCGGGGAAACTCGTCGGGGTTGACGATCTCCGGAGAGCAGTCGAGGCCGAGGAAGGCGATCTTTTCCTGGATGACCTCGCGCCTCCCGACGAGGACAGGGACCGCGATCCCCTCATCGATCAGCTGGGCCGCCGCCCGGATGATCTTGTTCTCCTCGCCTTCCGCGAAGGTGACACGCTTCTTTATAGGCGCAGATTTGGCCTTGTTCAAGATGTAGTAGCGAATCTGCTGCCCCATCCCCTGGCGGAACGCCAGCTGCTGGCGGTACTCCTCCAGATCGATCTGCCGGCGGGCGACACCCGAATCCATGGCTGCCTTCGCCACCGCGGGTGATTCCCACAACATCACGCGCGGATCGAGCGGCTTGGGGATGATATAGTCCGGTCCGAACTTCAGGCTCTCGAGCCCATAGGCACGCAGGACATTGTCCGGAACATCTTCTTTCGCCAAATCCGCCAGCGCATGCGCAGCTGCGACTTTCATCTCCTCGTTGATCGCCCGAGCCCGGACGTCCAGCGCTCCCCGGAAAATGAAGGGGAATCCCAGCACGTTGTTGACCTGGTTCGGGTAATCCGACCTGCCGGTCGCCACGATCGCCTCCGGACGGGCCGCTTTTGCCAGCTCGTATCGGATCTCGGGGTCCGGGTTTGCCATGGCGAAGATCACCGGTCGTTCCGCCATCGATTTCACCATCTCGGGCGTCAGCACGTCCGCCACGGACAGCCCGTAGAACACGTCAGCGCCGCGCACTGCGTCCGCCAGCGTGCGCGCCTCTGTGTCCTGAGCGAAGCGCTGCTTGTACGCGTTCATCCCCTCCACCCGGTCCCTGGTCACTACACCCCGGCTGTCCACCAGATAGATATTTTCTCGCCTCACGCCCAGCCGGACTGCCAGCTCCGCGCAAGATATCGCGGAAGCGCCTGCGCCGGAGATGGTCATGTGGACCTCACCGATGTCTTTTCCGACCAACTCCAGGCTGTTCAGCAGCCCCGCGCTGGCGATGATCGCCGTGCCGTGCTGGTCGTCATGGAATACCGGGATGTCCAGCATCCCCTTGAGGGTCTCTTCGATGTAAAAGCACTCGGGCGCCTTGATATCTTCCAGGTTGATCCCGCCGAAACTGGGGGAAATGGCGGCGACCACCCGGATGACCTCGTCCGGGTCGTGAGAATCGACCTCGATGTCGAATACGTCGATGTCCGAGAAGACTTTGAACAGCACGCCCTTGCCCTCCATCACTGGCTTCGAGGCGAGCGCGCCCCGGTCCCCGAGCCCCAGGATGGCGGTCCCGTTCGAGACGACCGCTACCAGGTTGCCCTTCGAGGTGTATTCGTAGGCTAACTCGGGAACCCTCTCCACCTCGAGCACCGGGTAAGCGACCCCTGGCGAGTACGCCAGAGAGAGGTCGCGCTGGGAGGCGAGCGGCTTCGTCGGAAGTATCGAAATCTTCCCCGGCTTTCCGCCGAGGCGGTGGTATTCGAGAGCGTCTTCTTTAAGGCTGCCCATAGCTATCTCCTCATTATCGCCGCGGTATTCATGAAGTATTCGTCCCTCAAAGATCTGTCCGGAAGGTAACATTATACCCGTTCGGTGCAGGGCTCCTCATCGTACTCTTAATGATATGACAATGTCAGATTAAGCAAAACCGTTCCCTTCGACTACGCAGCGGATGCATTCTGAGCGGACCGCAGTCAATGTCCCGAGTTTGCGAGGGAGCAGTCGAAGAACGCATCCGCTGCTCCGCTCAGGGTGCTTCGCTCATGGAAAACCAAACGTGACATTGTCGAACTAAATTCTTGGTACTGGAATTTCTCATTGGTTCGCATGGCGAAGTGACAAACTCTTCCAAATGCGAATACCCGGTCAGGTAGCTCGAAATTATTAACAAATTGTAAACAATTCATGTATAATGGAGAGGCAATCTCAATTGATCGGGCTCGGTATCCTCGAAATCCATGGTTGTCTTGCGGGATCAATTTCGAACGCTCAGTATGTGAGAATCCGGTGTGTGAGCACACCTGTACAGCAGTGAATCGGTTTACCACTGGTATCAGAAGGTTATTCACCTCACGGAAGGCGGCAGAATTCCAATCAAGATGCTGGAACCTTTTTCGCCTGAGAATTTATCTGAATAATCACCTGATTTAAACCTGCAGTTTCGTTATTCTCAAATACTGAGGCCAATTTTTCATTTCGCAAGCAGCCGTGGCCGGAATGGCGAGGTTACGGCTGTTTGTTATTAATTTATGGAAAGGCGGATCACTGCAATCAAAGCTCAGAAACGGGACCGCAACCGGGTCAGTGTGTTCCTGGATGGGGAGTACGCGCTCGGACTATCCCGTATCGTCGCAGCCTGGTTGAACGTGGGGCAGGTTCTGAGCGAGGAAAAGATCGCGGAGCTTCAGGCTCAGGACGCGCTCGAGACTGCCTACCAGCAGGCGCTTGACTGGATCAGCTTCCGGATGCGCTCGGAAAAGGAAATCATGCAGTACCTCGAACGGAAGGACATCCCAGGCGCAGTCATCACCGAAGTGCTCGAACGCCTGCACAGAAGCGGCCTTGTGGATGATGAGAACTTTTCCAGGCTGTGGATCGAACATCGCGTGGATTCTCGCCCGCGCAGCCGGCGTGTGCTGAAAATGGAGTTGCGCCAGAAAGGGATATCCGAAGCGGCGATTGAGACTGTGCTCTCTGGAACTGTATCTGAGGAAGAACTCGCATTTCGAGCAGCGGAGAAGTATGTCCGCAAATTGTACAATGCCGATAGGGAAACGTTTCGGAAAAAACTCGGTGGATTCCTGGCCCGCAGAGGCTTTTCGTACAACACAGCCAGGCAGGTTATCGAACGGATTTGGGTTGAGCGAACATCGGATAAAAACACGTATTAACATTACTTTTGCACATATCTAATGGAAAGTTGAGAGGTTAATCGCTATGGACGGAGGGAATTGGATAATCATCGCTGCAGTGAGTCTGATCATCGGGGCTGGAATCGGGGTCCTGATCCGGCAGTTCATGTACGCGCGCGCGCTGCAAAAGGAGCGGGAACAGGCGGAGAACCTGCTCAATGCAGCCAGGGAAGAGGCCCACAATATCGAACTCCAGGCGAAGGACAGGGCGCTCGAGATCCGCCAGGCCGCCGACGCGGATATCGCCCGCCGTCGATCCGAGCTGATTAAAGAGGAGGACCGCCTGCAGAGGCGCAGGGAAGAGATCGATGCCAGGGCGGACCGGCTCGAGAAGCGCGAGCAGCTCCTGAACAAACGCCAGAGTGCGATCGACCGGCGGGCAAATGAAATCGAAAAAATGCACACCGAAGAGATGGAAGTGCTGCAGCGCATCTCGCAGATGAGCCAGGAGGAAGCGCGCGAGATCTTGCTGCGCGAGGTCGAGAAGGAGGCCCGCGCGGACATGGCCCGCATCATCCGCCAGATCGAAGTTGAAGCCCGCGAAGAAGGAGAAACACGGGCGCGGAAGATCATCGCCGACGCGATCCAGAGAGTGGCCTCGGAGCACGTCGCGGAAGTCACGACCTCCTTCGTTCCCCTGCCCAACGACGAGATGAAAGGCCGCATCATCGGGCGCAACGGGCGCAACATCCACGCCTTTGAGCAGGCGGCAGGCGTCGATGTGATCGTTGATGACACGCCAGAGGCCATCACGATCTCCAGCTTCGACACCGTCCGCCGGGAAGTCGCGGTCAGGTCGATGGCAAAGCTCGTCCAGGACGGCCGTATCCATCCTGCCCACATCGAAAAAATCGTCAAGAAAGAGCGTGAGGAGGTCGAACGCATCATCGCTGAAGCCGGAGAGCAGGCTGCCTACGACGCCGGGGTGCCGGGACTGCACCCGGAGATCCTCAAGACGCTGGGCAGGTTGAAATTCCGCACTTCCTACGGCCAAAACCAGCTGGCGCACGCTGTCGAGACCGCCCAGCTCGCCGGAGTGATCGCTGCCGAGCTGGGCGCCGACGTCGAGGCTGCCAAGGCCGGGGCGCTCCTGCACGACTTGGGGAAGGCAATGGACCACAATCTGGAAGGCACCCATGCATTGATCGGCGCGGATTTCGCAAAGAGGTACGGCGTTTCGGCGAGAGTCGTCAACATGATCGCTTCCCACCACCACGAGGTCGAACAGGAATCGGTCGAGGCGGTCATCGTCGAGGTGGCCGACGCGATCTCAGGCGCCCGGCCGGGAGCCAGGCGTGAAAGCCTGGAACAATACATCAAACGGGTGCGCAGCCTGGAGGAAGTCGCGAACTCATACAAGGGCGTCAGCCAAAGCTATGCTCTGCAGGCCGGCCGCGAGATACGGATCTTCGTCCGCCCAGAGGACATCGACGATCTGGAGGCGATCCAGCTGGCGCGGGACATCGCGCACAAGATCGAAGACACCATGCAGTACCCCGGCCAGATCAAAGTCACGGTGATCCGCGAGACACGCGCTGTCGACTACGCTAAGTGAGGAATGGATTGCTGCGCCGCTCGGCGCCGACCGTCGTCTCCGGTCCATGCCCGGTGAGCAACCGCGTTTCGTCCGGCAGGGTCATTACCTGCGCTTGGATGCTGGCAATCAAGGTCGCGTAATCCCCGCCGGGCAGGTCCGTCCTGCCGATGCTCCCCTGGAAGATCACGTCCCCGCAGAAGAGGACCTCGTCCTCCTGGCAATAGAATACAACGTGGCCGGGCGTATGCCCCGGCGCGTGCCGTACTTCCAGAAGATTTTTCCCTAAATTAAGGGTCTGGCCGTGATAGAGCTCAATCGTCGGCTCCGGGCCTGGGTCTATCCGCATCCCAAAGAACGTCGCCCCTCCCTGCATCCGCCAGAGGGGGTAATCGGCACGGTGCAAAGCCACGGGCGGCGGAGGGCTGCAGTGGTCCGCCACGCCTCCCGCGCCTGCCAGATGGTCGAAGTGCGCATGCGTCAGCCAGATGTTCCCGATCCGCCAGCCGCGGCGTTCTGCCTCTCGGACGATCAGCTCTCCCCGATCGGCGGGATCAATCACAGCTGCCTCACCACTTTCCGCATCCGCGATCAGATACGCATTCGTCTCCACCGGGCCGAGTGTGAGCTTTACGATTGAAAGCATAGGTTTGGGAGGACCTCCTGCCTGGCAAGTTCTATCTGGTTGAAACGAGATGATCCCTGGACCATGAGGATTCAAATTATACCTGATATACATTTTCGATAACCCCTTGCGGTTTGGGATTGAATTCCGTAGAAAGCATGTTAAACTTTAATAAAAGTCCCTCAAATCAACCTGGAGGAAAACTTGGCGCACTATCCCCCTGAACCCTTCCGCATTAAGATGGTCGAACCGATCCGGCTGATCAGCAGGGAAGAACGGGAATCGGCACTCGTACGGGCCGGCTACAATCTGTTCCGTTTGCGCTCGGATGAAATCTTTATCGACCTCATGACCGATTCCGGAACGGGAGCGATGAGCCAGGATCAGTGGTCCGCGCTGATGCGTGGAGACGAATCCTACGCCGGAGCGCGGTCATTCTACAAACTCTCCGAAGTGGTAAAAGAGATCTTCGGTTTCCGTTTTTTTATGCCAACCCACCAGGGAAGGGCAGCTGAAAACATCTTGTGCGCCCTGTTCGTCAAGTCTGGGGACCAGATCCCATCCAACATGCACTTCGATACCACCCACGCGAACATCCTCGCCCGCGGCGGAAGACCAGTGAACCTGGTGATCGACAACGCTTTCGACCCTCTCGATCCGCACCCGTTCAAAGGCAACATGGATCTGGCAAAGCTCAAGCGGTTCATCGCTGATATCGGAGCCGAAAACATCCCCTTTGGGATGCTGACGATCACGAACAACGCCGGCGGCGGGCAGCCGGTCTCGATGGAGAATATCCGGGAAGTGGCGCGGATTTACCGCAGTCACGGTATCCCTTTTTTCATCGATGCCTGCCGATATGCGGAAAATGCCTACTTCATCAAGTTGCGTGAGCGCGGCTACGGGGAGAAAACCGTGCTCGAAATTGCCAACGAGATCTTTTCCTACGCCGATGGGGTCACCATGAGCGCGAAGAAGGACGCGATCGTCAACATCGGCGGCTTCCTGGCGATGAACGACGAAGCCCTTTATCAGCGCGCATGCAACGAGTTGATACTTCGGGAAGGTTTTCCTACCTACGGAGGTCTGGCAGGGCGTGATTTGGAGGCCATGGCTGTTGGATTGCGGGAGGGTATCCAGGAAGATTACCTGGCATACCGAATTGGACAGACAGCTTACCTGGCCGAGTCTTTACTTGAAACAGGGATCCCGATCATAGAACCACCCGGTGGGCATGCCGTGTATCTCGACGCCCGCCGGATCTTACCGCACATTCCCCAGGAGCAGTATCCCGGGCAGGCGCTCTCTGTGGAACTTTACCTGGAAGGCGCTGTGCGGGCGGTCGAGATTGGCTCAGTCATGTTCGCCCACCCCGACCCTGCGACCGGACAAATGGTTTTCCCGGTCCTTGAGCTGGTGCGCCTGGCCATCCCGCGCAGGGTGTACACCCAGAGCCACCTGGACTTTGTGGTTGAAACACTTGGGAGGATAGTCGCTCGCTCAGCCCTCATCTCAGGTTACAGGATCGCGGAAGCGCCAGAGCTGCTGCGCCATTTCACAGCCCGGTTTGAACCGGTTCTCGCCTCACCGCAGGAAGCAGGTTGAAACATTGGGTGATTATTCCCGGATATAATAATATTCATGGAGCAGGCACTAAAAAAGAGGCTGTTGCGCACCTGCGCCTGGTGCACGCGCATCATCTCCCCGGACGAAGACCTGTATGCGTTCGGCGCGAAGGCAAGATCGGATTTAGACCTCACTGAAAAAGAAGGGGAGTTCGTGACGCTCCAGCTGGCTCTGCATGAAAAGATGGTGCCTGCGCTCGTCACCTCAAAATCTTCCCCTGCGAGAGCAGAGGGCTACGACCTGATCTTCGTCACGTGCAGCGAAGCGTGTGCCCAAGGACTGAAGGACGCCCTGGAATTCGAAAAAGACGTTTTCGAGTAAAAGCCGTTAGGCGCACTAAGCCCGCCGTCCCCTGGGTCTGGATCTTGTCCAGGCTGCTATCCCTCCCCGGATCGGTTAGAGGTAAACCGTTCCCGAAAACGAGTGTTTGCCCCGCGCAGAGCGCTTTCCGCATCGACATCTAACCTGCGCGCTAGGCTGACAATCGTGAACAACAGATCCCCAAGCTGGATCTCGATTTCCTCTGGCGAATTCACCGATTCGAGCGACTTCAGCCCGGCTGTGATTTTTTCCCGGAGATCTTCCTTCATCCCCCAATCGAGACCTGCCCTGGCAGCGCGATCCTGGTAGGTCTGGGCTTGAAACAACGCAGGAAGAGCAACGCTGACCCCGGCGAGAGAATCTGCCCCTTCCCCCTCCTTCGCTCTCTCGGCAATTTTCAGCTTCTCCCAATTTTCAACGACACGATCGGCGTTGGTCAGGATCAGGTCGCCAAACACGTGAGGATGGCGGCGGACCAGCTTTTCATGGATCCCCATCAGGACGTCCGCCATAGTAAATTCACCAAGCTCGCTTCCGATCTGGGCGTGCAGGACTATCTGCAGCAGCAGGTCCCCGAGCTCCTCCCGCATGGATTTCTGGTCTTCCGCATCGAGCGCAGCTACCAGCTCGAATGCTTCTTCGATCAGGAAGGGCCGCAGGGACTTGTGAGTCTGCTCCCGGTCCCACGGGCAGCCTTCGGGAGCGCGCAGGTGTGCCACGAGCTCCTGGAATGATTCGAAGGATGCAGTTACTTCCAGGGGAGGCACGAACAGCGATGTCTGTAAACCTGTGTGGCGGGCGCGATCGATCTCGTAAAGAGCGAGCTGCTCAACGAAAGCGTGGTCTGTTCCTGCGCCGTGAACCAGCTGGACTCGATGTTCATCCGGGTACACCGCCATCAGAGTCAATTTGACTTCGGAGGCGACCACCCGGGAATAAATTTGGGCGATCAGGGCAGGAGCGCTGGGAGGGAAAGGCGGGTAGTGGAGCTTCTTCAGGACCAGGGCATCTACCAACGCGGTCTGGGGGAAAGGGTCAAGTTCCAGGAGCGAGAAGGTCGGTTCGATAAAACTGATCCCTTCCACGAGATTAATTGGAATTCCTTTTAATCTTGCCTGCCGGATGATCTCTGGCGTAGTGGCCTCCGCGACAAGAGGGTGCCCGGGGACGCCGTACACCACCCCGGTCGGGCTAATTCCCAGGTTGATTATCCATTCGACGATCCGGCTGTACACCTCTTCGAATGATTCGCTCTCTTCGTAGAAGTGATCGAATGAATGCACTCGCAAGTTCGCCGGGAAACCCGGCACAGCTGGATGCTCGGCCGTCCTCACGTAGATCTCGGTGATGCTGTTCAGGGTTTCCCAGGCCTGGCGGGTCAGTAGCTCTGTTCCGCCGGGCCCCAATCCGATGATGGTAATTCCAGGATTCATGCTCTACCCTTAGACCAGATGTGATTTAAAAGATTTGCGTGAGCGAGGCTCTCAGAGCGGGGATTTCCCGAGTCGGCAGCCGTACTCACGCAAGAAGGCAGAAACGAGGAACTCTGTTCAGCGTTTTGTATAGGTTGGGGCTTTGCGAGCACGCTTGAGACCCGGTTTCTTCCGTTCCTTCTCCCGGGGATCCCGGGTCAGGAGGGCAGCTTTTCGCAGGGTCGGGCGATAGTCCGGGCTCATTTTTACCAGTGCCCGGGCCAGTCCAAGCTTGACCGCGTCGGTTTGTCCGGAAACGCCTCCTCCTTTCACGACCACAGTGATGTCGAATTGGGTTTGATTTTCTCCGGTCACCTCGAGCGGAGCCATGACCGTTTCTTTATCCCCAATCCGCGGGAAATATTCCTCCAGCTTTCGGCCATTGACGATAAACTGGCCCGATCCCTTCATGATACGCACCCGAGCAGTGCTCTCCTTGCGTCTTCCCACACCTTCATAATATTGTACTGCCATAATTTCTCCTTTACACAATCAGCCTGGGCTGTTGGGCCTCATGGGGGTGTTCTGGACCGGGATAGATCTTGAGTTTCTTAATTAATTTCCTGCCGTACCGGTTGTGGGGGAGCATTCCCCAGACTGCCCGCCTGATCACCCGGTCCGGGAATTTCGCCAGCTGGTCGCGCAGGCTGATTGCGGTCAGCCCGCCAGGGTAATTGCTGTGACGGTAATAATATTTGTCACGCAGTTTGTTGCCAGTCACCGCGACGAAACTGGCATTGATCACCACGACAAAATCGCCTGTATCCATACCAGGGGTGAATCTGGGTTTGTCTTTCCCAAGTAGGGTCCGGGCAACTTGAGTCGCCAGACGTCCCAGGTTCTGGTCTTTTGCGTCGAACAGCACCCAGTTGCGTGTGATCTCTCCTTGCTTCGGAACGTATGTCTTTTGCACAGCTACCTCTCCAAATCTTGAATGCTCCAAATCAGAATCTGCAAGCTATCCTGGATGCCCTCCATCTGCGTAAACCACTTCGATCAAAGTTAAGCCGTGGGCTGGTGCCAGCCCTTGGACCGGTCTCTGGTCACCTCCGGATAATTTTCCAGCCAGCTCCTGAAGCTGCCGGATCCCCTGGGCGATTTCGACCTGGAATTTCACCAGACGGCGCACCATCCGGTATAAGAAAGCGTTGCCTGAGATCTCGAACACCAGTTCATCGCCCGCGCGCTGCCAGCCTGCGGAATAGATGGCCCGCCAGGTGGTGCCATCCTTTTTCGGCGCGGTCCCGAAGGCGGCAAAATCGTATTCTCCCACCAGCAGGTCCGCGGCCTGGACCAGCCTGGAGTAAGAAACCTCCGGCCAGATACGCCAGGCGTATCGCTCAACCAGAGGCTGACGGATCGGATCACAGAGTATCCGGTAGCGGTAGCGCCGGCTGACCGCAGCATACCGGGGATGGAAATCCCCGGCTGCCTCCCGGACAGACCGGACAGCGACATCCGCGGGCAGGTGAGCGTTCAGAGCCATCAGCATTTCATCAGAGGTGTGGCGCCATTCCAGGTCGAAAGCAATCACCTGACCCAGGGCGTGAACTCCCGTATCGGTCCGCCCGGCAGCCAGTATCGATCGGCCCCGCCAGCCTATGTCCCTTAACGCCGTTTCCAAGACGGATTGGACTGTACGCGCCCCGGCCTGCCGTTGAAATCCCCGGAACCCGGTGCCGTCATAGGCCAGGATAGCTTGGTAACGTGCCATGTTCAGAAGGATGAATGCGGATGGGTGAGGGAGGATGCTTCACCCTTGGCAATTCATCCAACATGTTCCACAGGAAAAAAGCCGTCATCCTTTACTCTTCAACCAACTCAATCAATACCATCTCAGCAGAATCACCCAGGCGAGGACCCATCTTCAGGATCCGTGTGTAGCCGCCAGGCCGGTCAGCAAATCTCGGCGCGATGTCGTCGAACAGTTTTTTTACCATTTCTGGATTCCCCATCCGGGCTGCGGCCAGCCGCCTGGCATGGACCATCTTTGCATTGCCGGCAGCGTTACCATGCTTGGCAAGTGTGATCAGCCGCTCCGCCTGCCCACGGATTGCCTCTGCTTTCGCTCGCGTGGTCCGGATCCTCTCATGGAGGAACAGCTGATTTACCAGAGTCTTCCGCAGAGCAGTCCGGTGATTCCTGGTACGCCCCAATCTGTATCCTGCTACTCTGTGCCGCATCGCTTAATTACTCCATTTCAGTTTCATCGTCATTCTTAAGGTAATTCTTCTCCCTCATCTTGGCCCGGAGCTCTTCGAGGCTCTTTTCTCCAAAGTTGCGGATGGACATGACTGCTTCATCGCCCTTCTCGAGCAGTTCGAGGACTTCCCCAACCGTCGTGATCCCCGTGCGTTTGAGGGAGTTAAAGACTCTGACGGACAGATCCAGGTTCTCGATCGGCGTTTCGATCATCTCACTGGTCAGGCGGCTGCTTTCTTCTTCTTCGTGAGTGATGATCGCCAGGGATTCTTCGCTCACACCGGCCAGGTGGCGCAGGTGATCGATGAGGATTTTGGCGCTCTTGCTGAGCGCTTCCTCCGGACCGATCGTGCCATCCGTCCAGATCTCCAGAGTCAACCGGTCGTAATTGGTGCTTTGCCCCACCCGGGCTGATCCCGAATCCCATACGACCCGGCGCACCGGACTGTAAATTGCATCGACCGGCAATTCGCCAATCGGCAGGCGACCGCCCCGATCATCGGCAGGGGAATATCCCCGTCCTCGCTCGACGGTCATTTCGATCTCGAGATTGGCTTTCGGATCGTCGACCGTAAACAGGTAGAGATCCGGGTTCACGATTTCGATCTCGGGTGGTGTGATGATGTCGGCTGCGGTAACGATCCCGGCGCCGCGGACCTCAAGATGGAGTCTCGCGGTGTCCACATCAAACATTTTCATCCGAAGCTGCTTTATTTGCAGCATCACCCGGATGACATCTTCCCGCACCCCGGGGATATCGCTGAACTCGTGTTGCACATCTGCAAAACGGATGGAGGTGACAGCAGCGCCTTCAAGCGAAGACAGCAACACTCTGCGCAACGCGTTGCCCAGAGTGATACCGTAGCCGCGTTCCAGTGGGCTGATTATGAATTTACCGTAGTTTCTGGCCTCCGCCTCGCGTTCTATTTTCGGCGTTACCATGTTAATCAAACCGATCACGGTTCACCTCTCCCAAGAAATTCTGGGTATTCCTGATATTCTGATTCCGAACGAACATCCTATAAACCTACCTTGAGTAGTACTCGACGATTAATTGCTCGTGAAGGTTGCCGTCAATCTCGGAGCGTTCCGGCAGACGGATGACCGTTCCGCTGAGATTCTTCAGGTCCCGACTCAACCAGTCTGGCGATTGCCGGTCCTCGGCGATCTCAGCCAGGTCTTTGAAGTAAGGTCGTTTCCGTGAACCTGCCCGCACGGAGATGACATCGCCGGGCGAGAGCAGCATCGATGGCACATCCGTCCGTCTGCCGTTCACGTCGAAGTGTCCGTGTGTCACCAGCAGGCGAGCCTGTGCACGGTTGGCAGCAAATCCCAGGCGGAACACGACATTGTCCAGGCGTGATTCCAGGATCTGGAGCAGATTCAACCCCGTCAATCCGCGTCGTTTTAATGAGACCTCATAATATCTGTGGAACTGCCGCTCCAGGATTCCATAAATCCGTCTGGCTTTCTGCTTCGCTCGCAGCTGGCGGTTGTAATCCGATTCCCGGCGCCGGCGGAACTGGGCGCCCTTTCCGTGAGGCCCAGGCGGATATCCGCGCCGGTCGAAGGAGCATTTTGGCGTGAAGCAGCGGTCCCCTTTCAGGAATAACTTCTCACCCTCACGCCGGCAAAGTTTACAAACAGGTCCTGTATATCTAGCCATTCATTAATTCCTCGATTTCAGATTCGTCATACCCGTCTTTTCTTCCGCGGCCGGCAGCCGTTGTGAGGCACAGGCGTCTTATCCGTGATTGCGGTGACTTTCAAACCAGCTGCCTGCACCGCCCGAATCGCGGATTCCCGGCCAGGACCGGGACCTTTGACGAATATCTCCACTTCCTGCAAACCCATCGATTGCGCGGCTTTAATGGCCTGTTCAGCAGCCAGCCGGGCCGCAAAGGGTGTGCTCTTCCGGGACCCTTTGAAACCAGCCGATCCAGCACTGCCCCATACGACGGCGTTTCCCTGCTGGTCCGTGATCGTGACGATGGTATTGTTGAAAGTTGCGTTGATGTGCACCTGCCCGGCGGCAAGGGTCCGTTTGACTTTGCGTGCGCTGGTGCGTCGCGATGTTCGATCTCCTTTTGCCATAAGACCTCTCTAAATTCTGATAATCCCTCGAGCCGATGATCTCCAGTCCGATTACTTCTTCTTTGCGCCGCGCCGCCGACCGCGCCCGGCGACAGTTTTCTTAGGTCCTTTGCGTGTCCGAGCGTTCGTCCGAGTCCTCTGGCCGCGTACCGGCAGGTTCCGCCGGTGGCGCAAGCCTCGGTAGCACCCGATCTCAATCAAACGCTTGATGTGCAGCTGGACTTCTCGCCTCAGGTCACCCTCTACCTTGTAATTCTGAACGATATACTCACGCAGCGCTGCGATCTCGGCATCCGTCAGATCTTTGATCCGCGTGTCCGGGTTCACCTGGGTCGCCTTCAGAATTTCTCGTGAACGGGTTGGACCGATCCCGTACAGGTAAGTCAGTCCGATCTCGACACGTTTATTCCGCGGTAGATCAACGCCTTCGATTCTCGCCATATGATTTATCCCTGCCGCTGTTTGTGTTTAGGGTTCTCGCAGATCACGTAAACGACTCCGCGTCGTTTAACGATCTTGCATTTGGAACAGCGTTTTTTCACCGATGCTGAAACTCTCATCTTCTTTGCTCCTGAATATTACGAAAAGTCCCGAAGACCAGCCGAATTTTCGAT
>CAYQDF010000062.1:0-17751 GCA_964416175.1 uncultured Anaerolineaceae bacterium
CCGCGATCTCGGCCTTGACAGGGCCGCATGTTTGGCCGCTACACCACGGGACCAGGCGGAAGGTAGTGTACCATACGGGTTAGGGCGAGTCAAGCCTGGCAGGTTTTTATGATATACTCACTGCGGTCGATCGACTGCCAGTGTGATTACCCAATCCCAACATGGAGTTGTTGAAAATGGATATATCGACGACACAATACAAACGCTGCGATGTCGTTAAGATGAACGGTAGGGTAGACAGCAACACGGCTCCCATGCTGGAAGAAGTCCTGACATCGCTGACTCAGAACGGAAGATATAAGATTGTTTTCGATATGACCGATGTGGATTTCATCTCGAGTAAAGGCTGGTGGGTTCTAATCGAGATGCAGAAAGCCTGCAGACGTTATAACCGCGGGGAAGTTGTTCTCGCGTGTGTACAGGATAGAATCCGGGATTCGTTGAACCTGGTCGGCATGGGGTCTTATTTCAAGATTTTCAACGATCTCACCAGTGCAGTTGCCAGTTTTTAACCAAACAGCAATTTATGGTTACCGTGATATTTCCTGGCCGCTTGGAGAGTCTGGCGGATATTCGGGATTATGTTGTACAGGCGGCCAAGCGCGCCGGGTTTAATGAAAAAGACGTCTATGCGGTAGAACTGGCAGTCGACGAAGCATGCACGAACATAATCGAACACGCCTATGGCAACAAAGGGGTCGGTGAAATCGAATTAACCTGCGACATAAAGACAGACGAACTCGTGATAACGCTCAAAGACCAGGGAAAACCCTTCGATCCGGCTAAAGTCCCGGAACCGAATTTTTCAGTCGGATTGGAAGAACTGAAACCTAGAGGAGCAGGACTCTTCATCATGAAAAAGATGATGGACGAGGTGAAATTTACTTTCGATTCGGAAAAAGGCAACACCCTTCGCATGGTGAAGAGAAAGAAGCCTGGATAATATTAATGGAGGGTATCTCAAAAACGGGTTGGTGTGGTAACCGCCCTTCCATTATTCTTGAGATGGCTTCTATAGATTTTCTTATTTATCCCGAATCAGGACCATCAGAGTGATGTCATCGGATTGGGGGGCGTTTCCAACGAATTGCTGCAGTCTGTCCAGGATCTCCGATTGAATCTCAAAGGCCAGGCGGCCAATATTCTCCCGGGCGACTTCTAGGATTGACTCGTCATCAAAAAAGGCGCCCTCTTCGTTTTGAGCATCCGGGATTCCATCGGTGAACAACAATAAAATGTCGCCCGGGTTGATTTGGACTCTTTCTCTGGTCCACGTCGTGTTTACTTCGATGCCCATTGGGATTCCAGTCCTGGAAAGGGCTTCAACTTTCACAGGTTCCTGATTTCTGATCAGATAGGGTGGGTTGTGACCTGCGTTGCAGTAGGACATTTCTCCGGTTTCGAGATCCAGGATTCCATAGAACGCTGTGATGAAAAGGTTTGCTCTTGCGTCTTTCAACAAACGGTTGTTCGCAGCGAAGAACACAACTTCAGGGTCGGCCGCATATTCCTCAGCGTAAGTCCGAATGAGAGTACGACTGAGAGCCATGTAAAGGGCAGACCCAATCCCTTTGTCTGCAACATCCGCAATTAGTATTCCCAATTTGTTCTTCTCCAGTTCAATCACATCGAAGTAATCGCCGGAGGTCTCTCTTGCTGGAAGGAGTGTGACTGACAGTTGCCAGCCAGCCATGGATGGGAACTTATTGGGGAGAAAGCTGGCCTGGATCCGACCTGCCAGCTGGAGCTCCTGGGTCACCTGCTGGTATTCCAGGGACTGCCGGTAAACGTCGGCCTGGTGTAGAGCGGAAGCGATCTGGTCCGCAAGGGAAAGCGTGGCTGGGAAAAGATTGGCCAATGAGCGCCTGTCCCACGGTTGGGCGAGCGTCCTCAGCTCAATGCAAATTCCACCGATGGCTCTTCCAGACCCGCGTTCATGGATTGGGGCAGTAATCATCGCCTGGTGCTCTCTCGCATCAGGTTCCCAGGGAAGCGGGTCTTTGACCCGAAATGCATCCGGGCCGATTTGTCTAACGACCCACTCCTTCATACTTTCTGAAGCAGGCGGCCAGTCATCCGGATAATCCAGAAGCTGGTCGTTTGGCGAGATCCAGATCGATATGTGACCGGAGGGGAACATGTTTGGGATGTGTTCTCTCAGGAGGTCTGGAAGGGTCGAAATATCTGGCAGGGATTCGAAGATAGCCCGGCTCAGCTGTTCGAGCTGTTCGAGCTGACGGGTTTGTTGACGATTGCTCTCTGCAACCCAGCTTAATTGCCTGGCGATGTACGCCACCAGAAGCAGACCGATCAGGAGGAAGATGTAGACGGTCAGACCATTCTGGACGTACAAGCCTGAAAGAAGGATGGAAAAAGGCTGGGCGAGAAAAGACGGCCCAATGCTGAGAAAGAAAAATCTGATGATCGGACGAATCGTCCATTCGGCTGCGATCGCCCTCTGGACTTCCAGGTGGTAAAGGATGTACCCGGACCAGATCAGGGTGATCGAAGCGAAATGAACCAGGAAAGCTACCAGGCCTCGCAGAATAACGGAAAGTGTCAGCTCAGAGATCGGGATAGTTCCGCCAATTTGTTTATAAATAAACAAAGAAAGCAGAATCCCGAGTGTGTTTGCGCTTATTGAGAATGAGAAATTTCTGGCCAGGTTCCACCGCGCGGCGGTCGTAGTCGCCTGTCTGAAAATGTTAATGAAGGCAGCACCCAGGCTGATGACACCCAGCCAGAGTGCAGTCGGTCCAAGCAGTAAGACTGCCGACCACAAGATCATAGTCGCCAACGACTCTTCGGAACTTCCGTAGCGGTCTGTCCGGATTTCTATAATGATGAAATAGGAGATTTTATTGAATAAATAAATTAGCCCCAGGTTCAACAGGAAAAAGAAGGGATGTTCAAGGATGATATCCAGGTTGGTTGAGATCGCCAGCCACACCAACCCGGCGATTGCAAGCGGAATTGTGTACAGGAAGCTGATCACATCCCCCGCGCCGATCAGCAGCTTCTGATCAGCCAGAGTTTCCAGTCCCGGCCAGAAGAAGCGTGCAATCTTTATGAGTTTATCGAATTTCGATCTACCCTGGATGCTGATTCCTTCGTCCATCGTATGCCGCTGTGTGATCGGCCTTGATTATATAATGATTATCGCAAATCCCCCATGTTCCATGCAGGTCTGTGTTGATACTGGTATACTATCGCCGAGTGAATAAAGGATGAAGATCGAAAATTTGCTCGAAGCACTCCCAGCCAATTATACGACCGCAGATCATGACCTCGTTCTTCGGGCTTATCGGGTTGCCGAAAGAGCCCACCAGGGTCAGGTGCGCGCCTCAGGGGAACCTTATATCAACCACTGTCTGGCGGTCGCCTCAATCTTGGCGGAGCTCCATGTTCCACCTGAAGTCGTCGCGTCTGGATTGCTTCACGACACGGTCGAAGATACGGAAGTCACACTCGAGGATATAAACCGGGATTTTGGGGAAGAAATCGCGCGCCTCGTAGATGGGGTTACAAAACTGACCCAGCTCCCGCGGGTCTCCCGCGGTGAGCAGTACTCCAAGGAGGAAATTCAAGAAGGACTCGAGCGAGATCTGGCCAAACGGAAAGGTAAACCCGATCCCGAGGTTGAAGCGGATCAGATCCTGAGAAGCAGGCGCTACGACGCTGTGTCGGAAACCCTTCGCAAGACCTTCCTGGCGATGGGGGAAGACGTGCGGGTGGTCCTGATAAAGCTTGCGGACCGGCTGCACAATATGCGGACCCTGGGGCATTTACCCGAGAGTAAACGCAGGCGGATTGCCCAGCAGACCATGGATATCTTTGCGCCACTCGCGAACCGTTTGGGCATCTGGCAGATTAAATGGGAGCTGGAGGATCTGGCCTTCCGGCATTTAGATCCGGTCACTTATAAAGATATCGCCGAACATTTAGCTGAACGCAGAGCAGACCGGGAAAAAGAACTCGATGAAATAACCAAGAAACTGTCTGCTGTGCTTCAGAAAGAGGGCATCACTGCCGAGATCACAAGCCGTCCCAAACACATCTACTCCATTTATAGCAAGATGCTTCGGCGAGGGATCCCGTTCGACATGGTATTTGATGTCCGCGGCGTCCGCATCATCGTTCCAAACATCCCCACCTGTTATTCGACCCTTGGTGTAATCCACACCCACTGGCGGCCGATCCCTTCAGAATTTGACGATTATATTGCTGCCCCAAAGGACAATTTTTACCAGTCACTGCACACCGCTGTAATTTTCGACGACGCCAAGACCCTCGAGATCCAGATCAGGACTCCTGAGATGCACCAGAATGCGGAGTACGGTATCGCTGCACACTGGCGATACAAAGAGGGAGTCAGGAAGGATGAAGATTATGAGCGGAGAATCATGTGGCTGCGGACCTTGATGGAGTGGCGTCAGGATGTCATCGATGCCAGCGAATTTGTCGATGGGCTGAAATCGGATGTCTTTAAGGATCGCGTCTATGTGTTTACCCCCCGTGGCGACATAATCGACCTTCCTGCTGGCTCCACTCCAATCGACTTTGCTTACCACGTCCACACCGACGTTGGACATCGCTGCCGCGGCAGCAAGGTGAACGGGAAGCTCGTCTCGCTGGATTATGAGCTGAAGACTGGTGATAAAGTTGAGATATTAACAGCTAAGCGAGGCGGCCCCAGCCTGGATTGGCTGAACCCGAATTTAGGGCTGGTCAAAACCCAACGCGCCCGTTCAAAGATCCGGCGCTGGTTCAAGCGGCAAGCGCGTGAGCACAACATTACACAGGGGAAGAATTTACTGGAAAAAGAACTGAGGCGGCTGGGCCTCAGCCAGGTCAGCCTTGAAAGGTTAGCCAGGGAATTCGAATTTCGGACGGTCGAAGACCTTTTCGAGGCGATCGGCAATGGCGACATGGCGATTGGTAAGATCATCAACCACCTGACTATCCCCGAAGAACAGGATGAATTGATTGCCCCCTCTCGCCCAGTTCCAGAAGAAGTTACACCGGCGCCCGACACGATCTCTGTGTTGGGATTAAAGGGATTGCTCACGACGATGGCGCGGTGCTGTAATCCAGCCCCAGGGGACGCGATCGTTGGATACATCACACGCGGCCGAGGGGCGACCATTCACAGGCAGGATTGTCCGAATATCTTACGGATTCGAGACCGGGAACGCCTGGTTAGGGTTACCTGGGGTGAGGTTCGCAGCACTTACCCGGTGCCTGTCAGGATAAAAGCCTATGACCGAAATGGCTTGATGCGCGATGTATCCACCCTGATCACCGATGAAGGCATTAACATGGCAAAGGTAAACGTGGATGTGAACAATAATCTGGCTATTTTTGATCTCGTCCTTGAAATCCGTGACCTGGCTCAGCTGAGTAAGATCCTCGACCGGTTGGAAAACCTCCCGAACGTCCTCGAAGCCCAACGCGTTCGCCCTGGATAAATACGCGCCGAGATACTTTATGGTGGAACAACAAACAGATTTGCTCAGTGTTTCAGATGCACTCCAACAGTTGCTGGAAAGCTTCTCTCCCGTTGATTCTTTGACTGTCCCGATAATTCAGGCGTACGGTCGGATCCTGGCGGCTGATATAACCTCCGAGATTGATCTGCCTTATTTTTCCAATTCCAGCATGGACGGCTTTGCTGTTCGAGCTTCAGATGTCGCGAACGCTTCTCCGAACTCACCAGCAGATCTCAAGGTAGTCGCAGATATTCCGGCGGGGACCATTCCACGTATTGCATTGGGTGAAAAAGAAGCCGCGCGTATCATGACGGGAGCACCGCTCCCGGAAGGTGCTGATGCCGTTGTTCCAGTGGAAAACACGAACCAGATGAAGGAGGAAAATCCTGGGTATTCGCCACTCCAGGATGAAGTGCTCGTACTCAGACCGGTCAAGATAGGGGATTATATTCGCAAAAGAGGGGAGGATATTAAAGCGGGGAGCATCGTCCTGGAGCGAGGATCGCGGTTGCGCCCGCAGGATATCGGGTTGTTGGCGATGCTCGGGATCCCTGGCGTCACTGTGTATAGGAAGCCACGGGTCGCCATGCTTTCGACCGGCGATGAGCTGGTTCCGGTTGACGCCCCTCTCACAGCCGGCAAAATCCACGATTCAAATTTCTATACCCTATCTGCCTTGTGCGTTCGTGATGGCGCTGATTCAACCTATCTGGGTATCGTGCCAGACACAGAAGAGGCAGTTGAAAGAGCCCTGGAGGCAGCTGTATCCGAAAAAGTCGATTTAATACTTTCTTCAGCTGGGGTGAGTGTTGGCGCATTTGACTTTGTGCGGCTCGTTGTTGAGAAACACGGGAGATTATCTTTCTGGCGGGTGAATATGCGCCCGGGTAAGCCGCTTGCATTTGGTTATTATCGAGGCACACCTTTTATTGGTCTGCCAGGCAATCCGGTATCCGCTTTTGTCGGATATGAGGTCTTTGTTCGTCCGACCTTAATGAAGCTTGGGGGACTCAAGCAGTATCGAAGACCGCGAACAGTTGTCAGATTGAAAGAGAAAATCGAATCCGACGGGCGGGAGAGTTATCTCCGGGCGGTCGTTCGGGAAGAGGGTGGGGAATTGATTGCATCGCTTACCGGTCATCAAGGATCGGGAAATTTACTCTCCCTCGTCCAGGCAAATGCTTTACTGATTATTCCATCTGGTGTAAAATCGCTGCCGTCTCGGGCGGAGGTGGAAGCCTGGATAATCCAAAATTGAATTGTGTGTTTCTTATGTGGTGTTGATTGGTTCTTATCCATGGATAATAAAATAAAGATCATATCTATCGGATTGGCTTTCATTGGTGTAGTTGACAGTCTATACCTTACGTTCGTTAAATATACCGGCCAATACTCACTTTGCGGCACGATTGGGGATTGTGAATCTGTAAACTCCAGCAAATACTCTGAATTCGCCGGGATTCCGATCGCATTGTTGGGAGCGGGAGCCTATTTACTGATAGTACTTCTCTTGCTGGTTGAAAACCGCAGCAGTTTATTCAGAGAATACATACCAATCCTGGTATTCGGATTGACTTTGGTTGGAGTTCTGTATTCCATTTATCTTACCTATCTGGAAATTGCGGTTCTGAAAGCCATTTGTCCCTATTGTGCTTTGTCAGCCGTGATATTAGTGGTATTATTTGTGCTCTCAAGCGTCAGGCTGTGGCGAGGTTTTCCCGAACCTCATCCAGCATCTTAATGTGAAGGAGGTATAAATGCCTCGAATTCGCTGTCATTATATCGACTGTGTGTTCCTCGACGATGGTTATTGTGGAGCGGCTGCAGTCGAAATTGACCCTGATGTGGGCTGCATGACTTATTCTCGAGCGGATGATCTGGTTGAAGAGGAGTGGGAGGACGAAGAAGAAGAGCTCGAGGAATGGGAGGATATCGATCTCGAAGAAGAAGAGGATGAGATTTGGTTGGATGATGACGAATATTGACGCTTTATCGAATCAAGTGGGGGATTTAGCCGCCACATCACCCTTTAAAGATCAGAGAAACAGGTAATCGATAGCAATTCATAAACCAAGGCAGGAGGTGTATCCCCTAATCGCCGGCGGTGATTGCCATGTTGCCTAATGCTGACCAGGAAGCCAGAAACTGGTTGCGGCTGATCGTGTAGTAATTTGCACCGTTCAAATAAGTGACAGTATCCGCAGTAAAGCCGGTGACGATTACGGTGTGTTCATATCGAGCAACTATCGTCAGCAATCCGTCACTCGGTAGATAATAGATCGGGATCCCATTTGTCAAAGGATTTGATCCGACGATCCACACAATAACCGGTCTGTCAGCAGCGACTTCCGCGCGCAGACTGTCCCAAGTCAGAGGCTTGTGGGCTGTTGCGGCGAGACCGTATTGACGCAGCAGGCTTGCAACAGGTTCAGCGTGTATGCCGTAAGGGTTGGGAGGGATCTGTCCCCAGGCTCCGTAAACGTTGCCCACAAATCCTTTATCCGGGTTGTCTGACTCTGGCAGCTGGTAGAAAAAATCCAGCTCGCCGATTTTCACGCCGAAATAGTTTGCCCAATCGACGGCCGAGCGAGATTCGCAGTCCAGGGGTAAAGCCTGTCCCTGTCCTGTAAGGCCGGGGATCAGGTGGGCTTCCGGGAGGACGGGCGGCTCTGGAGGAGGGGGCTGGGGAATTTGCACGTCGGTCAAGGTTGCCGTGAGGCACCATTGATTCAGTTTTCCTGAGTCTCCAGCGGCATTGTCAGAGATCTTAAGGTTCCAGTTACCGGCGACAGGTTCGGTGGCGAATGTCCCGAGGGGTTCGTCGGGCAGGAAGATGCCCGCGATAGCCGCTGGCGATGGAGAACATTCTCTTCTCGCATTTAATGACAGATCATCATCGAAAATTGCCTTAATATCGTTTTCTCCGCAACCTTCTGGAGATCCTGGCGGTCCGGGACGTTCGAGTAGATTGATCGATTTACCAGTTTCGAGATGGGCAAGGCTTATTACCAAATCTCCAATCCAGTTATGGGATACGTCCAATCGAACTTCCAGATCGTATAGATAACGGGGATCGCTGAATCCAATAGTGCTCGTCACCCCGGAAGGACTGTTATCGGGAATCGCAGGCGAATCGGCGCTGCAGATCATAAGTTTCGGCATCACTGGAGGCGGGGGAGGCGGTGAAACCGTTTTGAACAGGATGAGTGGCAGACGGATAGAATTCGACTGATCGGATGAGGTCGTTTCTGGGGAGTCCTCTATGGGTATCGCTGATGAAGCTTCAGCTTTTGTAAAAAAAGGGAAAACGGCCATCGTTGAAAATACTAAAGCTGCAATTGTGATCTGATAGACGTTAACTTTGTTCATCTCATTATCATGGTGGTCGAATTGAACCGCATCCCGGTGCCAAGCACACCAGCGCACGAGATGAAAGCTCCCTTCCACAGCTCCTTTTTATCGTGAGAACGTTCGGTAGGGGAGTTTCCGAATGCTCTCTGTTGTACTTCAAACGCGATCAGTACACCGGCGGGTTTGGAATAATCACGAACCAGGTATAGTAGACGATGATCCCGACCAGGATCGTGAGGATATAAAGGCCGTAAGCCGTCCGCATGAACAATTTGTAGTTGTTAAATCGCAGCGCTCTTGGGACGAGCCTGTTACCCCTCAAAACCACAAACAACCCGAAAGGCAGGGCAACCGCGCCGAGGATTGCATGAAGAATGGTGATCGCGTAGAATAATCCTGCGCGCGGGCCTCCAGTGTCCCGGATTACAAAATCACGGAAAGGCAAGATCATCAACCATAATACCAGGATGGCATTCAGTGAAGCTGCTGCTGTCTGTACCCAACGGTGGGCTTCGAACTTCTTCTTCCGCGCCAGGACGAACCCGATCGTGAATATTATCCCGATCATGACCATCAAGAGCAAGGTCACGTCAGCAGCGAAATTCGCGTGAGTGCCGAGAAATCCTGGGAGGTGCAGGATCTCCACCATGGATAAACCACCTTTTATTTCTTAGAGGACCGTGAGTACGGGATAAGAGTTTTCTGTTGTCGATTGGGGCGGCGCAGCCGCCCAGATCGACAACAAAAGCCCTCATTTTCCCCTTATCCCGAACTGACGTTAGATGATGTTACTCTTATTTTATCCGCGCCGGTAATAATGGACAAGGAGGCGAATTCAGCATATCCGAGGCAACATTTCCCCGGAAAGCATGTCAACCACCCTCGTAGTTCCGAGAGCTGTTTTCAGGAGAACTTTCCCTGGAGGACCATTGACGACTTCTCCGATGATGGCTGCGTTACGACCGAATGGATTTTTTCGCATCGCATTCAGGACTTCGTCTGCGCAGTCCTTGGAGACGAAGGCAATTAATTTTCCTTCATTCGCGATGTACAATGGATCAAACCCCAGGATCTCGCAGGCTGCCAAAACTGGCTGTTGGACAGGTATGGTATCTTCATACAACTTGACTGCTACCTGGGACTGAATAGCGATTTCATTAAGCGCTGTCGCGAGTCCTCCCCGGGTGGGATCGCGCAATACATGGACGCCTTTCCTGCCTTTTGTCCTTTCCCCTTGCAGCATGTCCGCGACGAGACCGCTTAAAGGTGCGACATCACTCTGAATGTTTGCTTCAAAACCAAGGTCCCCGCGCGCGCTCAGAACAGCAATGCCATGGTCTCCAATCGTCCCGGATAAGATGACGATATCTCCTGGTTGGGCATTTCGACCGTGGATCGCCACTCCCTCCGGTATTCTCCCGATCCCGGTGGTGGAGATGAAGATCTCATCCACTTTTCCTTTTTCGACGACTTTCGTATCTCCAGCAACGATCAGGATTCCAGCTTCCTCGGCTGCCACTCGCATTGAGTTAACGATTCGATTTAGACGTGCAATGTCAAGACCTTCTTCCAGGATGAAACTGGCTGTCAGGCAGATCGGTACAGCTCCCATCATGGCTAAATCATTCACTGTCCCGCATATCGCCAGGCGACCGATGTCACCCCCCGGAAATTCGATCGGACTGACCACGTGTGCATCTGTGCTGATGGCAAGCTTCAATCCGCTGTCCAGTTCGAGGACACCAGCGTCATCCCCGGCGCGGAGGATCGGATTGTCAAATGGAGGGAAGAAGGTGGCTTCGATCAAATCCCTGCTCATCTTCCCACCACTGCCGTGACCAAGAACAATGCGGGAATTGTGAACCAAAGGAACCGGGCAGATCAAACCGTCGAATTCCAAGGTTTCCTTTTCGTCGGTCATCTTTGCCTCACCGGTTCGTATTTGTAATACGCTGCGCAGGCCCCCTCGGAAGAGACCATTGTCGCGCCGAGTGGATTCTGAGGAGTGCAGGTCCTGGCGAAGGCTGGACAATCGAAAGGTTTTCTTAATCCCTGGAGGATTTCACCGGCGATACAAATCGGAGCTTCTTCGGATTTAATTTGGTCTATCGGAAAACGGAATTCCGCGTCGAGTTCCCTGAATTCAGGGCGCAGACGCCAGCCGCTTTGTGGGATCATCCCAATCCCTCTCCATTTCCGATCGCAGGTTGTGAACACGAGTTTGATGACCTCTTGAGCAGGCCGATTGCCCTCGTAGGTAACTGCTCTTGCATATGCGTTCGCAACCTCCACCTTCCCTCTCTCCAGGTTTTGTATTGTGATCAACATTCCCTGCAAGATATCCAAAGGTTCGAAACCAGTAACCGTGATTGGGACGCCATATTTCTCTGCTATCGGAGGATATTCCCAGTAACCCATAACCGCGCAGACATGACCGGCAGCCAGAAATCCCTGAACACGGTTACGTGCTGAGCCCAGGATTGCTTCCATGGCAGGGGGGACGCAGACCTGAGAGACCAGGACACTGAAATTGCGCAGCCCTCTGGCTTTTGCCTGTAGAACGCTCATTGCGTTCGCCGGGGCAGTCGTTTCAAATCCGATTGCAAAAAAGACAACCTCGCGATCCGGATTTTCCTCCGCGATTTTTATCGCGTCCAGGGGGGAATACACAACCCGCACGTCCCCGCCCTCCGAACGGACCTGGAACAGATCCTTCCCAGAGCCTGGGACTCTCAGCATGTCGCCGTAAGAAGTAAAAATAACCTCGGGACGTGCGGCGATTGCCAGGGCTTTGTCGATAAGTTCGAGGGAAGTGACGCAGACAGGACAGCCGGGTCCGTGGACCAGTTCGATCTCAGCCGGAAGAATCTGATCGAGGCCATATCGCATGATCGCATGCGTTTGCCCACCACAGATTTCCATCAGGGTCCAGTTTCTGGTCACCGTACGCTTTATTTCATCAATGACGCGGTGGACCAGTTCCGCGTTTCTGTATTCAGTCAAGAATTTCATTTTCAGGCTCATCCCCAAGTTCTGCAATCTCCCGCACAAAGGTGAGAGTTTCGGCAGCTTCGGCTTCACTTAATAGGCTTATGGCAAACCCAACATGGATCAATGTGTAATCTCCAACCTCCGCTTCTGGCACATACTGCAGACAGGCCTCGCGAATCACGCCGCCAAAATCGATCTCTCCCATCTGTAATCCGTTTTTCTCGTAGATTTTCACGATTCTTCCTGGAATACCCAAGCACATTTCAGCCTCCAAATAATCATTCAGATCGATAGGGCGTTCTCTTCATTTGACCCGATGCGCTGCGACCGCGGCCTGACCCAGCGCAAGTCCGCCATCATTGCTGGGGACCTGTCGATGTGTATAAACTCTGAAACCACGTTCTTCTAAGAAGGGTACTATCCTGGTCAAAAGCAAGGCATTCTGCCAGACACCTCCGCTCAGGAAGACGTCCTGCACGCCGTATTTTGTGCGGATCGTTTCGCATGTCTCCGCGATCAGATTGACGACGGTATTGTGGAACTTCCCTGCAATCACCTTCTGACCAAGGCCAGCCTTGAGGTCAGCTACTATTTCCTTGAACATCGGGGCAGGATCTATCATGTGAAAACTTTCATCACCTGACTTTCTGGGGAGTTGTGTGGAGATTTCGAAGGAATAACTCGAAGTTACATTACGATCAGCTTCGGCCTCCAGTTCGATAGCGGCCTGAGCCTCATAGTTGGCTGTGTGGCGTACCCCAATGAGGGAGGCGACTGCGTCAAATAACCGGCCGGCGCTGGATGTCAACGGCGAATTAATTCGAAGGGTTAGTTGGTTATGGAGGACCTCCAGAAGATCGATATCAAGGGACCCTCCTGGCTTTCTCTGCCTGGCAAATTTCACCGGTGGGAGATCCTCATCCCAACTGATGCCGGAATGCGCCAGCCAGACGAGGGCCATACGCCAGGGCTCTTTGATCGCCTTCTCGCCTCCCAACAGGGGCGTGTAAACCAGGTGTGCAACTCGTTTGTAGTCCCGATAATTTGCGAGCAGGAATTCGCCCCCCCAAACCATCCCGTCGTCACCATAGCCTGTTCCATCGAAAGCTACACCCAAGACATAATCATCACGCAGGTAATTATTGTCGGCCAGGCAGGCTGCAACGTGTGCGTGGTGATGTTGCACGCCAATCGCCGGGATCCGTTCGGACGCTGCCCGGTCTAAAGCATAACGGGCGGCAAGATAATTTGGGTGGAGGTCATAAGCCAGGGTTTCAGGTGCAGCGTTGAAGAGACTTTCAAAGTGTCTGATCCCATCTTCGAATGCCTTTAGAGTCTCGAAATTCTCAAGGTCACCGATGTGGTGGCTCAGGAAAGCGTAGTTTCCGCGGGTCAGGCAGAAGACGTTCTTGAGCTCCCCGCCGACCGCCAGGATCGTGGGGTATTGACCCGTAAGAAGAATTGGGTAAGGTACGTACCCGCGTGACCGCCGGATTGGCATCCAGAAGAGTGGTTCACTTACCTTTTTGAACTCATTCCGGGAAAGTCCCGTGGTGATTGAGGCAATTTCAGGTCTTGGAGAACGTCTCTCGGTATTGTAAACCCTGACGACCGAATCATCGCAGCGGGTTCTGATCGGTCTGTCGTGCATCAAAAAAGCATCCGCGATGCATGATAGCCTCTCGACAGCCTCCGCATTATCTTTCGCGATGGGTTCTTCGCTCAGATTCCCACTTGTCATTACAAGGATTAATGGTTTTTCTGAATAACATGATTTGGAGTGACCATGGAGTTGCCCCCAATCGAAGAACAAAAGATGATGGAGCGGTGTATACGGCAGCATCACACCCAGCGTATCCTGCCCCGGGGCGACCACGGGATCGACAATTGAATCGGATTTTCGCCTCAAAATGACGATCGGGCGTTCTTTTGAAAGTAATAATTTTCGCTCATCTTCGTTGACAAAGCATTGATTGAACACTTCATCCATGCCCGCCATCATGATCGCGAAGGGTTTATCAACACGGAGCTTCCTGGACCGCAGCGTAGAGACAGCCTCCTGGTTAGTTGCGTCACACGCCAGGTGGAATCCGCCCAGGCCTTTAATAGTGATAATTTTGCCCATTCTTAACAGCTGTACGGCAAGAGCTATCGCCTGCCGGGGATCATTTTCCGCAACTTCCCCTGCAAGCCAGACGTGCGGTCCGCAGACGGGACAGGCAACCGGCTGGGCGTGAAACCGACGATTAGTGGGATCGTTGTATTCTTCCAGGCAGTCGGAGCACATTTCGAATCCAGCCATTGTGGTATTGGGTCGATCATACGGGATCCCCTCGATGATTGTAAATCGCGGGCCGCAATTCGTGCAATTTATGAACGGGTAAAGGAATCGGCGGTCGTCTGGATCGAACAGTTCCCGTAAACAATCATCGCACACACTCACATCTGGCGAGACCGGCTGAAAGGCGTCATCGATTTCAGCAGAGTGATGGATTTCGAACTCGTGAAATCCATTATTCGCTTTTTCCGTGACTTCCATGCTGTCAATCCGCGCCAGGGGAGGGGATTCAGTTTGCAGGGCATGGATGAATGAACAAAGTCTGGATAATTCTCCATCTACCTCGATTTCCACACCAGCCGAGGTGTTCCGTACCCAGCCTTTCAATCCATAAAATTTAGCCAGGTTGTAGACGAAGGGCCGGAACCCGACCCCTTGCACGATGCCTTTAATGATGATGCGAGCGCCGCCAAGCCCGATGAGTTCAAAATCCATCAGTTTGCTGGCGCTTTCCGCAGGTTGATCTCTGAAATAAGCCACGCTGTCCATTGGTCGAAACCTTGCCCTGTCCGGCAGGATAATTCAAAAGTCCGCAGGCCGGGGTTGAGGATTTCTACACCACGTTTAAAGTAATCGAGATCGAAATCTATATAAGGCAGCAGGTCGATTTTATTTATTACAAGCGCATTCACACCGCGATACATTCCGGGGTATTTATAGGGTTTGTCATCCCCTTCCGGGATGGATGCAACCAGCACGCTTTTGTGCGTGCCCAGCTGAAAGCTGGCAGGACAAATGAGGTTACCGACATTCTCTATGATCAGTAAATCCACCAGGTTCAGGTCTATTCGCGCCAGAGCTTCGCGCACCATCTGTGCATTTAAATGGCATTCACCGCCGGTGTTAATCTGGTGTGCGATCGCACCAGCTTTTGCTGCCCTTTGAGCGTCCAGATCGGTGGCAATATCACCGTCGATGACTGCGATGGCGAATTGGCCTATCAGGTGATCGATCGTATTTTCGATCAATGAAGTCTTTCCTGCCCCCGGTGAAGCCATTAGATTAATGGCGAACACTTTGGCGCCATCAAGAATTGAGCGGTTTTCAAGTGCGAGCCTGTCATTGGCATCCAGGATTTTCTCCGCAATCTCGATTCGTCGTTCCATTTATGTCTCCACTTCGATCGCCTCGAAGTAAAATTCATTTCCGGAGATAAATTCCACTTGGTAGCTCTTACAGGCTGTACAGGAAAAGTCATCTCCGGAGAGTGGATATTGATGCCCGCAATTCTTACATTTCAATTGTGCTCCGATTCGCTTGAAATGCAATCTTGCTCCTTCAGCCAGGGTGCCTTTGGCAATGATGTCCCAATAAAATTGAATTGAATCATCGATAATCGAAGACAATTCACCAATTACCAGGTGCAGGTCGGTGATCTTCCTTGCTCCGGCTCGTTCACCGTGCCGGAGAGCAATTTCGAGGATGTTCTCGGCAACCGCCAGTTCATGCATTTCTATTGCCGAGAATAAGATACCATAAATGGTCGGATGCCCGGTAGTGAAATATGTCACCCGTTAATAATACTTTTATTCTCAAAATTATTGAATTAATTGGGAGCGATTTTATTACGCCGGCGAGCGGCGCGGGAGAGTGATTCGATCAATTCCATTCGAGTTACCTGCAAACGGGTGGCGATTACATTGGCCAGACGGCGCATGATCACATAACCCAACTGGTGATCTTCGTCGCAAAGCTGCCGTAGTTTGATCGCATCCAGCGCAAGCAATTTTGAAGGAACCAGTGCGTGAGCGCTGGCAGTGCGCTCCCGAATTACCGGGGTGACGCTTGACCAACCGAGAATATCGACCGGTTCAGCCTGATACAAGACCACTCGTTCTCCGGTTGGGGTGTCCACTTCGATTGCAACTTGGCCTTCCAGCAGAATATATAGGTAATCTTCTTTATCCCCCTGGTGGAAGAGATATTCGCCACCCTCCACGATTTGTGATTTGGATATCCGTACTAAAGCCTCGATTTGAGCATCACTCAGATCTTGAGACCAGGGCAGCGATGTGATCGCAGACTTTAAACTATTCTCGCCAGAGGAGGCAAAGGGCTTATTCGTTTGGCGATTCTCCTTGTTTTTCGGATTCTGGCTTGGTTTTATCGTTGCCCCCCTGCAAACCCTCTTTGAATGCCCTGATTCCACTCCCCATCTCACCCGCGATTTTGCTGATTCTACCCACACCGAAGAGCACCAGCACGATCACGAGGATGATCAAAAGCTCTGGAATACCGAATTGTTGAAACATAGAACGAACTCCTTACGAAAGGGGATTACTCTTTTTAATTCACAGTAATCTATTCTACCTCAAAAAATATGCGGCGGGCAGGCAATCGGGAGCCCCTTGCGGAGGATTATAGAACCATGGGGTATTGTGCGCAGGCACAAATTTGCATGTGATAAAATCCTGAAAAATCTTTCGGGAAGACCTCCAATAAATACGGAGTTTATCGGTATTTAGGAAACCTGATGAACCTCTCGAGATTGCGCATAGCCATTCCAACACAATTAATATTATCATTATTTATTCTTTCCATAATCACTCTCCCTGGATGCCAAAACCAATCAAAACTCCTTACAACTGATCAGCTGGATCACGTATTCAATGGTGAAAGAGCGCTCCAGGACGTGATCTACCAGGTCGAATTGGGTCCGCGCATCCCGGGTTCCATTGCACATGCCCTTACAGTTGAATGGATCAGGGATCGATTGATTGAATCTGGGTGGTCCGTGGATATCCAGAAGACCAAAGTGGGGGAGATAGGGATACAGAATATTCTCGCGCAAGATGAAGGTGGGGATCCTTTCTCTGATCCATTTGTCCTCATAGGGGCGCACTATGACTCACGGATAAATGCAGATCGTGACCCAGATCCTGATAACCACAAGAAGCCTGTTCCAGGCGCCAACGACGGCGCCTCTGGAGTGGCCGTGCTGCTCGAGCTTGCCAGAACCATCCCTCTATCGGAGCGGAAACAGGTGCAACTCGCATTTTTCGATGCGGAGGATAATGGGAATATTCCAGGGTGGGATTGGATCCTTGGCTCCACGGCATTTGTCGCGGACCTGGATACTCTTCCGGCATGCGTTGTAATTGTCGATATGGTCGGAGATTCTGATCTGAATATATTTCGGGAATTGAACTCTGACCCTCGACTGACAGATGGGATCTGGAAAGTTGCCGCAACACTGGGGTATGGGGATAAATTCCTGAACACGACGAAATACCGAATCCTGGATGACCATATTCCATTCCTCAATGCTGGAGTTCCGTCTGTAGACATCATTGATTTTGATTATCCTTACTGGCACACATCGGAAGATACCCCCGATAAAGTCTCAAGTGAAAGCCTTCAATCAGTTGGAGAAACGTTGCTGGAATGGTTGAACTCGACCGCACCCTGCCAGAATCCTTTCTAACTTGAAAGCCGCTTCGATTGGCATTTCACGAGGGGTGTAATAAACTATAAAGTATGCAATTGCATGAGTTTTTGCGTGCTTTCCGGGAATCAATCATCGATGCTGTCCTGGATAGTCTATCGACCCAGGATGAAAAAAAGCTCCTGTCTAAAGTCGAA
>CAYQDF010000063.1:0-17733 GCA_964416175.1 uncultured Anaerolineaceae bacterium
GCAGGTTTCTGCCGCGCCGGACCCGCCCAACGGCTCGCTATGGAGGATACCTCAGGTAACCCTCTGTGTCAATCGGACGCCTGGCTCCGCCGGCTGCCCAGGACGACACCGACAATCACCGCAATGAAGATGACGATGACCAGCACCCAGACCCACCAGGGGGAGCTTCTCTCCGCTTCGATAACCGGAGTTTCACCCGGGATGGGTCCCCAGGTCAGGATGTAGGAGACGATATTGTCGATCTCTTCCTCGGTCAAAGGACCGCCGTTCTCCTTTGACCAGGCTGGCATGGCAGAACCTTCAACCCCGCTGACAATCACAGATTTGACGCGCAGATCAGGGCGAATTGAAGGCCAGTCGCGCGCCAGCGTCGCTCCTATCCGCCCCTCGCCGTTCTCGCCATGGCAGACCGCGCAATTCGAGAGATACAGGTTGGCACCGGCGACCGGGTCGCCGGCGACGCCTGGAGGAGGCGTGAGAGGCGGCAGGGAGCGGGGAGTCATCGTCGGGAAGATCCGGATCGGGCCTCCTGTTTCCCAGCTCAGGATAAAGTAGACCAGAGCGTCAATTTCTTCATCGGTCAAAGGCCCACCGTTTTCCTGGCTCCAGGCGACCATTGGGGATCCGGAGACGCCGTTGGTGATGGTCTCCCTGATCCGCAGATCGGGACGGATCGAAGGCCAATCCTGGTTCAAAGTTGCTCCAATCCTCCCTTGCCCGTCAGCGCCGTGGCAAACTGCGCAGTTCTCGGCGAAGAGCTGTGCGCCGAGTTCGAGCTTTTCCTCGTCGCCTTCCTCCTGCGCAGAAGTTCGAGCGCTCCAGAAACCAGGCAGGATCAGGATCAAGAAGAGTACGTTAACCAGTTTGGCAGACCGAATCCTGGGGTTTATCATGATTTCCTTCTGGAAAATTCTCTGCCTATTGCTGTGCCAGCAGGAAAGCGATCAGGTCGCTCAGCTGCTCTGGGCTGATTAATTCGCCAAAATTCTGCGGCATGATATTTGGCTGGAATCCCTCCACGATGTGCGCATTGGGATTCAAAATCGACTCACGCAGATAGTCTTCAGCGGACTGGTCCGGGACCCGCGTCCCGGCGACCGACCCGACCTGGCTCAGGTTAGGACCGACGATGCCCGCGCTGATCCCTTCAATCGTGTGGCAGCCTCCGCAACCGCGTTCGTTGTAGACAATCAACCCGCGCGCGACTGGATCCTCTGCCTCCTCAGGCCTCGGCGTGGGCGTCGGAAGCTCTTCGATGACCACCTCGCCGAGTGCTGTGGATTCCCAGTTCATAATGAACTGGGCGATATCGCGAATCTGGTCGAGGCGCAACGGCCCGCCGTATTCCTCCGACCAGGGCGGCATGGCTGGTTCGCCCAGAGGGGTATTGCCGGCGTACTGGTCGGGACGGGTGGAGACAAGCCTCCCACCGGCAACTGTAGAGATGATGTAATCTTCCAGGCTACCGCTCCACCTCACTTCCTCGAGCCGGTTGGTGAAGAAGTGTGCATCGTTCAGGGGCGGACACAAGCCGGGAATCCCCTCTCCCTTCAAACCGTGACAGCCACTGCAGTTGCTCTCGAACAATCCGGCGCCTACTTCAATGGCCTGAGCTTTCTGTTCTTCTTCAGCCCGGGCCATGCGAGCGGGTTCATTCAAGCCGTAGATGATTAATACGACCGACGTGACCGCAACCAAAACCGCGCCAAATGTTATCTCGAAGTTAAATCGCGACATGAGTTTTCCATTGCCCTCCAACCATCTTGGGGTTCATTCTCCCCCATGGTTCTTGTGGATGTAGATGTGGCGGAAATATTCCCGGCGTTCACCCGATTCCTGATCGTCCCAGAGGATGCGCATGGTCACTTTCTTTAGGTTCTCCTGCCAGTCCTCGATTACCATGATGGCTTCTCCATTGGGCAGGTCCTGAGATTCAATTGCAGCATTCAATCTTCCTGTGTAGATCTCAAAGAATTCCTCAAGCTTCGGGCACCCGAAATCCAGGTCCGGACACAGGTTTTCAGGGGAGGTCTCGTTCGCGATGTAGATTCCGATCTGGAGCTGGTCGTATGGGATCTCCCGCAGCGGACCCACCCCCTCCTCAGGAGCCATATCCTGGACGATGCGGGTTGCAGCTGGGCTCTCGATCCCATAGACGGGGAGACCCATGTAGCTCAATAGAATCAGCGTCAACACGAAAAGGACGCCGATAGCGACTGCAACCGGGCGCCGGACAAACAGCCGGCTGGGATTGCGGTCGATATAAGGAATTGCGAACAAGAGCACGACCAGCATGCTGGGAAGGATCACTCCCATCAAGGATTTATCGCCGAGCTTCAACATCCCTTGGAGCCACCAGAAATACCAGGGAGCTTTCGTGTCGAGGGGGGTTTGCTGAGGGTTCGCGATGTGCTCAAGGGGCGCACCGGCATAGAAAAAGATCGTCACCACTAACAGGATGAATAGTCCCAGGACGGTCAGATAGATTTCGTGGGAGAACAGGTCAGGCAGGTAATCCTGGCGCGACTTGACCTCTTTTTCAACCTCCTTCGGTAAGCTTATTTCATCGTATCTGGCGGGGAGAGAAATCCCGTGTTCCCGGGCGACTTTGTAATAGTGAATGCTGATTACAAGGATAGCAACCAGGGGCAGCAAGATAACGTGGAGTAAGTACGCCCGCAGGAGACCGCCTGCGCCGATGTCGGGAGCTCCCCTCAGCAGGAGGTTGACCTCGTTACCGCCGATCGGCGCAGCCTCAGCCATGCTGGTGCCGATGGTCACCGCCCAGTATGCCAGCTGGTCCCAGGGAAGCAGGTATCCGAAGAAGCTCAGGAACAGAGTGACGCCCAGCAAGACCACGCCCGTCAGCCATGTGAAAGAGCGATCTTTCTTGTAGGAACCGGTGAAGTAGGTCCGCAGCATGTGGAGAAATGTGAAGATCACCATGGCTTCGGCGCCCAGCCTGTGCAGGTCTCGCATCAGGTTGCCGAACGGCACCTCACTCATGATCTGGAGTATCGACTGGTAGGCCGCATCCGGAGTGGGGACATAATAGATCATCAAAATCACGCCGGTGATAAGTTCAACCATGAAAAAGAACATGGTGAAGAAACCCAACCGGAAAGTGTGCGAGAGAATCGTGCTGCCTTTCTGGTAATAGCGGGGACGGATATGAAAGAGGAAGCTGGTGGTGTGGACTTTGTAGCGTGGGTTGGGTTTTTCAACCGGGGGGTCGCCGCGCAGCACGTTTCGCAGTTCATCGATCCCCAGTCCAGCGGTGATGGCGCGCACCCGGTTGTCGAGTGCCACTGCTAATTTCTGGCGGAGGTCCTGGAAATTAATTGCTTTAAGCATATCGCTGGCCCTTAATTATTGGAGTGATGGTGTGCACATCAAGCGTGGCGTTCGCCCTGGATCCGTGTTCCGGTGCTTACGACGATGACTGCATCAGGATCGTCGGGGAGCTGGAGCGGTCCTCCCGAATCGGGATCGGTCTCTGCAAGCACCTGACCATCGGGCGACTCGATCCGCACCACGAACCGGTCCAGATTGCGCGGCGCGGGACCGGTGATGTAAGTCCCATCTTTCTGGAACTGAGAGCCGTGGCAGGGACAGATGAACTTGACCTCTTGTGTATTCCAATTGTAAAGGCAGCCCAGGTGCGTGCAGACTTTGTACAGGGCCAGCACGCCTTGTTCAGTGTTGCTTAACCAAAGTTTGACTTTTGGATAATTCGCTGGAGGGGCGTCCGGCTTCGGCAGGTCGCTGACTTTTCCAATCGTGAAATCGCCTCCGAATTCGCCCTCTTTAAACCGTGGGAGTGAAAACAGATAGGTCACTCCTGCTGTCGTGAATGTAAAAAAACCGATCGAAACTAACCAGGCAAAGTTTAAGAATTCCCGCCGGTTAATCGGTTTCTTCGCGAATGCTCCCTCAACGGACATCAAGGTTCTCCTCTCATCGGCGTTGTGATCGATAGAATCCCCTATACCTTTGTGGATTGTAGCACAATGACCCTGAGTAAACAAGACGAATAGGGTCTAAATGGTAGACCCAAGCGATGGACAGTTTACCAAAGTTGCGAGGACTCATCCATCCATACGACGTTGAATTGAGATGGTGATTTCGAAGATCCAAAAGGATGATTCCGGCCTCACCCTGGTAAAATTTACGGGGGGACTTTAAGATTGTTGTGGAATCCGATTGATTAGGAGGGACCCATGGGTCTGAACGAGATCCACGCCAGCCTGGCAAACACAGCCCTGCTGTTCTGCGCTGCCATGACAATTTGGGGCTTCTGGCGGTTTTTCCGGAGGCAAGGACTGTCGAGCAGTTTCTGGGGGGCGGCAATTGTCGCTGAGCTGCTCATTCTGGTCCAGGGGGCGCTCGGAGTGGTTCTCTGGTTTGCAGGTAACCGGCCTCTCAGGGGAGGCATCCACTGGCTGTATGGCGCGGCGTTGGCTCTGGCAATCCCCCTGGTGTACACGTACACAAAGGGCAGGCAGGATCGCCCGGATATGCTGCTCTACGCAGTCGGCTTCCTGATCATGGTCGGTCTTGTGCTGCGGGCGATGGTAACTGGGAGTTGAACCCCCTCCTTGAGAAAAAACAGCGGAGAGGGCGGGATTCGAACCCGCGGTACCTTGCGGTACACGCGCTCTCCAGGCGCGCGCGTTAGGCCAGACTACGCTACCTCTCCAGTTGGAATATCCAGTTGGCGAGCGAAATTATACCACAGGGCGGAATCCGGGCATTTAACCCGGGAACAACTCGGAGAAGATTTCAGGTGCGTATCTTTCTACCATCTCCGAGGAGATCCCATTTTCCTGGCAGATCTCGGCGTATAGGTCAGCGCTCGGCCGCTTGCGGCGGACCTGCGTGGCCGGATCGAGCTCCCACAACCCGAACCGTTGGGTCCAGCCGCGCTCCCATTCGAAATTATCGACCAGGGACCACCAGAGGTACCCTTCGACGGGCCAGTTAAAGTTCACCGCCCGCCAGACCTGGTGGATGTGGCCGATCATATACTTTGGACGGAGGGTATCCTGAGAGTCTTCCACACCGTTTTCGGTGATGAGGATGGGAATCCTGAATTTTCGAGCCCAGCGGATTGCCTCGAACAAGCCTTCCGGTTCGTTGGCTATCCACCCGTTCTCGCTGAGTTCCGCCCCAGGTCGAAAATGCTGGTCCGTAAACAGTTTCCTTGGTTTCATAAGGTTGAACGAGACGAGCTCGCGGGTGTAATAATTGATCCCGAGAAAATCCTGCGTCCCCCTGGCTTCCGGGATCCGTTTCGAGTAGAACGCGAGGGACAGGCGGCCGGATAACAGAGCTCTCGGGATGATCTTGTTCAAAATGAGCGATTGCAAGTTGTTCATCATCCGGTCCGGGGGGAACCAGGCCCTGGCCGGCAGCGAGCTGCGATAATGGTGAGCGAGCCCGACCCTGGCGGCTGGTTGGAGGCTGTGGATCGCGGCATAGGCAGCCGCGTGGGCGCGGAGGATGTTCTCCACTACCCTGCCCGAAGAAAGGAGACTCTTCTTCCCCGGCGGCCAGATCCCGAGCCAGTGTCCGAGCAGCGCGTACAGGTTCGGCTCATTGAACGTGATCCATGTTTTCGCGTATTCGCGAAGCGCCTCGACAACCTTTTGTGTGAACTTTTCGAAATGCGCTGCAATCTGAGGGTTTTCCCAGCCGCCTGATTCTTCCACCCAGAGCGGGTTGGTGAAATGGTGAAGCGTAACCAGCGGGGTTAACCCGCGTTCCCGCAGCCCACGCACCATTTCACGGTAGTAGTCCAGAGCGTATTCATCCCAACGATTGGGAGCGGGCTGGATCCGGCTCCATTCGATCGACAGGCGGTGGGCGGTGTTTCCCAGTTCCGCCGCCCGATCAAAATCCTCCCGCCAGCGCCCTCCCCACCAATCGCACGCGAGACCCGAAGTGTGGCCTTCGGCGATATGACCGACTTGCTGTTCCCAGACCCACCAGCTATTGTTGGCATTGTTGCCCTCGACCTGGTGCGACGATGTGGCAGTCCCCCAGATAAAACCGCGTGGAAAGTGGAAGGTGGCTTGAGGCATGCTGGCTCCGGTTAACTTGGTTTTTATCTGTCGAACCCGGATATTTTAGCCAGTCTGGGCATTATTGGCAAATTTGGGAGAAAAATCACGATCGAATCAAATGACTTAATGGTAAATTTAACGCATGAATGAGGTCTACATCATCGCTGCAGTAAGAACCCCGGTTGGGATTGGGAAACCCACCGGCGCGCTGGCGCCGATCGCGCCCGTGGATCTGGGCGCACAGGTCATGCGCGAAGCTGTTTGCCGGGCCGGGGTGGACCCGGGAGCAGTCCAGGACGTGGTATGGGGCTGTGTGACCCCGATAGGCGACCAGGGAGCCAACCTGGCGCGGCTCTCGGCCCTCAAGGCCGGGTTCCCGGTGGAGGTGCCGGCCGTCACACTGAACCGGATGTGCGGCTCAAGCCAGCAGGCAGTGCATTTCGCTGCCCAGGCGATCCTGGCAGGCGACATGGACCTGGTCCTCGCTGGAGGGACCGAGATGATGTCGCACCAGCCGATCGGATCGGACTGGCCCTCCGAATGGCCGTTAGACTTCCCATACAAACTCGTCCACCAGGGCATCAGCGCGGAGTTGATGGCTGAGAAGTGGGGGTTATCGAGGGAGGAGCTGGACGATTTTGGGTACCAAAGCCACCTGCGGGCCATGATCGCCATCCAAAACGAGCGCTTTTCGAGCCAGATCCTGCCGATTACCCGCCCGGATGGAGTGACTGTCGTCCAGGACCAGGGCGTTCGCATCCCGCCCGACCGGGAGAAGATGCGCGGGCTGCCGCCGGTCTTCAAGCCGGACGGCGTGATCACTGCAGGGAATTCTAGCCAGGTGAGCGATGCGGCGGCTGCCCTGGTAATCGCTTCGCCGCGGGCTGTCGGTCAGCATAACCTGATTCCCAGAGCCAGGTTCCTGAGCCGGGTGGTTGTCGGCTCCGATCCGGTGCTCATGTTGGATGGTCCGATCCCGGCTACGAAAAAGGCGTTGAAGATCGCGGGGTTGAAGTTAGAAGATATCGACTTGATCGAGATAAATGAAGCGTTTGCCTCGGTCGTCCTCGCCTGGGAGCGAGAGGTCCATCCCGACATGGAACGCGTGAATCCCAACGGGGGGGCGATCGCCCTGGGACACCCACTCGGCGCAACCGGCGCCGTCCTGATGACCAAGCTGCTTTACGAGCTCGAACGGACAGGCGGCAGATTTGGGTTGCAGACCATGTGCATCGGGCACGGGATGGCGACGGCGACCATCCTCGAAAGGCTGTGATGCGCCACGCAGTGTTTATTGCCCTTGGTTCTAACCTCGGGGACCGCCTCGCCAACTTGAGATCGGCGATAGACGCGATGCCCCCGGATGTGATCCCGACAGATTGTTCGCCGGTATACGAGACCCCACCTTGGGGATACCAGGATCAACCACGCTTCTTAAACCAGGTGGTCCGAGCTGAGACGGATCTGTCTCCATCAGAACTGCTGGACCACCTGAAGAAAATCGAAGCCCAACTCGGCCGGCAAGAGACGTTCCGTTATGGTCCCAGGGTGATCGACCTGGACATCATCTTTTATGATAACGAAGTGATCCACTCGCCGCCGCTGAACATCCCTCACCGCGAAGTAGACAGTCGGGCGTTTGTTTTACTTCCCCTGGCACAGCTGGCACCACGGATGCGCCATCCGGTATCCAATCTGACCGTGGAAGAGATGCTGGCCAGGGTCGATCACGAGGACATTACGTGGTTCAGTCCGGGGGGATGCAGTCAAGAACCCGGATAATTTTGGTAAAATCAAATTGAATACGATGAGGAGTTTACCAGATGACCGAAGAAGGATTGAAACCCCTGAACTGGACTCCGACCCCAGACATCGGGTACACCGTTGTCCGCCGCCCGGATGGAGGGATGCATTACACTTTCACCGATGTCTCGCATCGCACACTCGAACACTGGAGGGCTTTCGCGCTGGACCACCTGCTCAGCTCCGACCGGCTGACCCGCAATCTCTACGATCTCCGCCAGGTTAACGAAATCACGCAGGAAGCCATCGATTACGCGATCGAAGTCAATTCCGACCCGGCTGCACGGAACATCCGCCTGGCGGTCGTCGTAGCGAACGACGCCATCCGGGAAGCGATTGAGAAGATCCCCTCCTTGACAAACCCGGGTGGCGTCGAATTCCGCATCTTCACGGATTTCACAGAAGCGGAGGAATGGTTGGACCGCCCGCTGACGCTGATGGTCTGAGTCAATAACCAGATACAAATCCAGGTCTGAACCTCCTGACGCCGGATAGTGCCGCGCATCAGCCTGGAATAAACCCGAAAATCAGGAATCAATTACCTGCCTGCCAGAAATTATGGAAGCGAATACACTAGTATCTGCTGGCCTGACGATTGGGGGCCGTAATTTCACCTGGGGAAGCCGCACGTATTTGATGGGCATCCTCAATATTACTCCAGACAGCTTTTCTGGAGATGGAGTGCTTGCTTCACCTATCGAAGCTGGTTCAGCAGTATCGGAAGTTGGGACGGTAGACGCTGCGCTGGACCTGGCCGGACGGTTCGTCAAAGCGGGCGCGGATATCCTCGACGTGGGCGGGGAGAGCACACGACCGGGGTCCTCTCCGGTCGATGCGGAGCTGGAAATGTCTCGGGTCCTGCCAGTGATCCAAGCTCTGGTCCGGGAGTTCGATGTCCTGGTCTCGATCGACACCTATAAGCACGAAGTCGCCGAGGCAGCTCTGGAGGCAGGCGCGCACATGGTGAACGACGTGTGGGGCCTGAAAGCGGACCCGGAGCTGGGGAGGACCATCGCGAAGTACGGCGTGCCGGTGGTCCTTATGCACAATCGGAGCTCCTGGGTGCACGCGGAAATCAGAGAAAGGCTGGGCGGTAGGTACGTGGGTGTCCCTTACGATGACTTGATCGAAGACATCAAGCGGGAGCTGCTCGAGAGTGTTTCTATGGCTGAGACGGCCGGCATCTCCAGAGATCGGATCATCCTTGACCCGGGCATCGGGTTTGGAAAGACGGTCGAACAAAACCTCGAGTTGATCGACCGCCTGCCAGAGATCCGTTCGCTGGGATTCCCCTTGCTGATCGGACCTTCGCGCAAATCTTTCATCGGGTACACGCTGGACCTCCCACCCGACCAGCGCCTGGAAGGGACAGCAGCTGCCGTGGCAGTTGGGATCGTGCGCGGCGCTGACATCATTCGGGTTCACGACTGCGAATTCATGTCCCGCGTGGTTCGTATGACCGATGCAATCGTCCGTCGATCGTGAGCAAGCTAATGTATCTCAGCGCTCCAGGGTGTCTCGATCCTTTTACTGTTCTGCTATCCATGCGGGAGCGTTATGGGTGACTTTATGTCCATATTCAACATGTATTCGGGATAAAACAAACCAGCGCGCTGAGCGGAACGGCTGGCTTCTCCGACAGCTCCCCCGCAAGCTCGGGACTATGATTGTGTTCCGCTCAGACATGTCCCGCGGGTACTGAGGGGATGCCCGCCACGCAGTCGAAGCGGCCGTTATTCCGAACTGACGTTATTTATCTTTATCCGCCAATAACTTAACTGGAGGCGACATGCCTGAGGATTACTTTCGAGTAAAAGACGTATTGAGGACTGAATCCGGGAATTACGCGATTTATCGTTTGGACAGGCTTTCGGGACAGGGATATACCCAACTGGACCGATTACCCTTTTCGATCCGCATACTGCTGGAATCCCTTTTACGCCAGTGCAACCAGCGCGAGATTACCTCTCAAGATGTGGAGAATCTGGCCGAATGGCTGCCTCAGTCTCCTAACCGGCCCAGCCTGCCGTTCCGACCTGCGCGGGTCATCATGCAGGATTTCACTGGCGTCCCGGCGATCGTGGATCTCGCCGCTATGCGTTCCGGCATCGCCAGGTTAGGCGGCGATCCCGGAAAGATCAACCCCCTTGTGCCGGTAGACCTCGTGATCGACCACTCCGTCCAGGTGGACTTTTTCGCCAGTCAGGACGCGCTCAAGCGGAACGCTGAGATCGAATTCCAGCGCAACCGCGAACGGTACGAATTCCTCCATTGGGGCCAGCACGCTTTCAATAACTTCAGGGTCGTTCCCCCAGCCACAGGGATCGTTCACCAGGTGAATCTGGAATTTCTGGCTCAGGTGGTCAGCGCCAGTGAAATAGACGGCGAGCTGGTTGCATATCCGGATACGCTGGTGGGAACCGATTCGCACACCACAATGATCAACGGCCTCGGGGTGATCGGCTGGGGGGTGGGCGGCATCGAAGCGGAGGCTGCCATGCTTGGCCAACCACTGGACATGGTAACGCCAGATGTCGTCGGTTTCAAACTTTACGGAGATATGAGAGAAGGGACAACGGCGACGGACCTGACCCTGACGGTCGTTCAGATGCTGCGGCTGAGGGGAGTCGTGGGGAAGTTCGTGGAATTTTACGGGCCCGGACTGGAATATCTCTCGCTCCCGGACCGGGCGACGATCGCCAATATGGCGCCGGAATACGGCGCCACGATCGGGTTCTTCCCGGTCGATGAGGAGACCCTCCGTTACCTTGCTCTTACTGGCCGTCCTTCGGCGCTGATCGATCGCGTGGAGCGCTATTGTAAGGAACAGGGTCTTTTCCGGACAGCAGAAACCTCCGAACCAGAATTTTCCGAAACACTCGAGCTCGACCTTGGGACGGTCGAACCCAGCCTGGCCGGGCCGAAAAGACCCCAGGACCGAGTGCCGCTGAGTGCGATGAAAGGCTCTTTTCAAACAGCCCTTGTATTACCCAAGGCTGAGCGCGGCTTCGAGATCCCCACGAGCGAGGTCGAGAGGAAGGCTGTGATCGGGACAAACGGCAGCCAGGCGGAACTCGGGCATGGCTCCGTTGTGATCGCTGCCATCACTTCCTGTACGAATACCTCGAACCCTTCCGTGATGGTCGCGGCGGGCCTGCTGGCAAAGAAAGCGCGCGAGCGCGGGCTGAAGTCTCAACCTTATGTCAAGACGAGCCTGGCACCCGGATCGCGAGTCGTCACCGAGTATCTTGGTCGGGCAGGGCTGATGGAGCCGCTGGCTGAACTTGGTTTCAACCTGGTGGGCTACGGTTGCACGACCTGCATCGGAAACTCAGGCCCGCTGCCTGGAGAGGTCGTCAAAGCCATCGTTGGGGCTGACCTGGTCGCGGCCGCCGTGCTATCCGGCAACCGAAATTTCGAAGGAAGGATTCATCCTTATGTCAGGGCGAATTACCTGGCTTCCCCTCCACTGGTTGTCGCTTATGCGCTGGCGGGAACGGTGGATATCGACCTCGAAAATGATCCCCTGGGTATGGATAACTCCGGTCAACCGGTGTACCTGCGGGATATCTGGCCCACTTCCGATGAAATCCGGCGAACGATAGCCGAAGTCGTTTCGCCTGAGCTGTTCGAGGAAAAATACAGGGACGTTTTCACCGGTAACGAGACCTGGAACGCCATCCAGGGGAGCACGGGTGAGCTTTATCGCTGGGACCCCGGCTCGACCTACATCCAGGAGCCGCCGTTCTTTTCTGACTTCAGTAGAGAGCTCCCAGATGTCACGGACATTCTCAACGCCCGCGTGCTCGTGGTCCTCGGTGATTCGATCACAACGGACCACATCTCTCCGGCTGGGGCGATCCCGGCGAACAGCCCGGCAGGAAAGTACCTGGTCGAACACGGCGTCCAGCCGCGAGATTTCAACTCGTACGGCTCCCGGCGCGGGAACGATCGGGTGATGACGCGCGGCACCTTTGCCAATATCCGCTTGAAAAACCAGCTGGTCCCAGGGGTGGAAGGCGGGTACACCATTCACCTGCCGGATGGCGTGCAGATGACGATCTTCGATGCCGCGATGAAATACAAAGAAGAAGGAGTCCCCCTGATCGTCCTTGCAGGCGAGGAGTACGGAGGCGGGTCAAGCAGAGACTGGGCTGCCAAGGGGACCCTGCTCTTAGGAGTCAAGGCTGTATTGGCACGGTCCTTCGAGAGGATCCACCGGTCCAACCTCGTTGGGATGGGCGTCCTCCCCTTGCAATTCAGAGAGGGAGAAGGAGTGGAATCGCTTGGACTGACCGGCAGAGAAACTTTTAACATTATTGGACTATCGGACCGCATCAGTCCGCGCAGCATAGTGACCGTCGAAGCGGTGAATGAAGATAGCCGGCGAATCACATTCGATGCGATTGCCAGGCTCGATACGCTGATCGAAGTCGAATACTATCTGAACGGCGGGATCTTGCAGACAGTCCTTCGAAAGCTCCTGGCTGGTTAGAAGTTATCTCAAAAACACAACATTCCTATATTTTTGAGATAGTTTCTAATCGAGCGGGATTATTCTTCACTTTCTTCGTGACTTTCTTCCTGGATCGGTGTGCTTGCCTCAGGGCGCAGGCGTTCCAGGCCCTGGGTCAGGAGCCCGATTTGGGTGATACCGAGCCAGATAAAAAAGACGGTCAGGAACCAGACAGCGGCATTGAGACCACCTGGAAGACCAGAGCGGGTGGCAGCCACCTGTCTTTGGAGCGTAGCGATCACATCCCGCACTCTGGAAAGCACTTCCTGGGTCTGAGTGAGGTTCGTCCGGAGCGCCCCGACGTTGATGGAAATCGTTTCAACCTGGGCTGCGATCAGGGTCATGTTATCCTGGCTTGTCTCCAGGTCTTCAGCCAGGTCGGTGAGCGACTGCGGGATGGGATCGAGGCTGGTCGAAACGTCTGCGAGCGCATCCGCGAGAGGAACTTCGGGATCATACGTTCCGATGGGCAGGAGGGGAATTGCACTGAGCAGCTGCAGCATGCCTTCTATCGCCTGGGCCGACGACTGTGCAGAAACGATTGCAGTCTGTGTGGATTGGATCGTTGCCGGGAGATCATTGGTTAATAATTCTGTGAAAGATTCCATCAAAGGAATGGTGTCCTCGATCGATTTGCCAGCGGTCTGAATTGTGCTTTCCATGGTGGTAATATCCACGACGAACCTGGCCAATGTTTGATCCGCTACGGCAAGCCCATCGGAAGCAGCGTCCAATGTTTCGTCCAGCAGGTCGAAGGTCCTGACCAGGTTGCCGGTTAGAGAGCGTTTCACCGTCCAGATCGCCGCGATGCCGGAGATGCTCAGCAGCAAACCCACCGCAGCAGCGATGATCAGTACGAGTCCTATTATTCGTCGCATACCCTCAATCTCCTTGAATGTAAAGGTTGGCTATGAACCGCTCGCGATCGACCCTGTTTGCGATCCACATCCGGATTATAATTGGCAACCGTTAATTCCATAGGAGAATCGGCAAAACAGAATCATGCAAATCCTTGTAACGAACGACGATGGCGTCACCGCGCCTGGTTTACTTGCGCTTGCTCAGGAGATGCGCAGACTTGGCGAGGTGACGATCCTGGCTCCGGATAGAAACTGGTCTGCATCGGGGCATGTAAAGACCATGCACCGTCCATTACGCGTCAAGGAGGTCCTGCTCGAGGATGGTTCGCTGGCGTACGCCTCGGATGGTGCGCCTTCCGACTGCGTCGCACTTGCGCTGTTGGGGTTCATCGAAAAGAAGATCGATATCATCGTGTCTGGCATCAACCCCAACGCTAATCTCGGACACGACGTGACTTATTCAGGGACGGTGACTGCCGCGATGGAGGCCGCGATTTGGGGACATCCGGGGATCGCGGTATCCCTCAACAGTCCAGAAAATCATCTGGGTGCGCTGGATTACGGCCCGGCTGCCAGGGTTGCCTCCAAAGTGGTTGAAAAAATCTTCGAGTATGGTCTGCCGAGAAAGACTTTGCTGAACATCAACGTGCCCTACCTGGCGGACGAAGCGCTGATGGGCTTCCGCATCACAAGGCTTGGCCTGCGGCTCTACCGGGATAAACTCGTGCGAAGGCTGGACCCACGCGGTAAACCCTATTACTGGATCGGAGGAGAGCCGCCCACAGGTGTGCCTGAGGAAGGGACCGATTTTGGCGCCCTGGCCGGGGGATATGTATCTATCACACCGCTCCAGCTCGATCTGACCGCCCGGGATCTGATGGAGGTGATCCGGACCTGGGAATGGGGGGTAAGTGTATCTTAAAAAATCTGTAAACCATTGGGATCGACCTTGACAGAATTTCGATTCCCTGTAAAATCGGGCAAATTATGAAATTCCTAGAAGCAGCTGTTGAACGTCTGGACCGCCGTGTGGAGCTACCCCCACCAGGCGGTTTTTTTCAAAATAGAGCCCAGGAGGCTCTATTTTTTTGCCATTTGGCTGGCGAACGATGATCAGATTGCCTGGGCTGGTCGATCCACATGTCCATATGCGCGAGCCGGGGGGTATCCACAAGGAGGACTGGGATAGCGGCACAGCAGCGGCCCTGGCGGGAGGGGTTACCCAAGTGCTGGCGATGCCAAACACTCATCCTCCCGTGGTCGACAGGAATTCCCTCGAGTGGACTCTCAAGAGCGCCAGCTTGAAAGCTCGCTGCGATTACGGTCAGTTCTTAGGCGCAGGCCCAGATAACGCCAGTGTGATCCCTGAGCTTTCTCCCAGAGCAGCAGGGCTGAAGATGTACCTCAATCAGACCTTCGGCCCACTCTGCCTGGAAGATATGACAGCCTGGATGAAGCACTTCGCGTGCTGGCCGAGGCAGGCCCCCCTGGCGGTCCACGCCGAAGGCACGACCATGGCAGCGATCATGCTCCTCTCTGCGATCTATGATCGTCCTGTGCACCTGTGCCACGTTTCACGACGTGAAGAGGTCTTGCTGATCCGCAAAGCGAAGGAACAAGGCTTGAGAGTCACTTGCGAGGTGACGCCGCACCACCTCTTCCTCACGGAGGAAGATATCCCTGATCTGAGCGAGGGGATCAGTGAGGTTCGGCCCCGGCTGGCAAGCGAGAAAGATCAGGCAGCCCTGTGGGAGAACCTGGAAGTGATCGATTGTTTCGCGACAGATCACGCTCCGCACACACTGGATGAAAAAAGAGGCCCAAATCCCCCGCCTGGTTTCCCTGGACTCGAGACTGCGCTCCCGCTGTTTTTGACTGCGGTTTCCGAGAAAAGATTGTCCATGGACGACCTTCTCCTGCGGATGGTCACCAACCCCAGGCGGATCTTCAACCTGCCTGTTCAGCCAGGCACATGGATCGAAATCGACCCCAACGCGAGCTGGGAGATCACGGCCAGCGGCGCGCACACGCGCTGTGGATGGACACCCTTTGAGAGTTACAAGGTGCGTGGTCGATTGCTCAAAGTCTATCTGCGCGGCCAACTCGCTTTCGATGCGGGGGAAGTGCTGTCATCCCCTGGATCTGGAAGGAATATCAGACAATACGCGGAGGGTTGAAGAATGTCCTCTGTAAGTTCGTCAAGAGACCATGTGTAACTTGTTCTTTCTTCAGCCTGTTCAGGGTTGGAGGAGGCTTGGAAGAAAGTCCTTTATCAGAAAAACAAAATGGGAAACATTTGAACTTTCAAATTCGGATCAAGTCCAGAAAATCACAATGGAGGTTGATATGGCAACGTTTCTTCCGCCGGTAAGAAAGAAAAGCGCCCATCTGCCATTTGGGGATCAACAAAACTCCCCCTTTTACGGCCGAGATATCCTTTCCGTGAGGCAATTCTCGAGGGATGACCTGGAGTACATCTTCGATGTTGCTCATGAAATGCGGGAGATGGTCCAGCGGATCGGGACATTTGACCTGCTAAAAGGGAAGATCCTGGCGAACCTGTTTTACGAGCCCTCGACGCGCACCTCGTCCTCTTTTACGTCGGCCATGGAGCGCCTGGGGGGCAGCGTCATCCCCATCAATGAGGTTCACTACTCCTCAGTGTCCAAAGGTGAGAGCCTTCCAGACACGGTGCGGACCCTGGATTGCTACGCTGATGTGATCGTCCTGCGCCACCCTGAAGTTGGCGCTTCTGCCCTGGCTGCCCAATATGCACAAAAGCCGATCATCAACGCCGGGGATGGCGTGGGTGAGCACCCGACGCAGGCTCTGCTCGATCTATTCACAATCGTCGAGGAATTGGGCGAAGTAGATGGCCTGGCGGTGACCATGCTCGGGGATTTAAAATATGGCCGGACGGTGCACTCTCTGGCCCGATTGCTTTCCCTGTTTTCGGTCAAGATAAATTACGTATCCCCCGCAATCTTGCGGATGCCGTCGGAGATCATCGATGAAATCAACACAAAAGGCATCCCTCAGAAGGAGTATAACAGGCTGGAAGCCATCCTGCCGGAGACCGACGTACTTTACGTAACGCGGGTCCAGAAGGAGCGCTTCAGCGACCTCGGTGAATACGAGAGTGTGAAGGATGCCTTCGTCATCACCCCAGAGACCATGAAGCTGGCGAAAGACCGCATGATCGTGATGCATCCCCTGCCGAGGGTCGGCGAGATCAGTATGGAAGTCGATCACGACCCGCGGGCAGCATACTTCCGGCAAATGGAATACGGCCTGTATGTCCGAATGGCCCTGCTAGCCATGGTATTGGGGAAATCCTAGTCTGTGGTCTTCACACTTGAGCGGGAATTGGATTGAAAGATGGCCAAGTGAAGGGTTGGAGGATGACGTGGGATTCTTTTCGAGACTGTCGATAAGGGCTGACCGGGTCGATTCTCTGTTGTGTGTCGGACTCGACCCGCACCCGGAAGACCTGGAAAGCCAGAATGCGCTTGCGGCGTTTCAATTCTGCATGCGCCTGATCGAATCTACGGCTGACCTGGCGCTGGCCTATAAAGTGAACATTGCTTTCTTTGAATTATATGGAGCGGAAGGCTGGAAAGCATTGAGGGATTTGATCCGCGCAGCACCGCTGGAGGTTCCAGTCATCGTCGATGCCAAGCGCGGCGATATCGCATCTACAGCGGCCGCTTACGCAAGATCTCTGTTCCAGGCGCTGGGAGCTACAGCTGTGACAGCCAATCCTTTCCTGGGTCACGATGCGCTCGCCCCTTTTCTGGAAGACTCGGAACGAGGGGTATTCCTCTTATGCAAGACATCTAATCCGGGCTCATCGGACTTTCAGGATCTTGAAGTTGTCGAAACGAAGTTCGAACCTGTGATAACACGCAGATTGAGGTTATACGAGCAGGTGGCAGTAAGAGCTGCAGAATGGAATATCCGGGATAACGTAGGACTGGTAGTCGGCGCAACTCATCCAGATGCCCTGCAATCGGTGCGCAACCTGGCGCCTGCCTTATGGTTACTCACGCCAGGCATTGGAGCGCAGGGCGGAATCCTGGCAGATGCGTTGAGCAGGGGTCTGCGGGAGGATGGAAAAGGGATGGTTATCCCAATCTCCAGGGGGATTTCTCGAGCCAGGGATGTACGCCAGGCCGCAAAGGATTTTCGTGACGCCATCAACGAAGCCAGGACCAGGGTCTGTGGTCCAGAGCTGTTTGGCGTCCATAGGCGGGCGATTCCACCCGAGCTGGCAGATCTTGCCCGACGGCTGTTCGAATCTGGCTGCATCAAATTCGGCGAATTCACCCTGAGATCCGGGTTGCTCTCCCCAATCTACATTGATCTGCGCCTGCTTGTTGGGCATCCCGAGCTGTTAGATCGGGCAGCTTCCGCATATTTACAGGTACTTCGATCGCTCCGCTTCGACCGGCTGGCAGCCCTGCCGTATGCCGCGCTGCCGATCGGGACA
>CAYQDF010000064.1:0-1076 GCA_964416175.1 uncultured Anaerolineaceae bacterium
GCATCCTCCAGCAGCGGCCCCAGGACGTCGTTCATCCACCTCAATTTTTTCAACACTTCCGGGCTGTAAGCTCCATAGCGCAGCACCTTGCCGTAGCCTTCATTGAGGTTCGAAAAGGCAAAGCCTCCGTCCGACATGTCCTGGACCACATAGACCATCATCGAGGGCGAGATCACGCCTGCCATCGGGCCGACGGCGCGGTGATGGTGGCAGGGGGCCAGCTCGACCTCGCCCGCTTCGATCATGGCAGCGGCTCGGGATTCGTCCGCCGCCAGACCCTCGAACAGGGCTCCGCCGATCAACGCGCCACGCAGAGGGCCAGAGGCGCGCTCCCATTCGATCGGGGGCCCTGCGTGCAGGAGCAGGTTCTCACGCATCCCGGGGATGACGTCGCGCGCCCTGGCCAGCCCCGTCAGGACCGGGCGGGCGGAGAGCATGCGTTCGACTGCCTGATTATTTGCCTGGTCGATGTCCATGGAGACTCCTCAAGGGCCCTGGTGCTGTCTGGAGCCATCTCCTTGCGGAGCACGCTGGACCTTCAACCGGGCCAGGATGGCTATCAGATCCTCTTTGCCGCCGGCCGGGAGGCGCCAGTCGACCTGGATCGCTTCCGCGCCCTGCTCCAGCAGACTGACATAAAAGGATTCCAGGCCGACATTGATCGCCGCCAGCGGGGTTTGCAGGACGGCCAGGGGCACCGGTGGGAAGTCTTGTTGGAGGGTGTGCCCCATGCGCGCATTGATATGTGCCACGGCGTCCGCCACGCTGTGCAGGACGACGGCCCCCGCCTCGGACAACTGACGCTCCTGCGAGGCGAAATCCTGAGGGTCTTCATCGGTGCCGATCAGGATGGCGACGACCTCGATGGCGCGCTGCCGCCTCACTTCGCGAAGGGCAGGAGCCAGTTCGGAGGCAGGGTCAGGGTGGGCGCCGTCTCCCAGGACCACGTCGAGGAGGATCAAGCCCACCTCAAGGTCCGCGGCTTCCTGGGCCAGCCGGCGCAGGCGCAGGTCGTTGTCGATCATGGGATGCAGCCGGCCGACGGTGAACTCGTCCGCGCCCAGGTCCAGGATCGT
>CAYQDF010000064.1:1086-17678 GCA_964416175.1 uncultured Anaerolineaceae bacterium
AGGATCGTGTGAGATTCGCTGCGCGCCGGCTCCGGGAGCTGGCGGACTCCCTCGGCAGCCAGGTTTGAAAAGAGCGGGAAGAGGACCGGCTGCAGCCCTAAAAGGGCTTCTTGGGCCAGCGTACCGCCGGAGAACAGGCCGCGCAGGTATCCATTCACTCCAGGGGCTGGCTGCCCTCGGGTCACTGGCAGTCCCTCCTGAAGGAGTGCAACGGCCAGTTTGGCCGCCTCCATGGAATTTAATGCGAAGTACAGGTTTCCCAGCCGGGCGGCGGGCGGGGGGTAGCCGCTGAAGTACACCACAACCGGCTTGCCTAGCGCCTGGGCGGCCGCGAGAACGCGGGGCGCTGTGGCTGCCCCAGGAGGTTTCGACACCAGCACGATCACCCGGGTGTCCGGATCCCTGCCGAGCAGGTCGAGGGCTTGCAGGGAAGTGATCCCGCCAATGGGATCTTTGAGGTCCCTCCCGCCTGTACCGATGGCGTGGGAGACTCCGCCGCCCAAGGCGTGGATGTGGGAGACCACAGCCTGAAGCCCGGTGCCGGATGCGCCGATCAGGCCGATCTTCCCCCACCGGACACGGTTGGCGAATCCCAGGCCAACGCCGTTGATGATGGCGGTACCGCAGTCCGGTCCCATCAGCAGCCGGCCTTTCTCCCTGGCGAACTGCTTTACGCTGGCTTCCGCTTCCAGCGGGACGTTATCACTGTAAAGGAAAACATGCCGCTCGATCTCCAGCGCCCGGCGCGCCACTTCCGCAGCGTACTTTCCCGGGACGGAAACCAACACCCATCCGGCGTGGGGCAGCATTCCAGCAGCCGCGTCTAGGCTGCGCGGGCGGAACTCGCTTTCGACGGCAGCCCGCCGGCGCGCCAGGAGCTCGTCCACCCGGGCGAGCGCTGCGGCAGCTTCTTCTTCGCTGGCGGCGCGCACCACGATGAGCAGGTCATCTGCGCTCGCCTCCTGGATCGAATCTGGCAGCAGCCCGGCCTCGGCGAGCAGGTCCCGGTTCGTCGGCGTCGCCATTACCACGCCGGCATCCTGGACGCCTGGCAGGTCCACCAGGGCGCGCTGCAGCTGCATCAGGACCACCGAGTCATAATAAGCGCTGGAGCGGATCTCAAATCGTGTAAAGGCCATCGAAATCACCGCCGTTGGAGTATACCCGCGACAACCATGGACGCGCTCTACCCCCAAGCCAGAGCACGTTCCATCTCCGACCCCCAGACCAGCAGCGCTTCGTCCTGGTACCAGCGGGCAGCAATCTGCAGGCCGATCGGCAGCCCGGCCGGTGTCTTCCCCGCCGGAAGGTTGAGGGCTGGCAGCCCTGCGTAGGTCCAGGGCAGGTTCATCACCGGGTCGCCGGTACTGCCCAGGCCGCGGGGGGCAGGGCCCGTCGCGGCAGGGGAGACCCACAGGTCGATGCCGTGCCGCGCCATCCGGGTTTCCAGCCTGTCGCGCAACACAGACCGGCCAAGCAGGTCCCGGGCCAGCGCCACCTCGGGGACGCCCTGGCCGCGCTCGATCAGCTCCGCCGTCCTGGGGTGGTAGCGCGGGCCGTACTGTGCGTACCACTTCTTGTGCACCCGCGCCGCTTCGGCGGCGACGATCAGGTTGTGCCGTTCGCAGATCGCGTCGAAATCCTCGAACGCCGCGACGGATCTGACCTGGTACCCCGACTGCGCGAGCCTCTCGCACGCCTCTCGAAAACAGGCCAGCCCTTCCGGAGAGACGCGCTGGAGGTACGGTCCTTCAGGGACGCCCAGGACCGGCTTTCTCCCCTGAACGGCGACGGGCGACCAGGCCCGGCACAGGACGCCGGCAGCCCGCACCGCCCAATCCACGTTCGCGGCAAAGAAGCCCACGTGATCGACAGAAGGGGCGAGAGGGATGACTCCACCCCGCGAGATCCGGTCGTAGCTGGGCTTATAGCCGACCACGCCGCAGTAAGCAGCCGGGCGGATAATCGACCCGATCGTCTGGGTACCCAGGGCGAGGGGACAGGCCCCCGCCGCGACGGCCGCGGCAGAACCGCTACTCGACCCGCCGGGCGTGTGGTCCGGGTTATGCGGGTTGCGGGTCGGCCCGGGGGCGAAGTAAGCGAACTCGGTTGTGTGGGTCTTTCCTGCCACCAGCGCTCCGGCTGCCTTTAAAGCTGCCACAGCCGCGGATTCAGCGCCGGCCAGCTCCTCCGGAGGCAGCCGGCTGCCGGCAGAAGTCGGGAACCTATCGACGTGGAAGATATCCTTCACGCCGACGAGCACTCCGAAGAGCGGCGGGCGCTCATCCGGATCCGGATAGAGGTCAAACAGGTCTGTCATCTCTGTCGTAAGGCGCTCCATGCGGCCTTCCTCGGGCACGAAAGCCTGCAAGACCGGTTCACGCCGGGCGAGATAGTCCCTGAAGCCCTGCAACGACTCGAGCGGATCCCAATGGATTCCCAGCGCTGCCGGAGTCCCGGAAGGTGACGGGTGGGGATGATCTCTCAATTCCGATCCTCTCTCTGCTGCCCTCAGGCCTGGGCTCAGCCGTCTTTTCCATCGCGGAGATATTCCTCCGCCAGTTTCACCGCATCCACGATGTGCTGGTAGCCGGTACAGCGGCACAGGACCCCGGATATCGCCTCCCGGATCTCCGCTTCGCTTGGGTCCGGGTTTTCTGCCAGAAAAGGCGCCAGGGTCATGAGGAATCCCGGCGTGCAGAAGCCGCATTGGAGCCCGTGAGCCTCCCAGAAACCCCTCTGGAGCGGGTGGAGTCCCGCCGCGGTCGCCAGCCCTTCGACGGTAGTGATCTCGCGGCCATTCGCCTGGACGGCGAACATCAGGCAGGATCGCACAGCCTGCCCGTCGAACTGGACGGTGCATGCCCCGCAGACGCCGTGTTCGCACCCAACGTGCGTGCCGGTCAGGCCGAGCTCATGACGGAGGAAATCGCTCAACAATAGGCGCGGTTCGACCTGCCTCTTGTACAGCATCCCGTTGACCGTCACAGACAGGGGGAATAATCTCATTACATGCCATTCATGGCGGCGCGCGCGAAAGCTGCCCCCAGGGCCCGCACGGTCAAGACCTTCGCCAGGTGGCGCTGGTACCGGGGAGATGCGTGCAGATTTCCGAGCGGTTCGATCTCGTCTTCCGAAGCGATCGCTGCGGCCTGATCGCAGGCAGCCGGATCCCCGTGCGAACCGATCAGCGATGAAGCAGCCTGGCCCGCTTTCACCGGGCCGTCACCGGCGTTGAGATAGACCAGGCGGGAGTCCCGGCACACGCCGCGCTCGTCCAGCAGGACCACCGCGGCCACCCCCAGCATGGCGTAATCCCCGCGCCGCCGGGCGACCTCCAGGAAAGCCCAGCCCATCCGGCGCGGCATGGGCGGTATCTCCACCTCGACCAGGATCTCCTCGGGCGATAGGTCGGTGGTGAACATGCCGGTGAAACACTGATCCGCTGCGACCTCCCTGGATCCCCTGGAGCTGCGCACATGGATTGTGGCGTCAAGCGCCACCGCGATCACTGGCAGCTCGGCGGCAGGGTCGGCGTGCGCCAGGCTTCCTCCCAATGTACCCCGATTCCGGATCTGGGGGTGAGCGACGTGAGGCATCGCCTCCGCTAAAAGCGGAGCACGCTCGGCAACCAGGCGATCGGTTTCCAACCTGCGCTGGCGCGTCATCGCGCCGATCCGCAAGCCGCCGTCTCCCGTGGGTTCGATGTAGTCCAGCCCGTCGAGGCGGTTGAGATCCACCAGAGTACCCGGCCGGATCATCCGGAAGTTCATGGCGGGCACCAGACTCTGGCCGCCCGCCAGCAGCTTCGCCTCCCCGCCGCGCTCCGCCAGGATCTCCAGGGCTGCTTCCAGGGTGTCAGGAGCCAGGTACTCAAAAGGTGCGGGTTTCAATTCGCTTGGTCAGCTCCCAAATCGCATAATTTGGATGAATTATACACAATTCGGAACGCAGTCAAAGTCCTGAGTTTGCGCGGGAGTAGCCGCAGATGCCCGCCGCTCCGCTCAGCGCGCTGGTTTGTTATATCCCGAATAGGTTAAGATACCTTCACCAGTTCTTTACAATTATTAAACTGCCAGCTGCTATGATCGCTTATCGAATTGCATGAATTTCTGGAGGCATGCTATGAAAGCAGCAATGAAATGGATCCTGGGGATCGGGCTTGGCCTGGCGGCAGTGATCGTCACCGCAGCAGCTGGCTACCTGCTGTTCAGCCGCTGGTTCCGGATTGGCTGGTTGATGGACGGGCGCCCTCTCCGCCTCCTGGAAGGCGGGCGCGCCTTCCTCTCGTTGGAGATGCCCATGCACCCGGTCTGGGGAGCTCCCCTCTCAAGGTTCACCGGATTCTCCCCATTTTGGACGATCGCGGGCGGATTGATATGGTTGAGCCTGCTGGCCCTGATAATCTTTGGGGTGGTTGCATTGGCGCGGAACCTGGTGAGCTCCCAGCCATCCGCCGCAGCCTCCGGGCAGGCGAGCCCGGCGGCTGCCCCCCCTGCCCTGATTTGTTCGAACTGCGGGCGTCCAGTGCAGGCGGACTGGCTCCACTGTCCCTTCTGCGGGCACGCGCTGATGGAGGAGCCATCCGGCGGATCGCCGCCATCTTAGGAAGCTTCTGCCGCGCCTGGCAGACTGCAACCGGCGCCCGTTTACTGGAGCCTGACCGCAGTCGATTACCGGTCAGGCTCCAACGAGTCCGGAACAACGGCAATAACGCTGGAACCGTTCTCCTGGGGGAGCAGCATCAGGTCCCGGAAGGACCCCGAGGTGCTCCGCCACAGCAGGGCGAACCCCCACCCGTGCCAGCGCCAGAGGCTCACAGCATTCCCCTCCAGCGCGACCAGCTCCTGGACCCGATCGCCATCCAGGTCCCCCAGCTCGACTTCCAGGATCGGCTCGCTGACGGCGGACCCGCCCCACAGGACACGGTACGCCCCGCCTCGGTAACCCAGGATGAAAGGATGACTGGTCTCGAAGCCGCCGGGAGCGTCTTTGGAAAGCGCCAGGAGCAGTTCTCCCCGCCCATCATCATTCGGATCTCCCAGGGCAAGGTCCACGACGCGCCATTCTGCCGGGCTCTGCCAGGCCAGCTCCCCTCCCTGATAGATCAGCGCACGCCCTCCCTCCAGGCGGATGATTTCCGAAGCTCCATCTCCGGTCAAATCGATCCCTCCCGAGCGAAAGATGCCAGACCCTTCGCCCGGGGGGAGCGCCACCTCCCGGCAGGGCTGCACTTTGCAGGTGAAACCCAGGCGGGCCGGCGGTGGAGCGATCCGGGCCAGCAGGTCCGTAGATTCTCCGCGCACCATCCAATGCGGTCGCGGGCCGGCTTTAACCGGCAGCGCCTGGACCGCCCTCAGCCCTCCGGAATCGAGGTAGGCCCGCAGGGCTAACCCTTCTCCGGTCTCACCCCATCCCTGGTCGAAAACGAAATTGCCCAGGCTGTAAGCAGCGAGGCCGATCTGCGAATTTTGACCGGCCTGGCGCGGCAAGATCTCGATTTCCTGAGCGACGTGAGGGTGGCTGCCCACGATCAGGTCCGCCCCGGCCTCTACCATGATCCGGGCAAGCTCGCGCTGCGCGGGGTCCGGGTGCAGCTGGTATTCCCGGCCCCAGTGGACGAGCACGACGACGATGTCCGCCACCCGCCGCGCCCGGCGTATGGCGTCAAGGACGGGACTGGCATCCGGCGAACCTTTCCCGAGGCTGGTCGTGCTTGCTGGTAAGATAAGCCCCGCTTTGTTCGAATCGCCGTCCGTATGGTCGGGGAGGGGGATAAAGTTAAACGCCAGGAAAGCGATGGAAATCCCGCCCGAGCGGCGTACCACCGCCTGGAAAGAGCCTGCACAGATAAAGGAGACTGGATCGCATTCCACCCCTAACGGTATGATGCCCGCTCCGGCAAGGCGGGCCGCAGTGTTCGCCAGACCCGCCTCGCCAGCATCCAGGGCGTGATTGTTCGCCAAGGCGAGAAGGTCGAAACCGGCCGTGCGCAGCTGCGCCAGCGCAGTCACAGGCGCCAATAACCGGTAAGGCGCATATCCCGGACTCTCGACAACGCCCGGTGCAGTCCCTCCAGCACCGTGAATCAGGTCCTCTCCCGCAGGCGTTAAGTCTGCCGGGATCGCCCCCTCGAAGTTGCCCACCGCCAGGTCAGCGTTCCTGAGCGGCGCGGCAACTTCCCCGAAGACCTCCCCGCCTGCTGCCACCCCCCTCCCAAGCATCACGTCGCCGACGAGGGCGATCTCGACCAGCCGTTCGGAATTTGCCGGCGCCTCCCCGCCGCGCAGATAGATCCACGGGTAAGCCGGGTCGGCGCGATGCTCAGGATATTGCCTCGCTTTAGTTTCCTCGGCGCCCTGGCGCGTTCCCAGGTCCACCGCTCCCAGGCTGGATATCAGGCCAACCAGGAGCACCCTGAAGACGAAGTCACCAGTCCGGGGGCTGATTCGCATAAACGACGTTCGTCACCTGCCAGGCTGACCAGGTCTCCTCTTCGATCAGTTCCAGGGTGTATGTCACGTCCAGATCGTAAGGCCCGCGCCTCGCGATGGATTCCTCCTCGTAATAAGGGTAATCCTCGGTATAGGCGTAGAGGCTATCCTGCCAGGTCTCGCGCACCGTGACGACCGCCCTGGTGGGGGCCTGCAGGTCGAACGACCGGATCTGGGACCCGAGCAGCTGGTGCCCCAGGTAGCGCTTCTCGGCCAGCCATGCCTGGATCTGGGACCGGATCTCCGCCAGGTCGCCGCCTGCATTGGGCAGACTATCAGGGGACTGATACCAGTAAGCGTTGGTCAGGCTCTGCTGGAAAGTGAAAATCGCGCTGTCCAGCGCCGAGTACTCGCCGGCCTGGACCAGGAAGCTGGAGGTCCACGCCGGCAGGGGAGGCGCCTCTCCCGAGTCGAGCATCTGGCGCCATTTCTCGTCCGTCAGGCGGTCGTCGATCGGCCAGGGAAACTCGTAATAGGAAAATACACCGCCTTTGTTCACCTGGAGGAAAAACGAGCCGTCCTCTTTCGAGATGGGGACCACCACGAAAATCGGGTTGACGCGGCCCACGGCTTCTTCGAGGACCAGGCCGGGGTCCGGATCGGTTGCCACGTCGGCGATCACCGCGGCCTGAGGCTCTTCTTCCATGAAGCGCGGCGCAGAGGGGTCTTCCATGTCCGAATCAGCGGCAGCCATCGTCAGGTTTTCCAGCTCCCCGCCGATGTAGCGGATGCGGGTGTATTCCTCATCAGTAAGCGGCTCGCCGCGCAGCTCCTTTTCTGCCATCACCTGCAGGGCGCGGCTCAGGTCTTCGAGCTGCGCCAGGCTGTGCGCATCGAGATCGTCCAGCAGCCCCCGGCTATCCAGGCCTGCGCGCGTCATGGCGGTCAGGGCAGCAAGGCGGGCGAAGAATCCTGGAACCGGCTCAACATATCCTTTGGGAGGTTCGGGGGGCGGAGGCGGCGGACCGGCTCCCAGCTCGGCGTACACCTGCTTGGCGTACAGGATGGTGTCATGCTTCAATTCCGCCCAGCTGCCCAGCACGGTATTCAGCTGCTTGTCCAGCCAGGCGTTCGAGCGCATGAAGGCCGGGTAGCCCTCGCCAGGTTCCTCCAGGAGCGGGTAGAAGGTGTAAAGCCATGCATTGTAGAGGGTCTCTGTCCAGTCTGAAGCAGTCAGGCCCGCCGTCCAGGCGCGCATTTTTTCCATCTGCGCGGCGTAATTCTCATAACTGGTCTCCCCCATCTCTTCCAGCAGCTGGTAGGCGCGCTCGGAACCCATGGCTGCGGGGATGTCCAGCCCTTTCGGCAGGCCGCGCCGGTTCTCGCGCGTGCCCACGTTGCGGTAGATCAGCTGACGGAAAATGTAGGCATCGGGGACGAACCGCTGGCCCATGAAGCGCAAGCCTTTCGTCGCCTCCTCGGCTTCTTCCGTGTCCATGATGACAAGGCCCAGGATCCGCGGAGGCGGGAGCTCGAAAGCCTGCTGGATGAACTGGTCCAACCTGGCCTCGTCGACCAGGTCGCTGACTGCTGGCCGAGAGCCGTAAACGCTGTCCATCACATCCAGGTATTGAAGCGCGGTCAGGTCGTCGCTGCGGCCGACGAAGAACACTGTCGGGCTGTATAGGTCCAACCAGGCCTCCAGCGCGGGCCTGCCGTCCACGACCGCTTCCCGCAGGGCGTACGCCAGCAGCAGCGCGGAACGCGTCTCCGCTCTGCCGACCTCCGGGTCTTTGGTCTTCAGGCGAAAAGTCATGCGCCCGTACCACATCATGCTCTTGAAGTAGGCTTTCAGCGCCTCGCTGCGCGTGTAGTGGCCGCGCGGGATGTACTGGGTGTAATCCTCGCCGAACTCCAGGCCAGGAAAGAGCGGGGAGGGCAGGATCCCACTAGCTTCTTCGATCAGCGCCAGCTCCACCTGGGCGAGGTCGGCAGCGTAGCCAGGCACCTCGAAGTTCGGGTCCAGCAGCTGGCCCGCGACTGCGACGAAAGCCACAGTACGCTTCGCGGCGTCTTCCCACTCCGTGCCCTGGAGCTCCTGGTACAGCCGGTCTGTTTCAGCCAGCAGCGCCTGGTTCAGGTTCCCAAGGAGCGGGATGAACCGCTCGAGCTCGGCTGTACGCAGTACCTTATCGAAGATCAGGTGGTAAACGTGCAAAAGCGCATCGCTGGTGACGAAGACCGGGAGGTTGTCGTAGCGGGCTTTTTCGTACAGGGTGAAAAACTCTTTCTCCAGCCCCGGACTGACCACGAAGCCGTCCTGCGCCAGCCGCGCCCGGTGTTCCTCGGAGAGCAAGAAGGGGACGCGGACGTTGCTCAGATCCTCCGCGATCGGCTCGTGGAACACCGCGGGAAGGACCTCGAGAGCCGGTTCGCGATACTCGGCAAAGACGGGCAGCGCTGCGGCCTCTGGTGCGCTGGGCGTTGGAACCTGCGTGGTTCCTTCAGACGTTATCTGCGGCTTTGGTTCCGTTGGCGTTGAGATGAGCGTTCCTTCGCTTTCCGGCGCTTCGGTCTTCTCTGGGACTGGTGAGAAAATCTGGCAAGCCCCAATCAGGAACACAACAGCGAGAATCACAAACCCCCCTCCCCTGAGAGACTTTATTCTGTTGTCCATGGCATCAGCCCTCCAGGAAAGATTATACTCCCAGGGGCTGCACGCGGTAATTATCCAGGGATACTACACATAAACGAATCTGTTCGATGAATTCGATCGACCAGGGCATGGAGCACCCGGGAGGTTCGGTGCGTAATAAGTCAGGCGTGTTCTCGCGCTGCCAGCAGGACTTCTTTAGCCTTCTTCGTCTGCTTCCCGCGCTCTTCGGTGTCCAGGATGCGTTTGCGGATACGGACAATAAGCGGGGTTACTTCCAGCAGTTCGTCTTCGGCGAGGTATTCGATCGCCTCGTCCAGGCTCATCCCCCGCGGCGGGCTCAGGCGGATCTCAATGTCTCTATTCGATGAGCGCATGTTGGTCAAATGCTTCTTCTTGCACACGTTTACCACCAGGTCTCCCGGGCGCTGGTGCTCTCCAACCACCATTCCCTCGTACACTTCCACTCCCGGACCGTAAAAGAGCACGCCGCGCTCCTCAGCGTTCTTCAACCCGAACGTCGTGGTCTCGCCTGCATCCCATGCCACCAGCGAGCCGTTGGAGCGCCCGCTCAGCGCGCCTGCCTTAGGCAGGTAGCTGTGAAAAAGCGTATGCAACACTCCCAATCCCCGGGTTGCGGTCAGGAACTGGTAACGGAAACCCAGCAGGCCTCGTGTCGGAACCAGATAGACCAGTCGGACATTTCCGTCGACCGTTTCCCGAATATCGATCATCTGCCCGCGGCGGCTCCCCAGCATCTCGACCACAACGCCGACGGTATCGGCCGCAGTGTCGATGTGCACTTCCTCGAACGGTTCGAGCATCTCCCCGGATTTGCCTTGCCGGTAAATCACCTCCGGTCGTGAGACCTGGAACTCGTACCCCTCGCGGCGCATGGTCTCGATCAGGATCGCCAGGTGGAGCTCGCCCCGCCCCGAGACCAGGAAAGCATCGGCGTTGTCCGTTTCGGATACCCTCAAGGCGACGTTCTGGCGCAGCTCGTCGAGAAGTCGCTCGCGCAGCTCTCGAGAAGTGCCCCAGCGTCCTTCGCGCCCAGACAACGGCGATGTGTTAACCCTGAAAGTCATCTGCACGGTCGGCTCTTCGACCCGAATGGGTTCCAGGGCGACCGGGTTTTCCGGGTCGGCCAGGGTCTCTCCGATAGCAATGCCCTCCAGTCCCGCCAGGGCCACGATCTCACCGGCCTCAGCCCTGGCAACTTCGACGCGCTCCAGCCCCTGGTGAACGTAAAGGTAGCGAGCCCGCTCCGGCAGAATCTCGCCTCCCTGGGTCAGGCGCGCCAGGGGTGCGCCAGCATGCAGCCGGCCGGCATAGATGCGCCCCACTGCCGTGATCCCCCGATAATCATCATATCCAAGAGTCGTGACCAGCAGCTGCAACGGGGATTCGGGGTCCACCATGGGCGCCGGGATGCGGCGCAGGATGGCCTGGAACAGTGGCTGCAAGTCAGGCCCCAGCTCCGGGGTAAGCCCGGCCTGTCCGGTGACCGCGTTGGCGTACACCACCGAAAAATCGGCCTGGGCGTCGGTCGCGCCCAGCTCGATGAACAGATCGAAGGTCAGGTTAAGCGCCCTGATCGGGTCGGCGTCTCTGCGGTCGACCTTGTTGATCACCACGATTGCCTGGTGGCCCCGTTCCAGAGCCTTCTTCAGGACGAAGCGGGTCTGCGGGCGCGGGCCTTCCGCGGCATCCACCAGCAGCAGCACCCCATCGACCATGTTCATCACCCGTTCGACCTCCCCGCCGAAATCAGCGTGCCCGGGAGTGTCGACAATGTTGATCTTGACCTGCTCTCCGCGTTCAGCGTCCCATATCTGGATCGCGGTGTTCTTCGCAAGGATCGTGATGCCGCGCTCGCGCTCCAGCGCGTTCGAGTCGAGCACCCGCTCGGCGACCTGCTGGTTCTCGCGGAATACGCGCGCCTGCTTAAGCAGCCCGTCCACCAGGGTGGTCTTGCCGTGGTCGACGTGGGCAATGATGGCGATGTTGCGTAAATCAGTTCGTTCTCGAATCATACTGATCCCAATCAGAAAACGGCCGCCTGTCGCGGCCGCAGCTCCCTTCTTTAAACCAGCGGGAGGTCATACTTCTCCACAGGTTTCCCAGCCCGGTCCCTGGGGCCACTTGGCTCAGCTGCCAGCCAGCTTCCGCTGCTCCAGCGGGCGGCCCAACAACCGCTCGATCGTGCGCATCATCGGCAGGTCAGCCTGGGTGACCAGGGAGAGTGCCGTACCCCGCTCTGTCATCCGCCCGGTGCGCCCGATCCGGTGGGTGTAAGCCTCCGCTGTGTCGGGCAGATCGTAATTGATCACGTGCGAGATGCCGGAGACATCGATCCCGCGGGCAGCAATATCCGTGGCAACCAGGACGTTTACTCGCCCACTGCGGAAATCCCTCATCGCGGCCTGCCGCCTGCTCTGAGACAGGTTCCCCTGCAGCGATGTTGCCGAGATCCCATCTTTCATCAACTGCGTGGCGAGTTTTCTTGCCCGGTGCTTCGTCCTGGTGAAAACAAGCACGCGGGAGATCTCAGGCCGGCGGAGCAACGCCAGGAGTGCCGCGGCTTTCTGGGTTGGCTGGACGGGATATATGGCGTGGTTGACCGTAGCTACCGGGCGAGAAGTGCCCAGCTCGACGGTCACCGGTCGCTGGAGGAACTCGTCTACCAGCGAGCGCACTTCCCGCGGCATCGTCGCGGAGAACAGCAGGGTCTGCCGCTTGGCAGGTAATTTAGCCAGAATCCGGCGGATGTCAGGGAGAAAGCCCATGTCGAACATTCGATCGGCTTCATCCAGAACCAGGATTTCGATTGCGCTCAGGTCGACGGCGCGCTGCCCCATCAGGTCAAGCAGCCGGCCCGGGCAGGCCACGACAATCTCGATACCCGCCCGCAGACCCTTGATCTGGGGTTGGGCGCTGACTCCGCCGTAAATGGTCAGGCTGCGCAGGCCGGTCAGCTTCCCCAATGCGTTGACGACCTCGTGGGTCTGCTCGGCCAGCTCACGCGTGGGAGACAGGATCAGGGCGCGCAGCTTACCTTTCTGCCCATGTATGAGGTGCTGAAGAATGGGCAGAACGAAAGCGGCTGTTTTCCCTGTGCCGGTCTGAGCCAGGCCCAAAACGTCCCGGCCCTCCAATATAGGCGGAATCGTACGGCTTTGGATGGGGGTGGGTGTGGAGTAACCGACAGCTGAGATCCCCGCGTTTATCCGGGGATGAAATGCAAACGAGACAAAATCCATGATGGGTCCTCTTGGCATAAGATTGAGCCAAGGCGAACCCCAGCCCTCCCGCTCCCGTCGTGGATAACTTTTATCCATTTTTTGGAAGCGGACACCGCAGTATACCATGGATTTGATGATCCACACGAAACCCGCAGCAAACTGGAGTAAAATCGGATTGTCGACCAATCCCGTCCAAGAAGGCAAAAATGAATACCCTGAAGAAAATCACCCCGTACGGCTTCGTGATCTTTTTGTTTGTTTTTTCCCTCGAGGGATTCGCGATCGGCGGTGAGCCGGGCAGCGCGATCGCCGAACATGATCAGGACGTCATCCAGGGACCGTTCACCTCCCCGGCAGTCCTGCCTGGATTGAGCCCCGCGGCCCGCGACCTGCCTGTTGCTCCAGCCGATCCATCCCAGGCTGTAGAGGCGCGCCCGCGCCAGAACCCGCTTGCCGGCGAGCCGGAGGGGGGCGCGCGGGGCACCTGGGAAAGGGAGAACGTCCCTCTCGACCCACTCATCCGCCCACTTGAAGAACATGCGGTTCAAACCCCAGGCCTCGACTTAAGCTTCGATGCGACCGGCAACCCGGCCGCCTGCGGCACATGCACGCCCCCGGACACAAACGGGGACGTGGGTCCAGACCACTACGTACACATGGTCAACGCCACGAAGGTGGCGATCTACAACAAATCGGGGATTTTATTGACCGGACCCTTCGACCTGGGAACACTGTGGTCCAGCGGAAACTGCACCGGCAATGCAGGCGACCCGATCGTCCTGTACGACCCGCTTGCCGACCGCTGGCTGTTGAGCCAGTTCGCTTCGCCCAACCACATGTGCGTCGCCATCTCGCAGACGGCGGACCCCAGCGGGGGGTACTACACCTACACCTTCAACGTCGGCGCCTTCCCCGATTACTTCAAGTTCGGCGTCTGGCCGGACGCGTATTACATGTCCGCCAACGAAACGACTTACACGGCATACGCCTTCGACCGCACCAGCATGCTGAGCGGCGCGGCGGCCAGCTTCCAGAAGTTCACCGGCGGGACGAACTTTTACCTCCCCGGCGACCTGGACGGTCCGACCTCTCCTCCGTCTGGCGCTCCCAACGTCTTCTACACCTTCAAGGACAACAGCTTCCACGGCGGCCTGGACCGGATCGAGCTGCGCGAATTCCACGTGGACTGGGCAACCCCCGCCAACTCCACCTTCACCCTGGTTGCCTCCCTCCCCGTTTCCGCGTTCACATACACCGTGTGCGGCTTCTTTAACCTCAACTGCATCCGGCAGCAGGGCACGACCCAAAGGTTCGACGCGGTCTCCGAGTGGCCCATGCACCGCTTCCCTTACCGGAATTTCGGGACGCACCAGGCGCTGGTCGGCAATTTCACCGTCGGGGGGGGACTGGGAGAGAGGGGAGCCGCGATCCGCTGGTTCGAGCTGCGTAGCGTTGGCGCCGGCTGGAGCGTGTACCAGGAAGGCACCCTGGACCCGGGTGACGGGCACGACCGCGTGATGGGCAGCATCGCCATGGACCAGGACGGGGGCATCGCGCTGGGCTACACCGTGTCCAGCAGCGCCATCCACCCGGAGATCCGCTACGCCACGCGGCTCGCCACCGATCCGCTTGGGTCGCTTCAGGCGGAGGCCGTCCTGATTGCCCCCGCCGGCTCCCAGACGGGTTCGAACCGGTGGGGCGATTATTCGGCGATGGCGGTCGACCCCGAGGACGACTGCACCTTCTGGTACACCAACGAGTATTACAGCGCGAATTCGGCGAACCAGTGGCGCACACGGGTGGGTGTGTTCAAGATCCCTGGATGCGGGAGCGTCGTCCCAACTGCGACGCCGACCCAGACCAGCACGCCCACAAAGACACCAACCCCCACGCCGACGAAGACCCCCACCCTGACCCCGACCCCCATGCCAGATCACCCGCTCTATTTGCCGGTCGTGAACAACTAGAGGTCATCGCAAGCCTGGGTTGTTGCGGTGTTATCTGCCGGTTCAGGAGCTCCGCAAGGCGCAGGAGGTCACCAGCATGGTGTTGGCTGTCGACTGTCCCCGTCAGAAATCCTGATCGAGGTCTTTGCGGGTTCCAAGAATTCTCTGGACATCTGCGAAGAACTCCCGGAGGTACTGCCCGCGCAGACGGCGGTGGCCGATGGCGAGAGGAATCAGGAGATAGCCCAGCATCAGGTATCCCCAAAACGATATGTCCCGAAAGGCGAGCACGAGCAGCGTCGCGTATGGTATGGGAATGACCAGCCAGGGGAGATTATAGGAAGAGGACAGCCTGAGCGCGATGGCAGCGGCGATCAGGCTCAGCCCGAGCCACGTCGCCAGGTAGCCGCTTAAGGTCAGATAGGCAGAGACGCCCAGCGCGACGGAAAGGTCCGCTTCGGCGTCGTGGCGCCCGAACCAGGAGCGCCGCTGGGGGTCGTTGGACCGGCTGGCGAGCCGCCCATCGACCAGGTCGGTGAACCAGGCAAGGACCGTGACGCACACGACCGTGGAGAGCGCAGCTTTGCCCCGCAGTCCCAGGAGGACCAGCCCGAGGCTGAGCAGCACCCTGAGCAGGGTGAGGCCGTCTGCCGCCACGTGCCCGTAGCGGAGCAGGAAAACAGTCGTGGTCGTTGATCCTGGCACGGTTAGTCTCTCATGGATGCGACCAATGTTGTAATTTCATAATTATTCACACACTCAATTTTGCAGGAACATCTTCAGAGTTCCAACAAAGACATCACCCATGCGGATAGAAAGATTATATCCCGGTTGATGCGCAGATATATTTTTTCAAAAGGAAATCTTGAAAGTTCGGTTGGATTCCTCGGGCTTGAAAGAACTTCTGTTTCAAACCTCAAGGAGAATATCCCCCTGGCGTTTCAGTGGTTCAATTGCCTGGCCCCGCCGGAACCACTGAAACGCCCAATTGGTTTGTGCCGATTAAGGCCCGATATAACTCGTTCGAGTGGAAACAAAATCGTCAAAATAATAGGTCCCACGGGTACCGGTATCGATCCCGCCAACGGCGCCCAGCTGGATCAAATCGATCTGCCGCGTGTCGTTGTCAATACCCGTCAGGTTCGCCTGTTGGACGCCATCAATCCACAGCGTCAGACCACCATCATTGGTGCCCGGGCCAGTCGCCGCTTTCCAGTAGAATTCGATGGAATGCGGCGCGTCTGAAATCGATGTCCAGCTGCTCCACGCCCACGTGGTGCCGTCATTGACCAGCCCCGCCCTGACCGTATAATTTCCGGTATAGCCGCGAATGTCCACGCGCAGGACGACCGGGGAGGGCGACTTCATCCCAAAGAATAGATAGTGCGCGTCACCGCTAACCATCGATATGGTATTTGGATCGAAGTAAAAACGCGCCCGGTAGCTCTTCTCCCCATTTGGCGATTCGTCGATACAGTAGGCTGAATTGTTATCATTCACGGAGATTTGCATACCGTAGTTGCCCACGATCTTCGCGGCACTGCTGGCGATCAAGTCGCCACTATCCGTCACGCAGGACGACCAGGCGGAAAGATCCCCGGATTCGAAGCCATCTGCGAAGATCAGGTCAGAGGAGGTCGTTGGAGTGTTGGTTGGGGTGGGTGTGGGCGTCCGCGTAGGGGTGTTTGTGGGCGTGGGAGTGAATGTGGCCTCCGAAGTCGGAGTAGACGTGGCGCTCGGCGTCGGCGTAGGCGACCAGGTGGGTGTGAACGTAGGCCCGCCGGTTGGGGTGGGAGTGAACGTGGCCGTCGCGGTGGGGGTAGCGGTTTTGGTGGCTGTGGGGGTCGGTGTAGGGGTGGCTCCGCCATCCTCTGGGCCGATGTAGGTCTCCCTGCGAGATTCGAACGCATCGAAGTAGTAAGTCCCGCGGGTTCCGCTATCGATCCCGGCCACCGCGCCCAACCGCACCTGGTCGATCCGCCGGGTGTCGTTGTCGATATTGGGCAGGTTCTGTTTTTGCATTCCATCGATCCACAGGGTGAGGTAACCGTTATTAGCCCCTGATGCAGAGGAAGCCTTCCAGTCGATCTCGATGAAATGGGGTGCATCCGTGATGATATACGAGCTGGTATTCTTCCAGGTGCTCCCGTCATTGACGATCCCAGCCCGAATCTGGTATGTGCCGCTGGACCTGCGTAATTCGACCCTGGTCACTACAATGGTCGCGCCGGTGTAGCCATAAAGAATGTAATGGGAGTTGCCATTCGCCATAGGGATCGAGTTGGGGTCGAAGTAGAAGCGCGCCCGGTAGCGT
>CAYQDF010000065.1:0-17484 GCA_964416175.1 uncultured Anaerolineaceae bacterium
AGCGCCTCCGCCAGATGCTGGGGACCAATATTTTCACATCCAGCCAAATCGGCGATGGTGCGCGCCAGCTTGAGCACGCGGTGGTAAGCGCGGGCGGAGAGCTGCAGCTGGTTCATCGCCGTGCGCATCAACGCCCGGTCAGTTTCATCCAGCTGGCAGAACCGCCTGACTTCCGCCGGGTGCATATCAGCGTTGCATGTGACGCCGGAGAGCTCCGCTGCCCCTCCGAACCGCCGGCGCTGGACTTCGCGGGCAGCCTCTACCCGGGCCTGGACTGCCGAGGAAGGCTCGCCGAGACGGTCATCGCTCAGCTTCTCATAATCCACGCGTGGGACCTCGACGTGGATGTCGATGCGGTCGAGCATCGGGCCGGATATCCGGCGCTGGTAGCGTGTGACGGTGGTGGAAGTGCAGGTGCAGGGTTTCTGGGGATCGCCGAAGTATCCGCAGGGACACGGATTCATGGCGGCGACCAGCTGGAAGTTCGCTGGGAAGGTCAAGGAACCCTGGGCGCGGCTGATGGTGACCACCTTGTCCTCGATCGGCTGGCGCATGACCTCGAGGACCCGCGGCCCGAACTCGGGGAATTCGTCGAGGAACAGGACGCCGCGGTGCGCAAGGGAGATCTCCCCAGGATGGGGCCAGTTCCCGCCGCCTACCAGGCCAGCGTGCGAGATCGTGTGGTGCGGCGCACGGAACGGGCGGGTCCGGACCAGCGGCACATCCGGCGGCAGCTGGTCGGCGACGGAGTAGATGCGCGTGACATCGAGGGCTTCCTCAACGGTCATACGCGGCAGAATGGCCGGAAGGGCGCGGGCTATCAGGGTTTTTCCGGCTCCTGGAGGGCCTATCATCAGCACGTTGTGCCCGCCCGCTGCGGCGACCTCGAGCGCGCGCTTGACGTGCTCCTGGCCCTTGATGTCACGGAAATCCACCTGTGCACAGGCCTGGCGGTCCTCTGGGGTAGTGTGAGGTTGGGGGGAGATGCGCTGGATTCCGGCGAGGTGAGCTTTCAGGGCGGCGATGGAGGGGACAGGGATCACCTCCAGGTCGGGGATCAGGGCGGCCTCACTGGCATCGACTTCCGGGACGAAGATGCGGCGGAAGCCCTCGCCCCGCGCCACGGCAGCCATCGGGAGCACGCCGCGCACGTGTCGGACGCCTCCATCGAGGGAAAGCTCGCCCACGACCAGCGACTCCTCCAGGCATGCAGGCGGCAACTGCTTCGTGGCGATCAGCACCCCCAGGGCGATCGGCAGGTCGTAGGCGGGGCCTTCTTTCCGCACGGAAGCAGGAGCCAGGTTAACCGTGACTCTCATGCGTGGGAAATAGAGGTCAGCATTCTTGATCGCCATCTGGACTCGCTCGCGACTTTCCTGGACTGCGGCGTCGGGGAGGCCGACGATGATGATGCAGGGGAGGCCATCGCCGGTGTCGACTTCGACTTCAACGACCACCCCTTCCAGGCCGATCAAAGCGCAGGAATACACCCGGGCGAGCATGAATCTAGTTTATAGCAGGAGGGGGGAAAAGTCAATTGAGTGAACCACTGTGGTGGTAGGTTACGTGTGTTACTGCCGGAAGAGGGGGTACAGCAGCCGGCCGATCAGGACTGACCTTCCGGCCAGTAGGAGGCGGCCGCCCTCTCCGGGTTGCCTGATTCCTTCAAGCAAGATAGCGATGACGTCCGCTTCCGTGAGTTCGCCAACGACCCGGGCACGCAGCATCTCCACCAGTGCCACACGCAGCCCAGCCTTGACCTCTGCCCATCGGAGCATAGGAAGAAGCCCGCCGACTACATTGACCTGGCGGTCGATCAACTCATGGTGTTCTCGTCGACGGTCAGGGTGAAGCCGGTACTCGCCTTCAGGGAAAAAGATAGCGCTCATCTCTCTGCCTGGATTTTCTCCCAGGTGATAGCTCAAGGTCAACGATCTCAAGGGACGATCATGATCCGTAAGTTCTCTCGTGCCTGCGGCAACAAGTCCAGCCAGACGGCAGGCACTCTATGTTAAAATATACCGGATGGCTGCTAAAAACCTTCAACCTCATTATCGGCAGAGAAATCCATACACGCACGAATCTCACCGCCGGCAGGCCTTCTGGCAGATCTATTTCCCCCTGCTCGTCTTCCTGCTCCTGGTCCTGACCGGCGCAGTTTTCGTGATTGCCGCTCCCGCCGGGCAGGCCTCCAGATATTCTGCGACTGCCCTGATCTACATGATCATGATCCTGATGGTCTTTGGACTGTTTTTCATCCTGTTCGCGGGCGCGTCGATTTTTACGGTCCGGCAGGGGTTAAAGGTTCTTCCCTATTACATGTTCCGGGCGCAGGATTTTTTCCACAGGGTGAACCGCCGCATCAAGCTGGTCTCAAACAAGTCGGTCGAGCCGGTCCTCCGCATCCGGAGCGCGGCGGAAGGGGTGAGAGCTCTTGGACGAGCTTTCAGGATGAAATAGCAAGAAAGGAGAAGTTCGATGGTCAGTAACCCAAAAGGAGATGGATCAGTCGCTGAAGCGCGGACCAAAGTCCTGGTCCTGGGGGCAGCGATCGGCGCGGTTGTCGGACTGGCAGGGGCGTTCCTGCTCCTCCGGAACCTGGAAAAGGACGGCGGGGGGCTGAAAATTTCTTCAGGGGAGGGTATCCGCCTCGGCGTAACCGTGCTGGGCCTTCTGCGCCAGATCGCCACATTGAAGGAGTGAAGTCGGGTCATATTAGCGGCATTTTTGCGAGGGTATTGATGGAACTTAAGGATCTCAAGACGATGCATTGCTCCCGAATCCGGAGGGAAGAAACCCCTCTTTCGGAAGAGGAGATGAACACATACCTCGAACAGCTCTCGGGGTGGTCGGTCGTCGAAAAAGACGGCATCCCGCGGCTGGCTAAGCAGTACAAGTTCAAGGATTTCAAAGAGGCGCTGGCATTCACAAACCGGGTGGGAGGGATCGCCGAGGAGCAGGACCACCATCCTTTGATCACGACGGAATGGGGGAGGGTGACGGTGAGCTGGTGGACGCATGTGATTAAGGGCCTGCACCTGAACGACTTCATCATGGCGGCAAAGACAGACGAACTATGGATACGGCCTGCTTGAGATTTATAAAAATAAATTAAGGGTTCCCAGACCCTTGTGAGTAAATCTTGTGGAGATATTTAACCCGGCTTTGCTGCGAAGCCGGGTTTTTTCTTGACGGCCGCCAGACTCTGCGTTATAATACGTACGAACGTTCGTTCATATTGAGCAGCGGTCATGAGTGACATCGCGACATCCCGAGGTGGACGCACACAGTCTGAGATCATCGAGGGGGCTTTCAGGCTCTTTCTCGAGCGGGGGTATCACGGCACTTCGATGCGCCAGATCGCCGAATCCGCGGGCATCGCACTGGGGGGGATTTACAACCATTTCTCGAGCAAGGAAGACATCTTTCGCGCGGTGCTCCTGGAGCACCATCCATTCTTTGACATCATTCCAGCATTATTACAGGCAAAGGGCGACACGATGGAAGAGGTTCTGATAGACGCGGCAAAGCGCTTTGTCGGGACTCTCGAGGGCCGCAAGGATTTCCTAAATCTAATGTTCATCGAACTCGTCGAATTCAAGTCCATCCATCTACCTGAGATCTTCAACCTCGCTTTCCCCGAAGTCCTCAAGTTCGCCGGACGATTTGCCCGCCTGCAGGGTCAGCTCCGGCCGATCCCCGTTCCGATCCTGGTCAGATCATTTATCGGGTTATTTTTCTCTTATGTGATCACGGAGATCCTGATCGCCGAACAGCTTCCCCCGGAGTGGCACGAAAACGCCTTGGACCATTTCGTGGACATCTACCTACATGGAGTGATCGCCTGATGAGCCTTTCACGCCTGTACTCATTGATCCGCAAGGAATTCATCCAGATTTCCCGAGACCCACGCACGCTGGTGCTGGTGCTGATCCTCCCGCTGGTACAGCTCTTCCTGTTAGGCTACGCCGCCACTAACGACATTCGCAATGTACCCCTGGCGGTGTTCAACCAGGACCCGGGACCTGAATCCAGGGCGCTCCTCGAAGCATACCGCGCCGCCGATTATTTTTCACTGGATTTCGAAGTCGGTTCGGAACGGGAGATCAGAGAGCTGATAGACAGCGGCAGCGCTCGAGTCGGGCTGGTGATCCCACCAGATTACAGCGCTCGCCTGAAGAGTGGAAGCATTGCGGAAGTGGCCGTAATCCTGGACGGCAGCGACCCGACGGTCGCGTCGACTGCATTAAACGCTGCGCAATCGATCGGTCAACATCACGCCACACGCATCCTCGCCGACAGGCTCGCACAGCGCGGTCTTCCCATCGCCATGCAGATGCCCATCGATGTGCGCACGCAGGTCTGGTACAACCCGGACATGGTCAGCGCGTATTTTATGATCCCGGGCGTGATTGGGATGATCCTCTATGCGATCACTTCGATCCTGACGGCGACTGCCATCGTCCGAGAACGAGAGCGCGGCACGATCGAACAGCTGATCGTCACGCCCATCCGCTCCTGGGAGTTGGTGGTTGGGAAGCTGCTTCCTTATGTGATCCTGGCGTTCTTCAACACCACGGAGGTTTTGCTGATCGGAGCGCTCTGGTTCAAACTCCCAATCCGTGGCGACCTGGGGCTGCTCATGCTGCTCTCTGGACTGTTCCTGGCCTCCAGCCTTGGCATTGGCCTGCTCGTTTCCACGGTCGCGAAGACCCAGCAAGAAGCCACCCTCACGGTTTTCATGACGCTGCTCCCGGGCATTTTTCTCTCGGGCTTCTTCTTCCCCATCGAGGCGATGCCGCGGATCCTGCAATGGTTGTCTTACCTGATACCGCTCCGTTACTACCTGGTGATCATCCGATCGCTCCTGTTGAAAGGCGTCGGCGCAGAAACGCTGGCTGGTGAAATCCTGGCGCTATCGATATTCGGATCCGCCATCATGACCGCTGCGGTGTTGCGGTTCCGCAAGAGACTCGATTAATAAACAGAGAGGCGTGTCCAATGCATACTAAACCGAGAATGATCGCTCCACTTATTCTGGCATTCGCCATCGTCGGCGGAGCCGCCTGGTATTTCAGCCAGACAAGGGCAGAGGCGGAAACTGGTGTCCTGACCGCCTCCGGGACGATCGAGGGCACCCAGATCGAGATCGCATCGGAAGTGGGAGGCCGTGTGCTCGAGGTCCTTGTCAAGGAGGGAGACTCCGTCCATGCCGGGCAGGTGCTCGTGCGCTTCGACGACGCCCTGCTCCAGGCGCAGCTCGCGCAGGCGAAGGCATCGCTCGAGGCTGCCCAGGCGAATTACGCCCTGGTTTCCCGCGGATCGACCGAAGAACAGCGGCAGCTCGCCATCGCAGCCGCAGAGCTCGAACTGATCGATGCCAGGCAGGCGCTGAAGGATCTCCAGGAGAGCAGCAGGCTGACCGAAGCCCAGCTTCTGCAGTCTATCGCCGCCGCCGAGAAGGTCCTGGACGATGCCCGCCAGCACCTGGATGCCGTCCGAGGCGAGGCCGATCCGGATGACGTTGACGCTGCGTGGGCTGCTGTCGTCATGGCTCGAGACAGGCTCGAAAAAGCCCAGGAGGACTTTGCACCCTATGAGAAGAAGGACGAGGACAACCTGAGGCGGGCGACATTCCTGGCAAAGCTGGCTGCCGCCCAGCAGGCGTATGATTCGATGGTCTACAGGTACAACAGTCTGGTCGGTGAATCAAACCGCTACGTTGTGGCACTGGCGGAGGCGGATGTAGCCCTGGCGGAGGCAAAACTCGCGGATGCAAGAAGGCAGTATGAAAACCTGGAAGGGGGAGTTGATCCAGACGCGCTGGCTCTGGCGGAGGCGCGTGTGAAAGTTGCCGAATCCAGGCTGGTGGCAGCCAGGGCAGGGACCCCGGCGGAAGAACTGGCTGCTGCCCTGGCCCATGTCGACCAGGCAGAGCAAGCCCTGGAGGCTCTCGCGGTGCAGGAAGAGAAAACTGTAATCGCCGCGCCGGCGGATGGGGTCATCCTGGTCCGCGCCGCGGAACCGGGCGAGGTGTTGATTGCCGGGGCGCCACTGCTGATGTTACTCAAGATGGATGAACTGACGATAACCGTTTACATTCCAGAAGACAGGTATGGTCAAATTGAAACAGGGGAGAGGGCTGTGGTGGAGGTGGATTCGTTTCCCGGGGAAAAGTTCGAAGCCACCGTGCTGCGCATAGCCGATAAAGCGGAGTTTACCCCGCGCAATGTGCAGACTGTCGAGGGACGGCGTACGACGGTGTTCGCGGTCGAACTGGCGGTAGCGGACCCGGAGGGCAAGTTGAAGCCGGGTATGCCCGCGGATGTCACGTTCGAAGGGTGAGGTGTCAAGGCGTTTGAATGTTGGAAGGTTGGAAGTGAGCGCAGTGAGGAGGATTTGGGCATCTTGATCGAGGCTAAGAATCTGTTCAAGTCGTTTTGGGGGACGAAGGCAGTAGATGGGCTGAGCCTGGACATTGCGGCGGGGGAGATCTACGGGCTGGTAGGGCCGGACGGCGCAGGGAAGACCACAACGCTGAGGCTCTTGTGCGGCGCGCTGGACCCCGACCATGGCGGCGAAAAGGGAGACGCCAGCGTCCGCATCTGCGGCTTTGATCTTTCCCGCCAGGCTGACCTCGCCCGCGCCCAGATCGGCTACCTGCCGCAGCGCTTCTCGTTGTACGAAGATCTGACAGTGGTGGAAAACCTGCGCTTCCTGGCAGAGGCGCGCGGCCTGGCGTGGCGAACCTGGGGACCGGGATGCCTGGAGATCCTGAAATTTGTCGGTCTGGAAAAATTCACCAGCCGGCTGGCTGGCTACCTCTCCGGCGGGATGAAACAGAAGCTCGCCCTTGCGGCTGCGCTGGTCCATCAGCCGCGTGTGCTGCTGCTTGACGAGCCGACGACGGGCGTCGATCCTGTGACCCGGCAGGACTTCTGGCAGCTGATTCTCCGGCTCGTGGGAGAGCAGCAGGGAGGCAGGGGAGTGGCGGTCTTGGTCACCACTCCTTACATGGATGAGGCAGCGCGTTGCACCCGAGTGGGCTTCATGCGCAACGGCAGGCTGCTGGTCGAGGGGCGACCTGCAGAGCTGCGCGACCGCCTGGCAGGATCGATCCTCGAATTGCGCGGCCATAATTTGCTGTCTCTGCGCAGAATTGCGGAGAATATGGAAGGAATCGAAGACGTCCAGATGTTCGGCGACCGCCTCCACCTGAGGGTTGCACCGAGAAGAAGAGAAGAACTCGAAGCCCGTATTCAGGGAGAGGCAGCCAGGCAGGGTGTGGAGATCGCCTACCTCCGTCCAATTTCTCCGCTCCTTGAGGATGTCTTCATTTCACTTGTGGAGAATTAGTTGAACGCTCTTTGGTTGATGATTAACCTGGCGGGCGTAAGGCCCGCAGCATCAGTTTGTCGTATCGTGAAACAGGACAGGAAATGGACAAGGAAATCATCGTTGCGCGAGGGCTGACACGGCGCTTCGGGGAATTCACCGCCGTGGACCACGTATCCTTCACGATAAATGTTGGGGAGGTTGTGGGCTATCTAGGGCCAAACGGTTCCGGAAAAACGACGACGATCCGGATGCTGCTGGGCCTGCTGATCCCGAGCGAAGGGGAGGCAAAGGTAATGGGGTACGACGTTGTGCGTCAGGCCGAGGAGATTCGCGCCCGGTCCGGCTACATGTCCCAAAAGTTTGCCCTTTATCACGAATTGACGGTTGGGGAGAACCTGGCGTTCTACGCGGGAGTCTACGGTGAGAGATCTAAAAAGCGCATCGCAGAGGTACTCGAGCAGGTGGGACTCCTCCACCTCCGCGGCGAGCGGGTGAGTGATCTCTCGGCAGGCTGGCGACAGCGGCTGGCCATCGGTGTAGCTATCGTCCACCAGCCGCGGCTGCTTTTCCTGGACGAGCCAACCAGCGGGGTCGACCCCACGGCGCGGCGGGAGTTTTGGGATCTGATTTATTCTCTGGTGGGCGGCGGCGTGACAGCCATGGTCACGACCCACTACATGGACGAGGCTGAATATTGCGGGAGGGTGGGGATCATGCAAGATGGTAAACTTCTGGCGATGGATACGCCATCTGGGTTGAAAGCGAACACTTTGCCAGGGATCGCCTGGGATGTGTTCGTGGACGAGTCTGAGGCGAGTAGCCCAAGAGGGGAAACTCGACAGGAAGAGGCGGTCCTCGAAGCTCCGAGAGATGTCGCTCCGCTGCTGGCTGCCCTGGACGTGCTGGAAACCTGCCGTTGTGTTCTGCGAGCCGGGCTGGCTGAAGACCATCTGCGGGCGATCACACCAGCGGATGTCCAGGCGGATACACTTTTGCGGCATCTGGAGGAGGCGGGTATCCGAAACGCCAGTGTGGAAGCAGTTGAACCTACTCTCGAAGACGTTTTCCTCGCCCTGGCGGCCAGGAAAGCAAACGCGGAATAAGGTGAAAAAACAGCGAATCGATATCTTGCTCGTCGAGAGAGGACTCGCTGAAAGCCGGGCGCAGGCGCAGCGGTTGATCATGGCCGGCCGTGTCCGGGTCGAAGGCCAGGTGGCGCTGAAGCCTTCCAGCCAATACCGGCCAGGGGCAGCCATCGAACTCCTGGAGGAGCCGCGCTTCGTTTCGAGAGGGGGTGAGAAGCTCCAGGCTGCGCTCGAGGCGTTCCAATTCCGCGTAGCCGGGATGATCTGCGCAGACCTCGGCGCCTCTACCGGGGGATTCACGGATTGCCTGCTCCAAAATGGCGCCCGAAAGGTCATCGCGATCGACGTCGGAAAAGGCATCCTGCATTGGAAACTGCGCCAGGACCCCCGTGTGATCGTCATGGAGGGCGTCAATGCCCGCCACCTGGACCGCCTGCCAGAAGAACCCGACCTGATCACGGTTGATGCATCCTTCATCTCGGTTAAGATCCTTCTCACCGTGATTAAAAGATGGTATGGCAGACGAGGGGGAGCAGCAATCCTGCTCGTGAAACCTCAGTTCGAGGCAGGAAAGAATGAAGTTGACAGGGGGGAAGGGGTGATCCGCGATGCTGAAGTCCACCGGCGGGTACTGTCGGAAGTGCTTGATCATAGCCAGGCGGAGGGATTCGGAGTCAGAGGAATGATCCGGTCGCCCCTCCTGGGTCCTAAAGGGAACGTGGAATTTCTTGTCAATTTGGTTTATCCCGGGCAGGAGAGGGATGACCTGCCGGATCTGATCGAAATGGTGATATCCCCGGATACATCCGGTCAATTTGCCCCGGCGAGCTGACCGACTTCAGAGTCGGACCTGGTCGAGAAGCATCCCGGCGCTCTCTCACGGGTGATGGTGGGGAGAGGCGAGGGGGTAAAATCGTGTATACTTCAGCCCGATTACGATGAAGAGAATCAGAAACTTTTGCATCATCGCCCACATCGATCATGGGAAATCCACCCTGGCTGACCGCATGCTACAGCTGACTGGTACGATCCCGGATCGAGAGATGACTGAGCAGGTACTGGATAGCATGGACCTGGAGCGCGAAAAGGGCGTCACGATCAAAGCCTCTGCAGTGAGGATGAATTACACGGCGCGCAATGGTCTGGAGTACGAATTGAACCTGATCGATACGCCGGGACACGTGGATTTCGGCTATGAAGTTTCGCGAGCTCTGGCAGCCTGTGAGGGGGCAATCCTGGTGGTCGACGCAAGTCAGGGGGTGGAAGCCCAGACATTAGCGAATCTGTACCTGGCATTGGATTCCGACCTGGAGATAATTCCCGTCATCAATAAGATCGACCTTCCAGCCGCGCGGCCAGACGAAGTGGCAGAGGAGCTCCACAACCTGCTTGGTATTTCACCCGACCAGATTCTGCGGATCTCTGCTAAGAGCGGTGTGAACGTCGGAGAAGTCCTGGAAGCGGTCATCCGACGAGTCCCACCGCCAAAGGGGGATGACGGGTCTCCGCTGCGAGCATTGATCTTCGATTCGCATTACGATCCATTTAAGGGCGTTGTCGCATACATCCGGCTGGTCGACGGGTCCATCGTTCTGGGGGAAACCCTGCGCGGTATGGCAAGCGGGGTTGAGTTCAAGCCCATCGAGGTCGGCATATTCAGCCCGCAATTTACGCCAGTGAAGCAGCTTTCTGCTGGCGAGGTAGGTTACGTCGCAACCGGTTTGAAGACGGTGCGCGAGTGCCGGGTTGGGGACACATTGACCTATGCTTCCAGACCAGCCGGGGAGCCACTCCCCGGTTATCAGAAAGTAAAGCCGATGGTTTTCGCCGGAATATATCCGGTCGAAGGAGAAGATTACGCGGACTTAAAAGACGCACTGGAGAAGTTGCAGCTGAACGACGCCTCACTTGTGTTCCAGCCAGAGACCTCCCAGGCGCTGAACTTCGGATTTCGCTGCGGTTTCCTGGGCATGTTCCACATGGAGATCATTCAGGAGCGGCTGGAGCGAGAGTACAACCTGGATATCATCGTCACCTCGCCTTCCGTAGAATACGAAGTGATGTTGAAAGACGGATCGGTCACGCGGATCGACTCGCCAGCGGATCTCCCGGAGGAAGACACGATCGCAGAGATCCGGGAACCCTGGATGCGGCTCGAGATCTTCACGCCGACCGAGTTTTACGGCACCGTGATGGACCTGGTGCGGAAGCGGCGCGGAATTTTTATCGAACAAGAATATCCGACCTCAAACCGGGTACAGTTGATTTTTGAAATTCCACTCGCTGAAATCCTGGTCGATTTCTTCGACCAGCTCAAATCCAGGACGCGGGGGTATGCGTCTATGGACTATCAATTCCTGGAATACCGGCCAGAAGATCTGGTCAGGCTCGAGATCCTGGTCAATAATGAGCCAGTTGATGCTCTGGCGACCATCATCCATCGAGAGGACGCCTACCACAAAGGGCAAGCGGTGATTTCGAAGCTGAAGGATCTGATCCCCCGCCAGCTGTTCGTCGTACCGATCCAGGCTTATGCCGCCGGGAGGGTGATTTCAAGAGCAAACGTCAAAGCACTGCGTAAAGATGTGTTAGCCAAGTGCTACGGAGGAGACGTCACCAGAAAGAAAAAGCTGCTTGAGAAGCAGAAGCGGGGGAAGAAAAGGATGAAGATGGTCGGGAGCGTTGAGATCCCCCAAGAAGCTTTTCTTGCCGTCCTCCGTCTGGAGGAGAATTGACGACAGCACTACGGACGAAAGCAGGCGAGGTGGGGCGCTGGCTTCCCGGACTGGCGCTCAGCCTGGCTGCGATCTTCCTCCTGGTACGGCTGGCTGACTGGAGTGAAGTAGCCAGGGCAATCGCAGCGGTCGAGATCACCTGGCTGATCCCCGCGATCTTTTGCTACCTGGCAGGGGTTTTTTTTCGCAGCTTGACCTGGAAGACCTTGCTCCTGAACCGGGCATCGCTATCCCAGACATTTTTAAAATTGAACGAAGGTTATTTAATCAACAACCTCTTCCCCCTGCGATTGGGTGAGCTGGGTCGGGTGCTCCTGTTGAGCCAGAGAGCCGGTTTGAGCGCCTTCTTTGTGCTCTCGACCATCGTGATCGAACGAGCATATGACCTGGCGATCGCGGCGCTGCTCCTGCTTGCGACCTTGCCGCTGGTCTTGAATGTGGGAACAAACCAGGCTGTGGCCTTCATCGTCGCCGGAGGTGTTGGATTGGGGTTGATCCTCATGTTCCTCCTCGCACGCTCCCGGGAGCGAATTCAGACCTGGTTAGGGCGAAGGGGGGCTTCTCACCAGTTCTACCAGAGGCGAATCCTCCCCTGGCTGGATTCACTTATCGCAGGGCTGGAAGTATTGACCCGAATGGACCGATTCCTGCTCAGCCTGGGTTTAAACCTGCTGAGCTGGTCCTTCGGCGCTATCGAGATTCACCTGCTGATCCTGAGTTTTGGAGTACCAGCGCCGTTCTGGTGGACAGGGTTCGCATTGGGGGTGGTATCCCTGGGGATCGCAGTCCCCTCCGCTCCGGCCAGCCTGGGGGTTTACGAAGCGGCCATGGTTGGCGCGCTGGCTGTGTTGGGTGTGCCGACTTCTAAGGCTTTGGCGATCGCAATTACTGCCCATCTGATCCACATCACATCAACGGGGTTGATCGGCGGGATCGCCTTGTTCAGAGACGGGCAGACGCTGTCTGGCGTTTACAGAAGGTTGAAGACCGTGCACCTCTGGAGGGATCCCTAGTATGCGGATACTCATATCCCTGATGTACTACAGGCCGCATTACTCTGGATTGACGATATACACGGAAAGGCTGGCACGGGCGCTTGCCAGGCGAGGGCATGATGTCTCTATCCTGACATCGCGCTACAGGCAGGACCTCCCTGTTCGAGAGAAGCTTAATGGAGTGACAATTTATCGCCCGTGGGTGATGTTCCACGTCAGTAAAGGGGTCGTCATGCCGACCTTACCCCTTTGGGCCTGGAAGCTCATCCAACAGGCCGAAGTGGTAAACGCCCATGTGCCCCAGCCCGATGCTGCTGTCATCGCCATCCTCAGCCAGCTCCACCGAAAACCGTTCGTGTTGACCTACCATTGCGATCTCCAGATGCCGAGGGGGTTCGTGCATTACCTGGCAAACCAGGTGTCCCATGTGACAAACCACATCTCCGCCAGGCTGGCGGATGTGATCGTCACGAACACGGAAGATTACGCTCAGGCCTCTCCATTTCTCAGACGGTATCTTTCGAAGATCAGAGCTATCCCTCCTCCAATAGAGCTTGAAGCAGTGAGCCCGGAGGATATCGCGAAATTCCGGGAGAAATATGGACTGGCTCCGGAGGATCGGATGATCGGGATGGCAGCCCGCCTCGCGACGGAGAAAGGGGTCGAGTACCTGGTTCAGGCTCTCCCGCGGGTGCTCGAGCGGCACCCTAACGCCCGCATCCTGTTCGCCGGGCAACACAAAGGCGTGCTGGGAGAAGAAACTTACGCCCAGAAGCTTGCTCCTTTCATTGAGGAATTAGGTAAGCACTGGCTTTTCCTGGGCATCCTGCCTCCAGACGAGTGGGCAGTATTTTTCCATACCACGGAGGTGACGGTGCTTCCGAGCATCAACAGCACCGAGTCCTTTGGGATGGTCCAAATCGAGTCGATGTCCTGTGGAACACCGGTCATCGCCAGCGATTTGCCCGGGGTCAGGCAGGCAGTGAAAACAACCGGGATGGGGAAGATCGTCCCGCCGCAGGATGCGCGCGCTTTAGCCTCCGCCCTGATCGAAGTGCTCGACAGGCCGAACGGGTTCGTAAAGGATCCGGCGGAGATAAAAACGCGCTATTCTCCAGATACGATTGCCGCCGAATACGAAGAGGTTTTCCGGCGCTTAATCGAAGATTAGGATTCTGCATCCAGGTCGATACAATCCCGGTTCCCAGGTTAGAATCAAGATATGGAAAACCCGGCAGCCATCCCTAGTTTCGACGAGGATTATTTCAAGTCCGGTCCGTATGCGCAGGTATCCTTCAAACGATTCAGTCAGTATTGGTGGTCCAACCGCTATTATGCGCTGTTGTGCCGCCGGTTTGGACCTGAACGCGGGCGCGTGTTGGAAGTCGGCTGCGGTCTGGGGCATTTACTGGGCTGGCTTGCAGATAAGTACGCGGTGTACGGGGCAGACGTGAATTTATTTGCCCTGCGGCAGGCGAGGATTAATGTGCCGCAGGGTTATTTCCTGCTCCTCCCGGCACAGGATCTAAGTGCGATCCCTGACAGATGTTTCCAGATCGTCATTGCCAAACACGTTCTGGAGCACGTCCCTGAACCGGAGAAAGCGATCGCCGAAATCGCCAGGGTGCTCAGCCCCAGGGGGTTATTCCTGCTCTCGACCCCCAATCTGGATTCACCAGCCCGCCGGATCAAGAAAGAGCACTGGATCGGATTCAAAGACCCCACGCACATAAGCTTAAAGACGCCCGCGGAATGGTTGGGGATGCTGGCTCAAAATAACTTGCAACCCAAACGAGTGTTCTCCGATGGGCTTTGGGATGCTCCATACGTCCCCTGGCTGCCAAGGCAGCTCCAGAAGCTGATCTTCGGCGCGCCGGGAGGCTTGCAAGCCATTTTGGGTTGGAGTATCATTCCAATTCGCATGGGTGAAAGCCTGATCATTCTGGCGGACAAAGCATGACCAACGAGCCAACCGTATTGGATTTTGTCAAAGCGCTGTTAACACCCTGGCGGGGGGCACCACCACCCATCCCACCGCTCCACATAGAGACCGTTGCGGACGAGATCCAGTCTGTCGAAATCCTGGAACCCCAGCCATCTCCGGCTTTTTCTGCTGGAGGAGAAGAACTCGAAGCGATCCCTGAAGCAAGTGGGAGGGTCAGAATTGTCGCATTTCCCTGGAGGGGAACGATCGCGGTCCTGGTCGCACTGATCGCGCAGCTCTCACTCGAACCCGGACCAGACCGGAGCTGGGGCGCAGGCCTGACTTTATATCTAATCGCGGCAACATGGGGAGTATGGTCGATCCTGCGTGGCGAATGGAACATCCCGGATCTCAGAGGAGTGGCCAGCGAGACGGATGACCTTTCAGTCAATCGGGGATTTCTCTGGGTCGGAGCAGTCGCAGCCATGCTTGCCTTTCTAACACTGGGCGGCAACCGGTTCACCCATCTAAATCTCCTCCTGTGGAGTGCAGCTGTCCTCTTCATTTGCCTGGCTCTCTGGAAGTCGGTACCGGCTGCACGGCCGCGGGTCCAGCTCGTGCAGGATTGGCTCATTAAGAATACCTGGAGCATTGGATTCTCTCGCTCGTCAATGGTCCTCTTCGCGGTTGGGGCGTTGGTTGTATTTTTCCGGGTATTCAGACTCAGCGATGTGCCGCCAGAGATGGTTGGCGACCACGCCGAGAAGTTAATGGATATCTGGGATGTGCTTCATGGTGAAACGCTGATATTCTTTCCGCGCAACACCGGGCGTGAAGCTTTCCAAATGTACCTCACAGCAGCGGTGATAAAAATCTTCGGCACTGGGATCTCATTTACCAGCATGAAGATCGGAACCACCCTGGCAGGGTTGGCGACTTTGCCGTTTATCTACCTGTTGGGCAAGGAGCTGGGCAGTCCCCGCGCGGGCATTCTGGCAGCCGCTTTTGCAGGGATCGCATACTGGCCGAACGTGATCACCCGGATTGCCCTCCGGTTCACGCTGTATCCCTTATTCGTCGCTCCAACCCTGTATTTCTTGATCCGCGGACTCCGGCGCGGGAGCCGAAACGACTTCCTGCTGGCCGGTCTGTCTCTGGGATTGGGCCTGCACGGTTATACCCCTTTCAGGATTATGCCGGTCATCGTGCTCCTGGCTGGCGGGCTCTATCTGCTACACTCTGAATCACGCCAGGTCCGCAGGCGGACGATCCTTTACCTGAGCCTCCTGGTATTGGTCGCCCTCCTCGTCTTCCTGCCGCTGCTCCGTTTCTGGATCGAGAATCCAGAGCTGTTCAACTACCGGGCATTCACTCGCCTGGGAGAATTGGAACGTCCTCTACCCGGACCTGCGGCCTTGATCTTCCTGCAGAACTTGATTCGGGCATTGACCATGTTTGCCTGGAACAACGGCGAGATCTGGCCGGTCTCCATCCCAAACCGGCCTGCTCTGGACGTCGTCTCCGCGGCTTTTTTCTATTTGGGGGCAGCGGCTATTTTTCTGCGTTACTTACTCCGAAGGAGCTGGGTCGACCTTTTCCTGCTTCTCACCATTCCAATGCTCATGCTACCCTCGATATTATCCCTGGCTTTCCCCTCCGAGAACCCCGCTCTAAATCGGACGGCTGGAGCGATGGTCCCGGTTTTCGTCATCATTGGATTGACTCTCGATGGCTTCCTCCGGGGGATACAGGACCGGGTAAGTTCGCTCGCTGGTAATCGTCTGGCCTGGACGGCAGGTATATTCCTGTTGCTCTGGTCAGCCTTCCAGAATTACGACCTGGTATTCCGGCAGTACCAGCGCAGTTATACCTTGGCCTCCTGGAACACGACGGAGATCGGCCAGGTAATACGAGATTTTGCAGAGATTGCTGGTAGTGCGGACAACGCCTACGTTGTCGCTTTTCCGCACTGGGTCGACACAAGATTGGTTGGCATCAATGCTGGTTTCCCAACTCGGGATTTCGCGCTTTGGCCGGAGAACTTCCCCTCCACCCTGGAATCACCTGGCCCGAAATTATTCGTCGTCAAGTTCGATGACACAGCTTCGCTCAACGACTTGGAGCTTCTGTATCCGGATGGCTACTTGAAATTATTTGATTCTCAGTTCGAAAACAAAGATTTTTATCTGTATTTCGTATTTCCTGATAACACTGGGAGTGGTTAATCCCTCACCTGTAAATCTGGATTTGAGCTTCGCACAACCTCCCACCTTTGGCAGGTTCAGGTCCGAGTGAACCGTGCGGCAAACCGGCTCAAGCCTTGAATTCAGAAATACAAAACAGACTCTTTAGGTATTCGAGTATCCGTTTAATGTCAGAATCCGTCAAAATCGAATCGAAGAAGTCAAGAGCTGGCCTGATTTTTGATCTCCTGCTTCTCCTAGTCCTCCTGGCAGGTGCTTTCCTGCGTTTTCGGGGATTGTTCTGGGGAGAATACAAGTTCCTGCACCCGGATGAACGCTTCCTTGTTTGGGTCGGGGTTGACATTTCCCCGGTAAACAGCCTAGCAGAGTACTGGGACACTGCCAATTCGAGTCTGAATCCCCACAACCGAGGGCATGGTTTCTACGTTTACGGCACTCTGCCAATGTTCCTGGCGCGCTACGCCGTCGAGTGGATTTACGGGCACACTGGCTGGAATGAGATGACGAATGTCGGGCGGGCTTTATCTGCAACGGCAGATTTGCTGACTGTGCTGCTGGTTTACCTGATTGGCAGGCGAGTCTACGACCGGCGGGTTGGATTGATCGCAGCCACGCTTTCCGCTTTTGCCGTGCTCCAGATCCAGCATGCGCATTTCTTTACGATGGATTCCTTCTCCACTTTCTTCGCCACGCTGACGATCTATTTTGCGGTCCGCGTAGCATACGATCCAGCGCCCCGGGAATTGACGCGAGAAACCGAAAGAAGTTATTCTCCTCTTTTGGGGATTACTTCCAGTCCTGTGACCGAAAGTCCCCAGGCCTTGCTTTCCAGCTTGTGGACGGCGACCGCTTCGAAGCCGGTGCTCCTGCTGAGCATTGGCTTTGGGGTTGCATTGGGTATGGCGGTCGCCTCCAAGGTGAATGCTGCTCCGCTGGCGCTGCTGCTTCCCGCTGCATTTGTGATCCGCTATTCCAGGTTGGGATCCTACAAGCTGCAAGAGAGATATCAGGAGATTCTGGGATGCCTGGTCCTGGCCGGTTTCGTCAGTCTCCTGATCTTCCGTATCTTCCAGCCCTATGCGTTCAGCGGTCCGGGCTTCTTCGGATTGAGGCTGAACGAGGCCTGGCTGGCCAACCTGAACGAACTTCGCCATCAGGCCTCCGGAGACGTGGATTTTCCACCGGCTTTACAATGGACTCGCC
>CAYQDF010000066.1:0-11412 GCA_964416175.1 uncultured Anaerolineaceae bacterium
GACACCGCCTTCTACGGCGGGTGGTACGACTACCGCTCGGCGGTAACCCAGATCTCGCAGGGGCTGGAGCAGATCACAGATCTCTCCGAGCTGGGGAAGACGGTCAGCAGCCGGCTGGTCAAGATCCTGCAGCTGGATGACGCCTGCGTGTTCCTCAAAGACCTGGAAGGCGGCTTTTCGGTGATCGAGGTGGCGCCAGCGCCGAAGCCCGGCGATACAAACAGGCTGTCATTCTCCGCCCTGCCCAAGAACAGCCTGTCCTACCTGCTCAACATCGGCGTCACCGGGCGTTCCGCGCTGCGGCGGGCGCTCTCCGAGGTGAAACTCTCCCCGGAGGAACGCCAGCTGCTGGACAGCGAACAGGTTTATTTGTGGGTCCCCGTCATCAGCCATGGTCAGGTGTTGGGGCTGCTCGCCCTGGGGTCCAAGCTGGGAGGGGACGTGTTCAGCGGCGAAGATATGGACATCCTGCGGATCATTTCCCGGCAGATGGGACCGCTGATCGAGAACATCCACCTGGTGACCCGGTTGAGGCAGTACGCCGCTGAATTGGAGAGGCGAGTTGAGGAACGCACCGCCGAGCTGCACGCGGAGAAAGAACGCGTGGAAGCGGTGCTTTCCAGCGTTGGTGACGGCGTGTTCGTGACCGACCTGGAAGGCAAGATAATGACCGTCAATCGGGCGTTCGAAGAGCAGTCCGGGTATGCAGAGAACGAAATTATCGGCCATCCGATGTTCGAGCTCCTCGAGAATCAAGACGAAACGGACAGGCTGGCTGAGATCCAGGAAGCGATTAGGAAGGAGACCAGCTGGAACGGCGAATTGTTCGCGCACCGTAAAGGAGGCAGGCGGTACGACGTCAACCTGACCCTGGAGCCTTTCCGGGACCAGGAGGGAGAGATCCTGGGCTACGTCGGCAGCCAACGGGATATCACCCAGTACAAAGAGCTCGAACGGCTGAAGGACCAGTTCATCCTTGAAGTCTCGCACGAGCTGCGCACGCCGGTCACCAACATGGGCCTGTTTGCCGAGCTCATGGAGCGCGGCAAGCCGGAGAAGAAAGCCGAGTACATGGCGATCTTGAAGTCGGAGATCAGCTTATTGATGAAAATGATCGAGGACATCCTGGATCTCTCCAGGCTGGAAGTGGGGAAATATAAGAAGTCGGCGTTCACTAAAGTCGACCTCAACCTCGTCATCGACCAGGTTGTCGCGGCCCACCAACCGCTGGCACAAGAGAGCGGGCTGGAGCTGGACTTCTTCCCGGCAGAAGGTCTGCCCAGGATAACCGGCGACCAGAATCAAATCGCCCGGGTGATCAGCAACCTGCTCACGAACGCCATCCGGTATACGCCAAGCGGTTATGTGCACGTCCGCACTTATATGGAGGACGACGGCGTCTGGATGGAGGTTGAGGACACCGGGATCGGGATCGATCCGGTGGATTTCCCCCACATCTTCGAGCGGTTCTACCGGGGACAGAAGGTCAGCCAGTCTAAGATCATGGGATCCGGATTGGGGCTGGCGATCGTCAATGAGATCGTCGAGCTCCACGATGGTCGCGTCGACTTTGAGAGCAGATCTGGGAAGGGTTCGACCTTCCGGGTCTGGTTTCCATTCGAAGTCCAGCTGGTTCCAGCAGCAGTAGGGAGATGAGCGGCGAGCGGATCCTCCTGGTTGAAGACAACGACGTCCTTCGGGAAGGGTTGAAATCCCTGCTCCTCCAGGAGGACTACCGTGTGATGGAAGCCGGTGATGGGCGGCAAGCGCTGGAAAAACTCAGGGAGACTCCCCCGGACCTGATCCTGGCGGATATCGTCATGCCGGAAATGGATGGCTACGCCCTGTTCGAAGCCGTGCGGGCCAGGACCGAGTGGTTGTCCATCCCATTCATCTTCCTGACTGCGCGCCGGGAACGAAAATACATCCTGGCAGGGAAAAGATTAGGGGCGGAGGATTACCTGATCAAGCCGATTTCTCCGGAAGACCTGCTGACTGCCATCCGCTCCCGGTTGGGGCGCAGCCGGCAGCTGCTGCTTGCCCAGCTGGAGGAATCCTATGAGGCGAGCCTGATCATGCTGGCGAACGCCATCGAAGTCCGCGATCCTTACACGCGTGGCCACGTCGAAAGGGTGATGAATTACTCTCTGGCGATCGCGGAGGAGCAGGACTGGACCAGCGAGCGGTTAAGGGAACTGCGTTTTGGCAGCATCCTCCACGACGTCGGGAAAATCCAGATCCCAGGGGAGATCCTGACGAAATCCGGCCCTCTGAACGAGGCGGAATGGGCCGAAATGCGCAAACACCCTGAGATCGGGGCAGAGCTGGTCAAAGGAATCCATTATCTGAAACCGGCGATCCCGGTCATCCTCTACCATCACGAGCGGTGGGATGGAAGCGGCTACCCTTTTGGCCTGGCAGGCGACCAGGTGCCGGAAGCGGCCCGGATCGTGGCTGTCGCCGACTCTTTCGATGCCATGACGACAATCCGCTCGTACCGCCAGAAGAGTCTGCCGGCTGATGCGGTGGATGAGATCGCTGCCGCGGCTGGGATTAAGTACGATCCCGATGTGGTGGCAGCGTTCACCCGCGCCTGGGATAAGAAGCGGATCATCGAGATCTATCTGGCGTTCCCCTAAATTGGATTCTTGTGGTAAAAATTATGGGGGAAAGGACGAAGCTGTGGAACACGAAGAAGATCCTATCAGGGAAGATCCAAAAGGCAGTTCAGCGCAACGGGTCGAAGAAAGCGAGCCGGTCTGGACCTTCCGCGGGCTGCGCCTTGGATCTGGCGAGTTTACGACCGCGATGGTGCACTTCTTCCGGGCTGAGATCAGCCGGGCGAACGTGTGGCGCCAGCGGCTGGATACCACGACCAACTGGGCGGTGGTGCTCACCGTGGCGGTGATCAGCGTGGCATTCAGTGGCCCGACCGGCCATCACAGTGTGATCATCTTGAGCACGATCCTGATCACCCTGTTCTTGTTCATCGAAGCGCGCCGGTACCGGTATTATGAGCTGTGGAGTTCACGGGTGCGCCTGATGGAGACGGATTTCTACGCGGCGATGCTCGTGCCGCCTTTTCATCCCGATCCGGATTGGGCGGAAAGCCTGGCAGAGACCCTGCTCCAGCCGCAGTTTCCAATTACGATGTGGGAAGCCTTCGGTCGGCGGTTCCGCCGCAACTACATGTGGATCTACGTCATCCTGGCGCTCGCCTGGTTTGCCAAGATCTGGTTCCAGCCATTCGTGGCTCACTCCTGGACCCAGGTGCTGGAGCGAGCCCGGATCGGGGCCATCCCTGGGGAGGTGGTCCTGGGGCTTGGGGTATTGTTCAACGGAGCGCTGTTTTTGATCGGGGTCCTCACGCTCGGCTTGCAGGAGGCTTCCGGCGAGGTGCTCCCGCGCTATTTTGGCCCTCAGGATCTCAAGGCCGCCCAGGCAGTCGTGGGCGAAAACAAACTGCGCCCCTGGTTCAGGCGGAGCAGTCGGCGCCAGCAGCTGATGGCGCTGATCATCACCGATCGCGGGGCTGAAGTTGCCGATCGGATCCTGGCGGACATGCGCCGGGGAGTGACCTCACTGCCTGGAAAAGGCATGTACACCGGGAAGGAACACTACGTCCTGATGTGCGCCCTGACGGTGACAGAAGTGAAACAGCTCAAAGCCCTCGTGAAGAACGTTGATCCGAAGGCATTCCTGATCGTCTCTCCTGTCCGGGAGATCCTGGGCGGCGGCTTCGCGCCCCTCGCCGAAGAAGAAGACTCTCCCAAGCCTCGTTAGATCCGATAACGCTCATCCTCCAAAGGACTTCCGCAACCCGTCCTACTCGCCGCTGCCTTCCAGCCAGGAATCCATGTATCCAGGTTTTTCGAATTCCAGGGCAGCCAGCGCAACGTTCAGCGGGTGAAACGTGTCAACCATGACAGCCAGTTCATCGGTCCGCTGCTTCCCGATGGATGCCTCAGTCGCCCCAGGTTGGGGACCGTGCGGCAGGCCGCTCGGGTGGAGGGAGATATCGAACTGGTCGATCCCGCGGCGGGACATGAAATCCCCTTCCGCGTAGTAGATCACCTCATCCGAGTTAACATTCGAGTGATTGTACGGGGCGGGGATGGCCTGGGGGTGATAATCGAACAGGCGCGGGACAAAGGAGCATACGACGAAATTCTGCCCCTGGAAAGTCTGGTGGACTGGCGGCGGTTGATGGAGGCTGCCGGTGATCGGTTCGAAATCATGGATGCTGAACGCCCAGGGATATAGATAACCATCCCACCCGACGACATCCAGCGGGTGGTGGTCAAGAATGTGGCGGGAGATCCGGTCGCGCACCTTGACGCGCACTTCGAACTCGCCGCGTTCGACGTGGGTTTCGAGCTTCTCTGGCGGGCGGATATCCCGTTCACTGTAGGGGGAATGCTCGAGCAGCTGTCCGTAGCGGTTCCGGTAGCGGTTGGGGGGTTCGATCTGGGAGGGGGCTTCGATGACGAAGAACCGCGCCTGTGAATCGTTGAGCTCCATGCGCCAGGTGGTCCCGAACGGGATGACCAGGTAATCCCCCGGTGTGAATCTGAGGTTGCCGAACTGGGTCTCCAGGGTGCCAGCCCCGAAGTGGGTGAACCAGACCTCGTACCCCTGGGCATTTCGGTAGTAATAGTCCATGCTCCTGGTGGGGAGGCTCAAGCCAAGGGTGACGTCTTTGTTGCCGAGCAGAATCCGCCGCGCTGCGACGGGATCGCCGCCGGCAGGCATGTCGGCGGTGCGGAATGCGCGATGGCGCAGAGGGCCGAAATCGGTGTATTCGATCTGGGCTGGACCCAGGTCCTCAACCCTCTTTACCCGCGGGGGAAGGTAATAGTGATACAGAATGGACTGCAGCCCAGAGAACCCTTCCAGCCCCATGACCTCTTCGCGGAACAGGCCGCCGTCCGGTTTACGGAACTGCGTGTGTCGTTTGTTTGGGACCTGACCAAGTGAATAATAATAAGGCATAAGTGTCTCCAGTTGTGCGAGTCTGCGCCTGCCTGATAGAGGATTTGCCAGTCAGGCAGCCGTCCCTGTGAAGGGTTTACACGCTTCCGCCAGCGCCTTTGCTCATGGATGTTGAATACGTGGCGCTGTCGGGCGCTGAGCGATTGCCCCAGCGTTCAGGCTGCCTGAGCGCCCTCCGTCCGAGGTTCCTGCCGGGAAGGCAGTGCAACCCGGTTCGAGAGGACACCCAGCCGCTCGATCTCCAGTTCGACCTGGTCTCCCGGCTGCAGCCAGGGTCCCTCCCCGCGGGTGATTTCGAGCAGGCAGCCGCTTCCTACAGTGCCGGATCCGATCACCTCCCCCGGCAGGAGAAAAGTCTCGGTGGAGGCGCGGGCGATCATGTCGCCGAAGGAATAATGGATGTCCTTCCAGTTGCCGCGCGACCGCTCCAGGCCGTTGACCCTGGCGACCATCTCGAGGTCATACACTCCGGGTCGTCCTGCGGCGCGATCCGCCAGCTCGTCGGGTGTGACAATCCAGGGACCCAGCGAGGACGCGAAATCTTTACCTTTCGCCGGTCCGAGCCCTACGCGCATTTCCAGCTTCTGCACGTCCCGGGCTGACCAGTCGTTGAAGATCGTGTATCCGAAGATGTGTTCTTCGGCTTTCTGAGCGGGGATGTCGATGCCGGCTTTTCCGATGATGCAGGCGATCTCGAGTTCGTAATCCAGGGCCTGTGTATACAACGGGTAAGGCACCAGGCTATCCGGATCGTATATTGTGTTCGGATTCGAGTAGTAGAAGACCGGAAACCGATACCACTCCTGGGGGACCTCCCTGCCACGGATGGAATAAGCGTTCTTAACGTGCGCCTCGAAGGCATAAAAATCACGCATGCTCACCAGGCGCGGGAAAGGCGCCTGGATAATCACCTGTCCCCGGCTGTAACCGACAGGGAGGCGGTTCGCGCCTTTTAAGCGGGTCGGATCTTCTCCTTCCAGGGCTGCTGCCAGGCGCCGGGCGTAATCCCACGCAGCGGAGCCGGCGAAGACCAGCTCCATGAGCGACCCTGGAAGCGGTTCAGCGGGGATCCCCCGCGCCCCCTGCGCCCAGGTCCTGGCCTGGGCGAGATCGACCACAACCTCCCCGGCCATCGCCCCAAGGCGGTGGTCCGCAGGTTTAGAGGGAAGGGAAAAAGTGAGATACTTCATGCAAGCTATAAATTTCCCCGGCGCTCCTGTTCCAGTTCGATCGCCTCGAACAAGGCTTTGAAATTTCCCTTCCCAAAGCCGCGGCTGCCCTGGCGCTGGATGACTTCGATGAAAGCCGTAGGGCGGTCCTGGATGGGTCGTGAAAAGATCTGAAGAAGGTACCCTTCGTCGTCTCGATCCACGAGTATTCCCAGCTCCCGGATCGCTTCCAGCGATTCCTTGATTTGGCCCACCCGTCCAGGGAGGACATTGTAGTAGGCATCCGGAACACGGAGAAACTCGATGCCGCGCGCTTTCAGGCTTTTCACGGTGGCGATGATGTCGCCGGTTGCCATCGCGATGTGCTGCACACCAGGGGTCAGGTAATAATCAAGGTATTCCTCGATCTGGCTCTTGCGCCGGCCTTCAGCGGGTTCATTGATGGGGAATTTGACGCGCCCGTTCCCGTTCTGCATGACTTTGGACATCAGGGCTGAATATTCGGTGGAGATATCCTTGTCGTCGAAATGGATCAGCTGGCGGAATCCCATCACCTGGTGGTAAAAGTTCACCCAATGATTCATCTTTCCCAGCTGGACGTTCCCGACGATGTGGTCGATCGCGGCCAGCCCGGTGGATTCGGCTTCCAGCTCGAGTGGTTTATATGTGGGAGCAAAAGGCCCACCGTAAGCGGACCGATCGACGAAGACATGCAGGACTTCCCCATAGGTCCGGATGGCAGCTGTCCGGAAGGCGCCAAATTCGTCGACTTCTTCCCTGGGGTTCCAGGCGGGCGCCGCCCCCCGTGAGACAGTCTCCCGGAAGGCGCGTTCGACGTCATCCACTTCCAGGGCTATGACTTTCACGCCATCGCCGTGCAGCATTTGGTGAGCAGCCATCTCTTCGCTTGGGCCGTACGGGGCCGAGACGACGAAACGCACCTTTCCCGATTCGAGTACATATGAGGCAAACCGCCGGTTGCCGGTCTCCAGGCCCGAATAGGCGACGGGTTTGAATCCAAACCCCTTCCACCAGTAATACATGGCGTGCTTGGCATTGCCCACCCAAAAGTGGACATGGTCGATGCTCCGGATCTGCAGGAAATCAGCTTCCTCAGTGATGGAACGGGATTTTCCTTCGACAGCAGTCATGGTCACAAATCACCTCCTTGGCGAAACAAAGCAACCACCCTACCATTATCTGTGAATTGCACACTTCTCACGACTCGTCCTCTCTCCAATCGTTGGCCGCATCGAGAATATTCTTTTCGTCGACAGTCAACCGCAGTCCGGCTGCCCCGAGGTTATCTTTGAGCTGTTCCGTGGTGCGTGGTCCGATGATCGGGCTGGTGATGAGCGGGTTGCTGAGCAGCCAGGCCAGAGCGATCTGTGATAAGGAAAGCCCGCCTCTCTCCCTGGCGAGGAGATCCATTTTCTCCAGCAGCGCCCAGTTCCGTTCGTTGATGTGCTTCTGCGCGCCGCGCAGCCGGGCGCTGGATACTGGTTTCCCTTCTTTGCGGTATTTCCCCGTCAGGAAGCCCGCCGCCAGCGGGCTGTATGGAATCACTCCCAGGTTGTAAGCCTGGCAGACTTCGGAAACCTCCTGCTCGAATTCCGCCCGGTGGACAAGGTTGTAATGTGGCTGGACGGACTCGAACCTGGCGAGATTGTGCCTGTCTGACGCCCACAAGGACTGCATCAGCCGCCAGGCTGGGTAGTTCGAGCAGCCAATGTACCGGACCTTCCCCTGGTGAATCAGATCGTCAAAGACTGAGAGGGTCTCTTCGATCGGCGTTTTTTCGTCGTAATAATGGGCCTGGTACAGGTCGATATAATCCGTTTGCAGCCGCCGGAGAGATCCCTCAACCGCCTGCAGGATGTGCGCCCGTGAAAGGCCTTGATCGTTTGGACCATCGCCCATCGCACCGCGGACCTTTGTGGCGATGATCACCCGATCGCGCGGGACCTTGTGCTTCTTCAGCCATTCGCCGATGATCGCTTCTGCCACGCCTCCCGGGTTGTTCGGGGCCCAGCAAGAGTAAATATTTGCCGTATCGATGAAATTGAGCCCGGCCTCGTATGCAGCGGAGAGGATTTCGAACGAGGTTGCTTTGTTCGCGGTCCAGCCGAACTGCATGCTGCCCAGGCACAGTTCGGAGACTTTGAGCCCGGTCCGTCCAAGATTACGGTACTCCACCCGGGTCTCCTTCTCCCAGCAGCCCCTTATAATACGCCAGGAGGACGCCCAGCTGCAGCGATCCATCGATGAGGTCCCCGCGCAGGATCCTCTTTAAGACCTCGGAGACCGGCAGGCAAACGACATCCAGCTCTTCCCCTGGATCCAGGCGCCGCTGGGTTGGCACCAGGTCCCGGGCGAAGAAAAGGCTGGTGAAGACGCGCAGGGTCCCCGGGAACTGATTGTAGCGGGCGAGGGGTTCCATGTGGCGCGGATAGTACCCTGTCTCTTCCTCGAACTCGCGCCGTGCGCCTTGCAGCGGGTCTTCACCCGGCTCCAGCCTGCCGGCAGGCAGGTCATATATCATCCGACCAATGGGGTGCCGATACTGGTGTGTGAGCAAGATCTCGTTCGCCTCGGTCACGCCGACCGTGGCCACCGCATCTACCGGGCTTTCCAGGTAAAAGTACGGCTTGCTCACTCCCTCACAGTCCAGGATATCGACTACGACTCGCGCCCACGGGTGGTCGAAGAGGACCTGGGTTTCAACAACTTTTGGTAGAGCCATCCTCGGTCCCTAATCCTCCGCTCCGGTGATCTCCCCGCTCATCAGGGTGACCAGACCTCCGGCGAACGTGTTCAGGTTTTCACCAGCTGCAGCCATCTCGGGGCTTCTCATGCCAGCTTTCAAAGCCTCCAGGCTTTCGAATTCCATCTCTGCCATCATATAGTAGCCCTCGCCCATGTACGTGCGGGTGAACTTTGTGAGGGTGGTTTTCTTCAACCCAGGGACTTTTGAGATCAGCGGCAGATGGGTATCGAAATATGCCTGGTCGAAGGCCGCTGGATCGGCTGGCTGTTTGTACAATGCGACGAGTTTCATGGTTTGTGTTCTCCTGCGCTACAGTGGTTTGAAACGCTCAAACGGCTGCCGGCATTGGTTGCAGAAGAATATTGCCCGGCAGAGGGTGGAGCCGAAATCGTTCTTCAGTTCTGTGTCGTGTGAATTGCAATACGGGCAGGGGACGGCGGCAGCCAGGGCAGCTTCCAGCTGACCGGCGTGTCGGGGAGGCGGAGACAGGCCGAACCCTCTCAATTTCTCACGGCCAGATTCGGTGATCCAGTCGCTTGACCAGGGAGGGGAGGCAGCCAGGCGCACGTCGACTTCTTCCCATCCGGCCTCCCGCAGGCGCCCGGATATCTCGCTGCGCATGACCTCCAGCGCCGGGCACCCGCTGAAAGTGGGGGTCATGGTGACAATCGCGCGCTTTCCACTGGCGGCAACACCCCGGATCAGACCCATCTCCACCACGGAGATGACCGGGATCTCTGGATCTTTGACCTGCTCCAGGATCTTCCAGATTCTGCCTGCAGCCATGGTTCACCAGCTCGCTTCTGGGTCCAGCCGGACAACGGACTGCATCTCATCCACCAGGACATTCAGGTAGGGGGTGTGTTGGTTGCGAGGGATTTGCTTGCCGGCAGCGTCCGGGGGGACGTTCAGCTGGCAGGATTCGAGGAATTCGGTGGCTGCCTCGCGCCAGGCTTCCTGGAGATGCCCGCCGGATGGAACATACCCTGAGTATACCAAAACGTCGTTGACTTCTGGTTCGCTGAATAACTGGAAGGCCAGGGGCCAGGCCTGATCCAGGGCTGCCTGCATACGGCGGCGGCTTTCCTCGGTGCCCAGCCCCAGCCGGCGGACCCAGGCGCTCGTGTGCCGGCGATGGTAAACCTCCTCACGGCTGATTTTCTTCGCGGCCTCCGCCAGCGGCGCGTACACGCTTTCCTCAAGCATCGCCAGCCTCACCGTCTCGTACAGGTCAAACAGGTACTGGCGGAGCATGCTGAATGCCCAGTCGCCGTTGGGGAGTTCGAACAGGGTCGCATTGCGAAAATCCTGCGCCGGCCGGTTAAAGACCAGTTCATCCGGGTAGGTCTCCCGGTTTTCTTCGCGGAGGTCGGCCAGAAGCGTATACCAGATCGCGGCGTGACCGATCTCATCCAGTGCCAGGTTTGCGAAGGCGATGTCCTCTTCGAGCAGCGGGGCGTACCCGCACCACTCAGAATTCCGGTGGCCCAGGATGAGTTCGTCGTCGCCAGACGCCAGCAAGTATGCGCAGAGCGATTCTTTTATCATGATCTCCATCATCAACCAGGTTTCACCCATCCATTCCTGTTTGCCGTAAAGAAACCCTCGGACACCGCTGTCAGGTCCCCGCCTTCCCCAGCTGCACAGATCACCGCCCGGCGCCCTGCCCCCGGGTGCTTTTTGTGAGCGATCGCATGGCGGTGAGCGTATGGAAGTCGGTCGAAAGCCGGAACGGTTTATCCCACACCGGGGCAAACATACTCTCTGCATCTTCCGGCGCACTGCAAGTGATGTCGCGCGCCGGCACTACCCACCAGGTGAAAGTCGGCACCCGGCTGAATTTCTCCAGTGCAGCCCGCAGCGCAGCCTGGAGCGTGGCAGCTCGAACTTCGCCAACCATCACCTGGGTGCCGGCTGATTTCTGCTTGGCGAACACGACGTAGGTTTCCTCCAATGGACCTCCGCCCTGGTCCGCTTCGTCCTGCTCTTCCAGCGCGGCGAGCTCCTGATCGGTGCAAGCGAAGATTGCGGTCACGGGCGTCACCCATAAGGCGTTGCATTCCGGGCGGCGGACGAACACATCCCGGGCGTTCAGCAGCGCCAGCTCGGCGTCGGGGGCGTGCACCGAGCCGACGTCCTGGTAAGGGGAACCGGGTTTTTCCTGGAGAAAGACCTGGAAACGGGGGAGCTGCGTGTCGGGCATGATCAGCCGCCTGCTGCATGCTTCTCGCTAAATTCCATGAGCGCTTCTCTGACCCAGGCGCCCGCCTCGTGAGCGGCTAGGCGGGCCTGCATGCGTTCCTGGTTGCAGGGACCTTTGCCGTTGATCACGCGCCAGAATTCATCCCAGTTGATCGGCCCGATCATCCAGTTGCCGGATTCTGGATCGAAGCGCAGGTCAGGGTCCGGGACAGTCAGCTGGAGCGCGTGCAGTTCGGGCACGATCTGGTTCACGAATGTCCGCCGCAGCTCGTCGTTCGTGCG
>CAYQDF010000066.1:11422-17211 GCA_964416175.1 uncultured Anaerolineaceae bacterium
TGATGCCCCAGCGCTTCAGGATCGGCGTGTTTGGGGAATCGCTATCGTGTGGACCGAACATCATCAGGGTCGGCCACCACCAGCGGTTGATCGCGTCCTGGACCATGGCCTTCTGCCGGGGTGTGCCCTGCGCCATCCGGATGACGATATCCTGGCCCTGTTTTTTGTGGAAATTCTCCTCCGCGCAGATCCGCACCATCGCCCGGGCGTAGGGACCATAGGAGCAGCGCGCCAGCATGGTCTGGTTAAGGATCGCGGCGAAATCGACCAGGTAGCCGATCACGCCCACGTCAGCCCAGGTCAGGGTTGGATAGTTGAAGATATTGGAATATTTTGCCTGCCTGGACAGCAAGGCTGCGATCATCTCCTCGCGAGTGACGCCCAGCGTCTCAGCCGCATGGTAGAGGTACTGCCCATGACCAGCCTCGTCCTGGACCTTCGCCAGCAGGATCATCTTCCGGCGCAGGGTCGGCGCGCGCGTGATCCACGCGCCTTCTGGCAGCATGCCAACGATTTCGCTGTGCGCATGCTGGGAGATCATGCGCACCAACTGCCGGCGGTACTCTTCCGGCATCCAGTCGCCGGGCTCGATCTTCTCACCGCGGGCGATCCTGGCTTCGAATGCAGCAAGTTGGGATTCGTTCGCTTCCATATCAGATCAATTCGCCACCAAATCAGATCCCCACCCAGACTGTCTTCACCTGGGTATACAGCTCGATGGCGTCTTTGCCCATCTCCCGACCGAAACCGCTTTGCTTGTACCCTCCGAAAGGCGCGGCAGGGTCGAAAGTTCCATAGCCGTTGATCCACACTGTCCCGGCTTTAACCGCGCGCGCAAAACGGTGTGCGGTGCTCAGATCTCTGGTCCAGACGCCGGCAGCCAGCCCATACCGCGTGGCGTTGGCGCGGTCCACGAGCTCGTCGAAATCAGTAAATGAGGTGACGGCGGCCACCGGACCGAAGATCTCTTCCTGGACAATGGAAAAGTCTTCGTCAGCGTAGGCGAACACCGTTGGGGCGACGAAATAGCCACCTGCGAGGTCTCCCCCCAACCGTTCACCGCCGGTGATTAGCCGGGCGCCCTCGGCTTGCCCGCGCTCGATGTAGCCCAGCACCCGGGCAAGCTGGTTCTCTGAAACCAGGGGACCGATGTGCACTTTCGGGGTAAAGCCGATCCCCACGCGGATGTTGCGCGCTTCGTTTGCGAGCCCCTCGAGGACCTGCTCGTACACGGCCTGTTCGACGAACAGGCGTGAGCCGGCGACGCATTCCTGCCCGGCTGTGCTGAAGACCGCCCACAGCGAGCCTTTTACTGCTTTTACTAGGTCAGCGTCGGCGAAGATCACGTTCGGGGATTTCCCGCCCAGCTCCAGGCTGACGCGCTTCAGGTTGCTCTCCGCTGAGGCGGCCATGATTTTTCTTCCCACTTCGGTCGATCCGGTAAAGGCGATCTTATCAACCCCCATGTGGTGCGTGAGTGCGGCGCCCGTCGGCTCTCCCGGCCCGGTCAGGATGTTCACCACGCCGTCCGGAAATCCAGCCGACTGGATCAGCTCTCCCAGGCGGATGGCGGTCAATGGAGTTTCCTCGGCCGGCTTCAGAATGACGGTGTTGCCGCAGGCCAGTGCCGGCGCCAGCTTCCAGGCGCACATCAGGAGCGGGAAATTCCAGGGGATGATCAGCCCGACGACGCCGATCGGTTCACGGAGCGTGTATACAAACTGGTTCGAAACGGCGACTGGGATGGTAGTCCCCTCAATTTTCGTCGCCCATCCGGCGTAATAGCGGAAGTGCCAGGAGGCAGCGGGCAGGTCCCAGCCGCGCGAGATGCGGATCGGCTTGCCGTTATCGAGGGTTTCCAGCTCAGCCAGCTCATCGGCGTGCTGGTCGATCAGATCGGCCAATCTCCACAGCAGCTCGCCCCGCTCGGCGGCGCTCATCGTCCTCCAGGCGCCGTGTTCGAAGGCGGCGCGAGCTGCATCAACTGCCTGATCGACATCCTGCTCGCCTGCCAGGGCGACCCGGGTCAGTTCCTCCCCGGTAGCGGGGTCCACGGTGGGGAAGGTAGCGCCGTCGGACGCCTCCTGCCACTGACCTCCGATGAACAGCTTCTTAGGACCGGACTGAAGGAAGGCGAGCGTGCTTTCCTGGAGTGCGACTTCGGGAGGCAGCTTGAGAGTCATCGGGCTAGTCTCCATCGGGCGGCGCGCCAGCCAGCCATTCGGGGAATCTGTCTTCCGCCCAGCGGCGGCGGATCTCCTGGTAATCCGGCGTCCGTTTTTCTGCGAAAGCAGCGACGCCTTCCCAGGTCTCCGGGCTGACGTTGTGGATGGCGAGCCAGTCGCGGCCGTGGCCGATCGTGAGATGCCAGGACAGGTCTCGCCAGAAATTGAGCTGCTGCTTCGTGTAGCGGGTCTTCTCCGGGAACTTGGCGAGCAGCCGGGAGGCGATCTCGTTGATCTTGGCATCCAGTTCTGCGCGCGGCACAACCCAGTTCACCAGTCCCCACTCCAGGGCTTTTTGGGCCGGGATCTCTTCGTTCAGGAGGAGGATCTCCCGCGCCCGCCGGTCGCCAACGATGAGCGGGAGGAACTGAGTTGCGCCCGCCAGGGCCACGCTGCCGCGGCTCGTGCCGACTTGCCGGATATAGATGTCATCGGCAGCGACAGCCAGGTCGCAGCTCAGGTTGAATTCGTTGCCTCCACCGACCACGATGCCGTTCAGGCGGGCGATGGTCGGCTTGCCGAGGTTGCGCAGGCGTTCGTGGACTTCGATGAAATCGCCCATCCATTTCCAGTAATCCCGCGGCCGCTTCAGGAACTGCTGCTGTTCATCCAGGTCTGCCCCGGTGCAGAAGGCGCGGTCGCCAGCTCCGGTGAGCACGACGACCCCAATCTCGTCATCCCAGCTGGCGTCTTTCAAAGCTGTGTTCATTTCCTCGAGCACACCGTGGTTGACCGCGTTGAGCACTTCCGGGCGATTGATGGTAAGGGTGGCGCGCTGTTCAGATTTCTCGTATTGGATGAATTGAAAACCGAAGGCAGCCGGGTCCCTTCCTGTGAATTTTCTCCCGCTCAATCCGACACTCTCCTGGAGCCCAGATTTGACCTAAATCCTCCACCGGGCCAGGGGGAGGTTCTCCTGAACTGCATAATTCCTATAATTATAACCTTCTTTGGTTAGAAGTGGATGGAGGGCGCTGCTGGCAGAGGGCAAAGACCCTGACGCCGGCGGTCGAAAACCAAACGGTGAAGGCTCAGCCTCCACCGTCTGGTGTTGCAGAAGCGCCGAATCGGATTGATTCGACTGGCCGGTTGATTACGCCTTCACAGCGGCGCGGGCAGCGTCCAGAGCTGCCTGCATCTGTGCAAGGTGGGATTGGAAGTGGTAGGGATCCTCAATTACGCCGTAAGCCAGGCGCCAGTAGGTACCCTTGCGAGCGATGAATTTTTCCGGAAGGCGGGCGAAAAGTTCTACCGTCTCGGCGCACGCTCTTTTGTATTCCTCGAAGAGGTCTTCCACGGTGGGGTATATCGCCACGGTGGCTTCGATCTGGGGGTTGACGTTGTCTCCGTAATCATCCTGGTGGCGTTCGAAGCCGGTGATCAGTTCCGCGGTGTAGAACTGGTTTCCTCGCTCGCTGTGGATCAAATGTGCCAGGTTCTCTTTGATGTTCCATTCATCGGGAGCGGGCTTGAAAGACGCCTCTTGGTCGGTCACGCCTTCCAGGAATTTCTTTAATTGCTCCTGGATGCCCGCATTGATCTGGCTGACTCTCTCGGCGAGCTCTTTCGCCGTCCAGGGAATCCGGGGCATGGGGCGGCGGGAAAGCTCCATCGTGATGGTTTTCTTGTCAGGGCCGCGGTAAAAAACGACCTCAACCTTATTCCCGGCGCGCTGGTGCTGCAGGGCGTTTGCCAATTCGTCGAACCGGGCGATCGGCTTGCCAGCCAGTCTGATGATCACGTCATTGCTCTGGAGGCCAGCTGCCTCTGCTCCCATCCCCTCCACGACTCCGTCCAGGCGGATTCCCTCCGTGACAGGCACGCCGAGCTTCCTGGCGCGCTCTTCGTTGAATTCGCCGATCGTGATCCCGAGCATCGGCCGGAGAACGAATCGCAGGTCTTCGCCTGTTTCCAGCACAGATGCCAGGTTCTCAAGACCCATCTTCCATCCTTTTTCGATCTCCTGGATGGCCTTCGACCACTCCTCACCTGTGCCGATGCCGGAGTGCTCGACGACGACCAGGGTGCCCCCCTCCTGCGGGGATAAGGATACCTGAACCAGAGTCGGACCGGGTTCCCCTCGACCCTGCCAGGTGAAGGTTATTTTCTCCTTCGGCTTCAATTCGGTGTATTCGCCACAGGTGTAGTAGCCGCTGAGCCACCACAGATACAGCCGGCCGCTTGGCCGCGGGTCGACAGTGGCGACCGAGCACAGCCACTCGCGCAGGTTCGTGGCATTCGTGAACGCACGGTATGTTTCTTCTTGAGAAGCTTTTACGCTCTGACTGAATGACAGGGTTCGGGTATTCATGCAAGGTCTCCTCGGGTGGACAATCAGATAGTCACTGATTTATACACTGCTTAACCTGGAATTTGGTTCAAAGGCTTCCTGGGGAGGGGATTCCGGGATGGTCCTGGAAATATGCTGGTCGAGCCAGGCCGTGATGTCCTGCATCCCCCGGGAAAGGCCGGGTCCGTTGTGCGATTCGTGGAAACCTCCAGTGTAAATCTTGATGTTTTTATCCAGAGATTTGATCTGATCGAAAAGCCAACGGCTATCCTCTACCAGGCAAATTTCATCTGCGTTTCCAGATATTCGGTCCTCCAGCGGGTTGTCATCGAGTGAAACACGGATTGCTGCAAGGGTTCGCTTTCGACCCTCCGGACCGGAATGTGACAGGTTTATTATACGCCGGTTGAGGCGATTCTGGTTGATACACCCTGGAACGAAGATGGAGCTCAGGCGAGCCGGGCCCACCTGCGCAGGAGAGGCGCTGCCCGATAACGGTCCTCGCCGTACTCGGATTGGAGGTGTGCGAGGATGGCGCAGATCTGCGCATAGCCTATCTCTTTTGCCCAGGTCAACGGTCCTTTTGGATAGTTCATGCCGAGGCGCATCGCCAGGTCGATCGTCTCCGGGTCAGCGACGCCCTCTCCCGCTGCGAAGGCTGCTTCGTTTGCCAGGCAGGCGATGATGCGGGGAAGCACCAGGGCGGGGGCGTCGTCGATCCAGAGAGGCGTGCACCCCAGCCCGGCTGAGAGGCGCTCGGCTGCCGCGCGCGCTGCCTGGGTCGTCCTGGCGGTCGCGACCAGGGTCACGACGGCCTCTGGTTCCTGATCTGACCGGTTCTCTCCATGGATCGGCTGGGGAAAGAAGAGGCTGTCGAAGCCGACCATCCTCTCCGGGTGTCCCAACCAGCTGCTGGCCTCGCTCAGCGTGACATCGACGCACTGGCACAAGATGGGCATTTCCGGTCCCAGTTCCTCTTCCAGGGACCTGAGTGTCTCCGGCAGCCCCTCGTCCCTGCCCCTCGTCACGAGCGCCAGTCCTGCCCAATCCGCGCTCGATTGCGGGTTGGTCTGTTCCACCGTCTGCATCCGCGCTGCCAGCGCCGCTCCCCATCTACCGGAGATAATCCGGCCGGGGAGCCCGCCACGCGAAGGGAATGCAGCCGCATCATCCTGGCTGGATCGGGGAGCGCTGGCCGCGCCGGTGAAAGGCTGGCGTCTTCGTGTACCGGGGTCCTGGTTGCTGTAATCGTAGAAACCCCGCCCGGCCTTGCG
>CAYQDF010000067.1:0-17035 GCA_964416175.1 uncultured Anaerolineaceae bacterium
GCCTCGTCCAGGAAATCTGCGAAAGCCTCCCGATCTGCGGCGCCTCCCTTTCCGATATGGAATAAGAGTTTTTTGTTATCGATTGGGGCGGCTGCCCCAATCGACAACAAAAGCCCTCATTTTAATGAACCTTCCTTGAGCAAAAATCAGGCTGCCGCGCCGCTATCACCGGGTGATCGTTTTTTCAAGAGCCGCATTAAAGATAGTTAAAGCTTCACGGACCTGGTCCGAGCTCACGTTCAACGGCGGCATCCAGCGGACCGTGTTGTCCCATGGTCCGCAGGTCAGCAGCAGAAGGCGCTCTTCGAGGCAGGCGTGAACGACCGCTTTTGCGGTCTCCTTATCCGGTTTCCGCTCCGGCGTACGGAATTCCGCCCCGATCATGAGGCCAAGGCCGCGCACGTCCCCAATCTGCGGGTATTCTTCCTGCAGATGGCGGAGACCAGCAAAGAGCTCGGCGCCCCGTGCCGCGGCATTTTCCAGCATGCCTTCCTCGCGCATCGCCCGGATCGTAGCCACCCCGGCAGCGGCAGCGACGGCGTTCCCACCGAATGTCCCCCCATGTGACCCGGGCTCCCATTCCTCCATCAATTCCATCCGGCTGACTACGCCGGAGATCGGCAACCCGGAAGCCAGTCCTTTGGCGATGGTCATCACGTCGGGTTCAATCCCGAAGTGCTCCAGTGCAAACCACCTGCCGGTCCTGCCGAACCCGGACTGGATCTCATCCAGGATCAGCAGGATCCCGTGCTGGTCGCAGACCGCGCGCAGGCCGCGCAAGAAGCTCCCCGGCGGCACAACGTAGCCGCCCTCGCCGAGCACCGGCTCGACCAGCACTGCCGCGGTCTCGCCTGGAGAGGTCTGGGAGAGGAGCAAATATTCCAGCTCCTCCAGGCACCACCGGCTGGTCTCTTCCTCATCCCACCCGTAGCGGTAAGCGTAGGGATACGGCGCAACGTACACGCCGGGCATCAGCGGCTGGTAGCCAGCCCGATAAATGGTCTTCGAGGTGGTCAACGACATGGTGCCGACCGTGCGCCCATGGAAGCTGCCCTGGAATACGATCACGTTTGGGCGCCGGGTCGCGTGTCGAGCGAGCTTCAATGCGCCTTCGATCGCTTCTGCCCCCGAATTGCTGAAGAAAAAGCCGTCGAGGGAAGGCGGTACGATACTGCGCAGTTCATTGACGAGTTCCAGCATCGGTTCGTGGACGATGATGTTAGCCTGACCATGGAGCAGCTTTCCCGCCTGGGCCTGGATTGCTGCGACCACTTTCGGGTGGCAGTGTCCCGTGTTTGTCACCGCGATCCCGCAGGTGAAATCCAGATAAGGGGTGCCGTCCTGGTCGTAGATGTAACACCCTTCCGCGCGGGATGCGATGATTGGTGTGTAGTGGGGCCAGACCGGGGAAAGATGCCCCAGCGCTTCCTGCAACGACATGAGAAATCCTCCTGTTAATATTGGACGGGCAGCTGGTCGACCAGCCACCCCAGGCCGAGCGCCTCCAGCCTGCTGGGAGTCGGAATTCCATCCGCTGTCCACCCCATTAATTTGTAATATTCATCGAGCGCCGCTTTAAATTCCATTGGATCGATCGCCACGCCCGCTGTCGGGCCAGATCCCCCCAGAGGTCTGAAGAACTTCTTCGGCAGGGCATCTTCCTTACGCGTGAATCCCTCTCTGGCGTTGAACGTCCGAAGCATATTTAGCCGCCTTTCCCCGACTTGCATCATTTCTTCGAGGCTCACGTCCCACCCGGTGACTGCCCGGATCATCTCGACCATCTCGGACGGTCCGTAAAGCGTCCAGGCTGGTCCCCAAACGAACTGGCACAGGTCGACCGTGTCCAGGATACTGTAGAAGACCTGGGTAGTTGCGGCGAACCGCACTTTCTCCGGCCCAAAGTCCCCGTATGGTGTGGGATCCGCCAGACCGATCAAACTCAGGCGCGACAGGCAGGCTGGGCTGGCATCCTCTTCGTACATGGGGTCGTGCTCGCTGGACTGGTGGTCGGCGCCAAAGGGGTTGACGGCGTAGATCAGGGCGAGAGATTTCTTCGCCTGCGGCATGTGCGCCGGGGCTTCCTGGCCCTTAACGGTGACCAGGCATTCCTCGGCTTCCGGCCCCCACATTTGCGCCGCATGCGCAGATCCCTGGGACAGCGCCGGTCCAAGCGGGCTTTCGTTGTTCACGATCTGACGGAGCGCTTCCAACATCGCCTCAGCATTCCCGAACCGCAGGTCCAGCCCGCCGGTCTGGACTTTCCCGATGATCCCTTTTTCGAAGCACTCCATGGCAAAGGCAATCGTTGCCCCGCAGGAAATGGTATCCACGCCGTACGCGTTGCATATCTCGTTTGCCTTGGCGATCGCTCCCAGGTCGTCTACCCCGCAGTACGATCCGAAGGTGGCGATGGTCTCGTATTCCGGCCCGCCGTAGACCGGGTCCACCCTGTATTTCCCATTGTCCATCTCTACGACACGTTTGCAGCGGACCACGCATGCGTAGCAGGTGTCACGTTCCTTGAGGATCGTCTTAGCCATCACCTGCCCGCTGATGGCGTCTGGATTTCCGAACTGGCCTTCGTTGTAGTTGCTGGTCGGCAGTGTTCCGGCAGTGCTCTGCCAGTTGACGATGCCCGCCGTGCCGAATTCCGCAAGTTCCTCCACATCCGGGTTCTCCGCCATCATCGGGGGACCCAACCGCGACAACCGGGCGAGCGCCGCCCGGTCAGCGACCTCCAACCGCCCCTTTCCGCGGACGACGACTGCTTTCAGATTCTTGCTCGCCATGATCAACCCCATGCCAGTGCGCCCATTGTTGCGGTTGGCCATATTGACCAGGCTCGAGAAAAGCACGCCGTTCTCCGCCGCCGGGCCGTGCTGGAGGACCTCAGCCTTCCTGTCGCCGATCTCCGCTTTCAGGATCTGGTCCACTTCACCGGTCAGCTTCCCCCTCAGGTGTGCCGCGTCGTTGAGCCGGGCTTCTCCGTCGATCAGGCTCAGGTAAACCGGATGTGAAGCCCTGCCCCTGACCACGATACCGTCAAAACCGGCAAATTTCAGCTCGGCTGGGAAAAACCCTCCGGATTGGGAATCTCCGATCGCCCCGCTGACGGGCGAGCGCGCATTGGCGTTCAGCCGGCTCTGACCGGAGATCGGCGCGCCTGTCGTAACTCCAACCATTAGCGTCAGCACGCTTTCCGGCGCCAGGGCCGGAGTCCCCCGCGGCATTTCCCTCAGAATGTAATACAGCCCCATGGCGCTGCCGCCGAAATACTCCCGGTAGAACGACTCAGGAGGCCGCTCGATTTCAATGGATTCGTTCGTCAGGTCGACGTGCAGGATTCTCCCGGCCAACCCGTATGACATGATCTCCTCCTTAGAACTTGCGCGACCACTCCTTCGGCCAGCGTTCGATGACCACCTTGGTCTGGGTGAAGAATTCGACGGCGTGTTCGCCCTGCCCATGCAGCGTGCCGAAGAAGCTCTCTTTCCACCCGCTGAACGGGAAGAATGCCATCGGCGCAGCGACTCCGATGTTGATCCCGATATTCCCCGCTTCAACCTGGTTGCGGAATTTCCGGGCTGCTGCTCCGCTGCTGGTGAACAGGCAGGCCATGTTTCCATACGTCCCCTTGTTCACCAGGTCGATCGCAACTTCCACATCCGGGAGGTGGATCAACCCCATGACCGGGCCAAAGATCTCGGTTTTGATGATCTCGCCGTCTAAAGGCAGATCTTCCAGGATCGTTGGGCGCAGGAAATTGCCGCGCTCGTAACCCGGGACTCGCGCCTGTCGCCCATCCACGAGCGGGTGTGCCCCTTCGTCGATCCCCTTCTGGATCAAACCTTCGATGCGGTCTTTGCTCTGCATGGAGATCACCGGCCCCATTTCGACTTCGTCGTCAAGGCCGTACCCAACCTTCCGCTGGATGGCGACGTCGATTAAAGCCGGGGTAAAAATCCTCCGGGCTTCGTCGCCGGCTGTTATCACCAGAGATGCCGCCAGGCAGCGCTGGCCGGCGTTCCCGAAGACGCTGTCCGCGACGATTCGCGTCGTCAGGTCGATATCGGCATCTGGGAGGATCAGGATGGGGTTCTTGGCGCCGCCCTGCGCCTGCACCCGTTTACCGTTAGCTGCTGCACGGGCGTAGACGTGCCGGGCGACCGGCGTCGAACCGACAAAGCTGACCGCCTGGACGGAGGGGTGATCGAGCAGGGCGTTCACCGTGTCGGCTGCGCCGTTCACCAGGTTGACTGCGCCCGGCGGAAAGCCCGCTTCTTCCAGCAGGTGGAATACCTTATGCATCGTCAGGGGTGTTTTCTCCGAGGGCTTAACAATCACAGTGTTTCCACAGGCCAGGGCGTAAGGCATAAACCAGAACGGAATCATGCCGGGGAAGTTGAACGGACCAATGATGGCGCACACACCGACTGGCTGCCGGATCATGAACTCGTCGATCCCCGGAGCGACGTCCTCCAGGATCCTGCCCTGCATCATCGTTGGGATCCCGCAGGCCACTTCGACATTTTCGATCGCCCGCCGTATTTCTCCCTCGGATTCTTTCAGCGTCTTGCCGTTCTCCAACGTGATCGTCCGCGTCAGCTCATCAAAATGTTCTTCCAGCAGGTTTTTTAACCGAAACAGGTGCTGGATGCGCTCCGTTGGCGGCACTCTTTTCCAGGAATCAAGAGCTCTCGCTGCTTCCCGGGCAGCACGATCGACCTCCTCTGCCGTCGAGAGCGGCGTGCGCGCCAGGATTTTTGCCGTGGCTGGGTTAATGACTGCCAGACTTTCCTCAGCTCCTGACCTCTCCCAGGCGCCTCCTATGTAGTTCAACAATCTTCCGCTTTCGTTCATCCTTCACACCATTTTCGTTATCGTGACTTGAGTCGGCATGTCGTGAGCTTCCAGCTCTTTGAAAAACGGCACCGGGTCGATGACGACCTCCGGGGGATGAACGCCAGGCTGGATGCGCCCTTCTGCCAGCCAGATAGCGGCAATTGCCGGGGCGGCGCCGGTTGGCAGCGCACCTTTTACCGTCAGCGTGCCCAACCGGTAAGTCACGCGCTCACCTCCCATTGTCCCAGACACCTCTGTGACGATCTCTTTGACCCAGTCGGGAGGCCGATTCGCAGGCGGCGCCAGGAATTCGGTGATGGGCGGGACGTAGCCTGAGAGCAGCCTGACCATCAGCTGGCGGGGGATCACCCGCTGTCCATCCACATCGACAGGATCCGCGCTGCTGAAGCCGAAGTCAGCCAGCACCCGGATCTTTTCAACCACCGCCTTTGCCATGCCCCAGTAATTGATCTTGAAAAAGCACTCTCTCACCCCTTTAGCCGCATAAGTTACCGGCAGCGTCGCGACCTCCGAATGCAGAGAAAGATGCATGGGGAGCAGTCCGATCGGGCGCGTGAACCAGTAGTCCTCGAACTCGCTTAAAGGTTCCATCGAATGAAAATCCCCATCCCGGTAGACGACAGGTTTCAAGGTCAGCTCATCCACTATCGTCGGCACGGCGTAGGTAAAGCGCGGATCTTCGCTGGCGGGCGGCTTGATCCCGTCGTAGATCTTGATGCTGTCGATGGTCTCCAGTCTCTCGGCAGCGAACCGCGCCTGGATGTTGGGGATTCCGGGAGCTGACCCCATCCCCAGGACCGCGCTCAGGCCAGAGGTTGCAAAATCCTCATGTTTCTCCAGCTGTTTGCGGGTGGTGTAGAACAGACCTCCCATATCTGTGTAGTGCGTGCCCGCTCTCAAGCAGGCTTCCATGACCTTCAGGTTTGTGTAATACACGGTCGCATTTAGACACGCGTCCGAATCTGCGAGAACCCGGACCAGTCCTTCCGGGTCATTGACGTCTGCGAACTGGAGGGCGATCTTCTTGCTGCCGATGGAGTCTGCCACGACCCTGGCCTGGTCAAGGTTCAGGTCAGCGATCTGAACCTGGTCAACGCGCGGGTCTTGAGCCAGGAACTGTACCGCAATGCATCCCATCTTGCCTGCTCCACCCAGAACTGTGATTCGCATTCTCGATCTCCTTAGATTTCTTATTCCCACGGGAACCACCAGGGTTTGAGCCCGCCCTCGATCTCCCAGTGGATATGTTTCGTTTCGAAGAATTCTTCGAGACCTTCCTGGCCGAGTTCCCTGCCGATTCCGGAGCGTTTCATGCCGCCGAAAGGACCGGCCACGTTATCGATGAGGGGATCGTTGATCCAGACGTTGCCTGCCTCGATCTCCTCCAGGTAGCGTTTCACCTTTCGCGGATCATTCGAGAACAGCGTGGCGCCCAACCCATACCTGGATCGGTTGGAACGGTCCAGGGCTTCTTCGAAATCTCTCACCGGCACGATCGGCAGGACGGGACCGAAGGTCTCATCCTTCATGACTGGCATGTCCTCCGTGACATCGACGAGGACTGTCGGTTCGTAGAAGAAGCCTTTCGTCCTGCCCGGCGGGATCCGGCCTCCAGTTACCACGCTGGCGCCGCTCATCTTTGCCTGCCTGACCTGGTCATCGACCTTCGCGCGCTCTTCAGCGCGAATCATCGGGGTGACCTCGCTTTCCGGATCGATGCCGGGTCCCACGACCAGTCCACGCGTCAGTTCGACGACTCTGTCCAGGAATTCCGGATAGATTCCTTTTTCCACATATACCCGTTCCACGGACGTGCAGACCTGTCCGGCGTTCAAAAAGCCGCCCCACACAGCTGCGCGGGCTGCGGCTTCGACATCGCTGTCTGCGCAGACGATCAGCGGGTCTTTGCCACCCAGTTCGAGGTGAACGTGCTTCACATCCTCGGCTGCCAGCCGCATGATCCGCTGGCCGACTTCTGTGCTGCCGGTAAAGGCAATCATGCGCACATCTGGATGAGCGACCAGGTATTCTCCCACTTCGCGGCCTGAACCAGTGAGGATGTTGACAACCCCTGACGGAAGGTGATCGAAATAACGCGCGAATCCCAACGACACCCAGGAGGTATAAGTCGCCGGCTTCACGACCACAGTGTTCCCGGCAGCCAACGCCGGAGCCAGCTTCCAGACTAACAGCAGCAGCGGGTAGTTCCAGGGGACGATCGCTGCGACCACTCCCAGCGGCACCTTCAACACGGCGGAAAACTGGCTCGCTTCCGGTGAGGGGATAACTCGCCCGCGGTAGTGGCGCCCAAGCTCAGCGTAATAATCGAAACACTGGGCTGACCATTCGATGTAGCCGCGGTTCTTGCGGATCGAACGGCCAGTTTCCAGCGTCAACTCGACAGCCAGGGCTTCCAGGTTCTCTCGCAGCCGCCTGGCGACCTCGTGCAGCATCCCCGCCCTTTCGGAGGCAGGCACGCGCTTCCATCCCTCGAAAGCAGTTTTCGCTGCTCTCACAGCGAGCTCGGCTTCGCGCTGCGATCCCCAGGCATACTCGCCGAGGTTCGATTCATCCGCCGGGTTTAACGCTTGCTTTGGTGAGTCCTCTCCAGTCAGGTATCTGCCGTCGATCCACAGCTCTCGCATGCATCCCTCATTTACGAATGTCTTTAACCGAATCGGCGAAAATGTTCAGCGTATCGTCGATGACCTGTTCGTCGTGGCAGTAACTCATGAACCACGGCTCTCTCCCATCCGCGTCCGGCATCGCGCCCCGTCGGATCAGGGCGTGGACCAGCTCTTCATAGAGTTTATCATCGCCGGCGCAGTAATCCCGGAAATCGTGCGGCTGTTCGTCTGTGCCGAGGATGAACCCGAAGATCGCCGGGACTCCGGTCATGTGGTGAGGGATTCCGGCTTCGGTAAGGATCCGGTCGATACCTTCCATGAGGACTTTCCCGTATGAGGCGATGCTCTGCAGGATCGGCTGTTTTTCTAGGATATCCAGGGTAGCCAGGGCTGCTGAAACGCCGACGACGTTGCCGGTGTAGGTCCCACCGTGAGCTACAGAGCCGGGTTCGATGGTCATCATCACTTCGTCCTTCCCTGCTATCGCCGCGATCGGGAATCCATTGCCGAGAGCTTTCGCATACGTGACCAGGTCTGCGCGCACACCGAAGTAAGCCTGCGCTCCACCGAGGGCGATGCGGAAGCCGGTCTTGACCTCATCCATGATCAGGACGATCCCATACCTGTCGCACAGCTCGCGGATTTTCTCCAGGAACCCTGGTTTCGGGAGGATGCCAGCTGAGTTCCCTAACAGGGGTTCTACGATGATCGCAGCCAGCTGTCCCCAATTCGCTTCCACAGTCTCTTCCAGGCGCTCGAAATCGTTAAAAGGTAAAGTAAACACGTATTCAGCGATACGTCGAGGGATGCCGGACGAGACCTGGTGCGGGATGGGGCTGCGACGGGAGCCCAGGCTGCCGGCGTGCGATGAAGCTGTGCTGAACAGGTAATAATCGCTCATCCCGTGGTACTGGCCTTCAAACTTGATGAACTTTTCTCTCCCGGTGTGTGCCCGGGCGATGCGCAGTGCATGCATGGTCGCCTCTGTCCCGGTGTTCGTCAGCCGGACCTTGTCCACGCCGCACAGCCGGACGATCCGTCCCGCCAGTTCGATCTCACCCGGCGTGAGCCAGGCGAAGATCGTCCCCTCCCGGATGGCTGCGCAGACCTTTTCGACCACCTCCGGATATCCATGGCCGAGGATCACCGGGCCGAACCCCAGGCGGTAATCGATGTACTTATTGCCGTCCGGGTCCCAGATATACGCCCCATCGCCGCGGGTCATAATGAGGGTATCCTCTCCCCAATACCGGAAATTTGAATTCACCCCGTATGGGATCAACCTGGTTGCTTCTTGGTACATTCTACGAGTTTGTGCACCTTGCAGGCTCATACAATTCTCCAATCTTGAAGTAATTACCCGGTTTGCCTTTGAATCGCGAAGAGGGAGCGATCAAACCAGCTGCCCTTCTTCGACGATCGTCTCTTCGACAGTGATGCCCCTCGAGGCTAACGCTTCGAAGAACGGCCTGGTGGGCAGCGCGACTTCAGGTGGAAGGACTCCCCGTGCCGTTACCAGGCCGTTCGCGATTAACTGTGCGCCGATTGAGAGTGGGATCCCCACATTCTTGTAGTAAGCGGATTCCCCACCCCAGGTTTCCGCAGGAGGGTGCTGGCTGCGGCAGGTGACCTTCGCAGTCCGCCCGTGCCGCCGCCCGCTTACTTCAACCACCAACCCATAGCCCCAGACCGGATTCTCTTTCGCGGCCTGGCTTCCGGCGAGCATCGCCCGTACCAGTTCAATCGATGGGAATTCCTGGCTTCCCACTGCCACCGGACGGCTCGAAAGGCTCCCACTCCGCAAGAAGGCTTTCATAATCTCCATCACGTGCGGGGGGAAACAGCCGCGCACGGCGGCACGGCGCAGTCCCGGATATGAACGGGGCAGGGTGTACGCTTCGTCGTGAGGCACGTAATACACCTTCTGTTCTCCGATGACCGCGTGGAAGCGGACGGTTGCCTCACCGGATAACGGCGGGGCGGGGTGCCAGCGTCCATCCTGGTAGTACACCTCCTCCCGATCAGGCTCTTCCGGGTTGAACTCCCACAGCGTGGTCTGCAGTAAGCCGGGAGCAGGAGCCAGACATCGAAATGCAGCAAAGGAGATATCCACTTCTTCAATCCGCTCGAGGACTTCCGCAGCCCGTCTGACCATCATGTTGGTGATCCCTGGTGTCGCACCAACGCCCGGGATGAACACGATCCCTTTCTTCACCGCCTCTTCGTGCAGTTTGAACTGTGGGTCATCGCTGGAGAGGTCAAGCCCGTTCACCCCCGCCTCAACGCAGGCTTTGTTCACAGCGTAATCATATTTGAACGGCAGCCCATTCACAACAACGTCGAAAGCCGGAAACAACCTGACCATCCCTTCGTAGTCCGCCGCATCCAGAGAGAGAGGCGCTAACCGAGGATCGCCGATTTCGGCGATCAGGCGGTCCACAGCTCCCAGGTTCGCATCGGCAACAGCGATCTCGTCGAACTGGCTATAGAGGGAGAGGTCGCGCGTGGTCTCTTTACAGACCGCGCCAGCCCCTCCTAAGACCAGGGCGCGCACATCATCCTCCTTGTCCTAATATGGATACCAGTATTCCTTTTTGCCGGCCTCGATGTCCCAATGCACGTGTTTCATCTGGAGGAATTCATCGAGTCCTGCCTGCCCCAGCTCTCGCCCTATCCCGCTCATCTTCATCCCTCCGAAAGGCCCGGCAAAGTTGTCAGTCAGCGGGTCGTTGATCCATATCGTTCCCGCCTGTACCTCTTCGAAGAATCGCTTGACCAGCCTGGCGTCGTGGGTCATCAAGCTCGCACCGAGTCCGTATGGACTGTCGTTCGCGAGGCGGATGGCCTCGTCGAATTCCCTGTAAGGCATGAGCGGGATCACCGGCCCAAAAGTCTCCTCCCTCATCAGGCGCATCGAATGGTCGATGTTGATGATCACGGTAGGCTGGTAGAAGTAGCCCCGTTCCGGGATCTTCGGTCGATCCCCTCCGGTAATCACCCGGGCGCCACCGCTCACAGCCTCAATAACCTGGCTATGCACCCGCTCACGGAACTTATCCCGGATCATCGGTCCAATATCTGTACCGGCTTCGAGGCCAATCCCCAATCGAAGTTGGCTCACAAAATCTGCCAGCTGTTCTGTGAACTCCGGGAAGATGCTCTCGTGGATGTAGACTCGCTCTGTACTGGTGCAGACCTGCCCGGCGTTGATCAGCGCGGCGTAGGCTAACCCGCTGACAGCGACCTCGAGGTCGACATCCGGAGCGATCACCATCGGATCCTTGCCTCCCAATTCAAGGTGCAGCTTCTTCATCATGGGGGCCGCGAGGCCTGCGATCCGCTTACCGACTGCCAGGGAACCGGTGAACGCGATCATGCGGATGTCCGGGTGGGTCACGAGCGGTTCGCCGACTTCCGGTCCATACCCTGTCACCACGTTGATCACCCCCGGAGGCAGGTGGTCGAATGCGATCTCCATGAGCTTCAAAGTCGAGAGCGGAGTCAGCTCCGAAGGCTTGACCACCACCGTGTTCCCGGCGGCCAGAGCTGGAGCGATCTTCCATGCCAGCAGCAGGAGGGGGTAGTTCCACGGCACGATGCAGGCCACAACTCCCCAGGGCTCTTTAACGACGAAATTGAGCTGCGAAGGTTCACCGGAAGGGATCAGGCTCCCACGTTCGTGACGGTTCAGCTCGGCGTAATAGTCGAAGGTTTCTTCCGTCCACCACAGTTCCTCGTCATTCTCCGGGAGGGGCTTCCCTTCTTCCATAGTGAGCAGGCAGACCAGTTCATCGTGCCTGCCGCGAATTTTCTCAGCAATCTGGTGAAGTGCTGCCGCTCTCTCTGATGCGGGGACCACGCGCCAGCCCTCGAATGCTGCCCTGGCAGCTTCAACAGCAGCCAAAGCATCCTCGGGAGTCCCCCGTGACGCTTCCCCGATCACCTCCTCGATCGCAGGGTTGATGATCTCGATTCGCTCTTGAGCATTCCCATTGGTAAACTGGCCATTAATGTACATGCCGTCTCCTGGTTCAGATCATGGTCCTCCAGAATTGATGACGTAAACGGTTTCATTCCTGGAGCTGCTCAGCTCATTGCGCTGACTTGACTTCATCCCACAGTCTTTGGAAGAGCGATTCCGCCTCTCCGACTGGTCTGATGTACTGGAGTCTGTCCATGACTGCTTGCGGTGGATACACTGCTGGATCGGAGAGGAACTCCTCTCCCAGCTCTGCTTCTGCCGCAGCGTTCGGGCTGGCGTAATAGTTGTATCGCGAGAGCATTGCGGCAATGTCAGGCCGCAGGAGATAATTAATGAACATCTCGGCAGCCAGTTTTTCCTCCGGGGCGGCGGATTCTGGGATGCAGATGTTGTCCACCCAGATCACACCGCCCTCTTCCGGGACGACATAGGCGATATTCTCGTTCTCCTCCTGAGCGACGAGGAAATCACCGTTCCAGCCGTGCGCCATAAGATTCTCGCCAGAGGCGAGCAAATTTTCAAAGGTGTCGCTGTCATAACCAGCCAGACCAGCTTTGGCAGCGATCAGCAGCTGTTTGGCTTCTTCGAGCTGACCTTCATCAGTCGTGTTGATGTCATAGCCGAGATAAATCAACGCAGCTGCAAAGCCTTCCCGCACGTCATCCAGCATCGTTGTCCGGCCATAGGCAGGCGATTCCTGATCGGGTTCAAACAGGGTTGCCCAGCTGTTTGGCTCTTCGACTTCACCTTCGATGTAGCCAATCCCGGTCGTTCCCCATTGGTAGGGGACACAGTATTCATTACCGGGATCATAAGGCACTTCGCGGAACCTGTCGCTGAGGTTTTCCAGGTTGGGCAGGTTAGCGTGATCCAGCGGGGCGAGCATCCCCTCCTCGATCATGATGCTGACGGTGTAGTCTGAAGGGACGATCAGGGAATATCCGGCCGCTCCACCCTGGAGCTTGGCAAGCAGCTCCTCGTTGTTCGAGAAATTGTCCTCGACGACATGGATGTTGAACTCCTCTTCAAACATGGCGTAGATCTCTGGGTCGAGGTATTCCGACCAGTTGTAGATCACGATTTCGGCTGCCGGTTCGCTCGCCCCTTCACCGGCAGCTGGCGGTTCTGTTCCCTCAGGTGTCTCGGGGACAGCAGCTGGACCGCCACACCCAGCCATCCCTATGACCAGCAGAAGGAATACTGGCAGGAAATACATCTTGTGCAGGTGTCTCATCTTAAACCTCCTCAGGATGCCAATGAATCGACTTTCAGAGCGTAAGGTCAACGGGCTTATCTTCACCTCCTTTTCGCGAAATCAATGAAATCAGGACGAGCAGCAGGGATGCCCCTAACATCACTGTCGAGATTGCGTTGATTTTTGGAGTGACGCCCTTCTTGATCATCCCGTAGACGCGCACGGGCAGTGTGTTGAATCCTGCGCCGCTCGTGAAGAAGGTGATCACGAAATCGTCCAGAGACAGCGTGAATGCCAGCAGCGCTCCGCCCAGGATTCCTGGCATCATCATTGGTAAAGTCACCCGGAAAATAGTCTTCCATTGGTCCGCATACAGGTCATTGGCAGCTTCCTCGAGGGAAGGATCCATATTTGCGAGTCTTGCCCTTACCACCACAGCGACGAATGAGATGTTAAATGCCACATGCCCGATGATCACGGAGTACGGCACAGCCAGCTTCAGGCCAAAGAGCGACAGCCTCCAGGGTTCGAAACCGATCCCGCTCAAATTAAAGAATAAGAGCAACATGATCGCCATGGCGATATCGGGGATGATAATCGGCAGGTACAAAACAGCATCCATCGCCAGCTGCCCCCGAAACCGATACCGTTCCATCGCCAACGCTGCGAGTGTCCCCAGGATTGTGGAGATGATGGTCGAAACGATCGCCACGAAAAGGCTGTTCCATAAAGCCAGGATCACCTGTTCGTCAGCTGCCATCTCTCCATACCAGCGGGTGCTGAAACCGTTCCAGATCGCTGTAGAGCGAGAATTGTTGAAAGAAAAGAATACGACCAACAGGATCGGCAGATAGAGGAACAGGTAGCCAAGCGCGCCGTAAGATGACAGGACCAGATTCCCCAGCCTGGACTTCCAGCGCGCCGCCCGGCTCGCCCATGTTCCCCGGACCAGGCCAGCGAGGACCCCCCCTGCCTGTGGGGTGGTCTCAAGTCGGCTTGATTTCATCCCTGCACTCCCCGCCGTGTCGTCGCTCGGAAGTAGACCAGGGTTGCCACGAGCATCAACCCCATCATCAGCGTGGACAGTGCTGACCCAAAAGGCCAGTCGTGGGCAGCCAGGAACTGGTTGCTGATGATATTTCCGATCATCAAAGTTTTTCCGCCCCCCAAAATGGAGGGGGTGACGAAAGCGCCCAGGGAAGGAATGAAGACCAGCATTGAGCCTGCCACCACACCCGGCAAAGAGAGAGGCCAGACCACTCTTCGGAACACCCGGCTTCCAGGGGCGTACAGGTCGCTCGCCGCTTCTAACAGACTTCTGTCCAGCCGTTCGAGGGCCACATAAATCGGCAGGACCATGTCTGGCAGCCAGCCGTAGACCAGCCCCAGTACGATGGCGAAATCGTTGCCAAACAGCGCGAGAGGTTTTTCGATGATACCCAGCGATGTGAGCATCGTGTTGATCAGCCCGGTGTTCGTGCGAAGGATCGTCAACCAGGCGTAAGTCCGTATAAGGAAATTTGTCCAGAACGGGATCATCAACGCCAGCAAGAGCGCATTCCGCCTTGCCGGGGAACGGGTTGCGATGAAGTAAGCCAGTGGATATCCCGCCACAAGGCAGAACAGTGTCGTCAGAATAGCGATGTAAACCGAGCGCAGGAATGTATTGAGATAGAGAGGGTCAAAAACTCGTCTGAAGTTCTCGAGATTGAATCTCCAGACGACACCGCCATAGGTCCCTCTTTCAAGGAAACCGTACAGGACCACGATCAGTAAAGGCGCGATGAAGAAAATGATTAGCCATGACGCAGCGGGTGACAGGAGCAGCCAGGCCCCTAATGAAGGATATCGGCGCAGTGCTTTTTGCATAACAGTCCTGTTCGTCTAGACCGCAGGGACAGCTTCCGAGAATGCCTTTGAGGCTGCTACCGGCCAGGAGAGTTTCACCAGATCTCCTTCTCGCACCCGCGGATCGAACGTTGCGTCTGTATTTTGCTGCTTTACCATGACCACCTGACTGCCAGCCAATTCAACCAGGAATGTCGAATTCGAGCCGGTGTAGACCAGCTCCCGCACGCGGCCGGATACAGCATTGTCGCCCTCCCGATCCGGCGCGTTAATCGCTACCTTTTCTGGGCGGAAAGCGACAGTAACCTGCTGCCCGACGCCCACCCCGGGGACCAGCGACGCCCAGATGCGAATCTCTGCATCGGCGACGATCTCCCCAACATCGCCCCGGATGGTGGAAACCACGCCGTAGAGATAATTTGTGTCGCCGATGAAGTCGGAGACAAAGCGCGAAGTCGGCGCCTCGTAGACCTCTCGTGCGGTCCCCACCTGCAGGAGCTTCCCCTGGCTCATGACCCCGATCCGGTCGGACATCGTCAGCGCTTCTTCCTGGTCGTGGGTGACGTAAATAAACGTGATTCCGACTCGTTCCTGCAACGCTTTCAGTTCCACCTGCATCGCTTTCCTCAATTTCAAATCCAGCGCGCCCAGCGGCTCGTCCAGCAAGAGGACTTTCGGGTGGTTGACCAGTGCTCTGGCAAGAGCGACTCGCTGCTGCTGGCCTCCTGAGAGCTGTTTGGGCCGCCGGTTTCCCATCCCCTGGAGGTGCACCATTTCGAGTGTTTCTTCGACTCGCTTTTTAATCTCGGAACCAGGTACTTTTCTCATCTCCAACCCGAAACTCACGTTCTGGGTCACAGTCATGTGCGGGAACAGCGCATAATGCTGAAATACCGTGTTCACCGGCCTTTGGAAAGCGGGCAGGTAACCCTGCGGTTCTCCCCCAATGTAGACTTCCCCGCTCGTGGGCATCTCGAACCCCGCGATCAACCGTAAAGTCGTCGTCTTACCGCAACCGCTTGGACCGAGCAGCGAAAAGAACTCGCCGTCCCGGATTTGCAGGGTGACATGATCGACCGCTGTCACAGACCCAAAACGCTTGATGACATCTCGGAGTTCGACTGCAGGGATGCTACTCATGCTCGCCCACCTTTCCCAGGTTAGACTCAAGGAAACCAGCGTCAGACAGGCACACCATTCGCTCCCGTTTGTTTATTCGCTGCCCTTAATCTGATCCGAATTTCTCCGGATCGAGAACCGGCTGTTCGGCACTGCTCCGTAAGCCAGCTTGTACGTCTTCAGGGTTATGAAGGTCTGTGTATCGGTGATCCCAGGTACCTGGAGAAGCTTTTCACTTAAGAAATTCGCAAGATGATCCAGGTCTTTGCACAAGACCTCAACGAACAGGTCAAACCCACCGGATACCATGATCAGGTAGCTGACTTCAGGAAACTCTGCAACAGTCTCTGCGACTTTCTCGAGGTAAGCTGGCAGGACCGAGACTCCGATCATGGCAGGGGCGTCATATCCGAACTGGTTCGGATCGATCAGACCGACGATTTGCAACACCCCCTTATCCACCAGCCGGGCGACCCGATTCCTGACGGTTCCTTCGGATATATTCAATGCTTTCGCGATATCCGTGAACGGCTTTCGACCATCCGATTGGAGGAAATTGATGATCTCGAAATCGATTTGATCCATTTGGTTTTACGATAATCGTAATTAATATTTATTTTATTATGAATATCGTAGAAAATCAAGCAATTCATTCGAAAAGAGTGTAGTACTTTGCTTCGAATCTCTCCGGCATTTAGTTTTTTCGCGCGGCAAGTTCTCCAGACAGAGCAACTTTCAGCACACGGATGTTTTGGATTTCAGATACTCCGGGGGGACCCTTCAATGCAGGAATTATGATAAACTAAACCCGGTTTCCGGATAATAACCATAATTTATGAGGCGAAAATGCTCTGTCCAAAAGATAATTCTGAAATGACTCAGCAAGAATTCGAGGGCGTCCTGATGGACGAATGCTCTGTCTGCGGGGGTATCTGGTTCGATCAGGGGGAGCTGGACGCGGTAAAAGATTCATCCGAACCCGATTTAAACTGGATCGAGGTCGAGCTTTGGACAGAAGAGGACAGATTCAATCTCTCCTTGAGCGACAGGGAATGCCCAAAAGACAGCTCCCGGTTGGTTTGCCTGAAATATGGGGATTCCGCAATCGAGATTGAATACTGCTTGCGGTGCAGAGGTATCTGGTTGGATCACGGCGAGTTTAAGAAGATCATCGAGTCTTTAGAGGCCGGCCTCGGCCGGATTAGCGCCTCCGGCTACCTGATCCAGAGCCTGAACGAAGCGAAAGAGATCATTACCGGAAAGGAAAGCCCCCTCTCCCATTGGAAAGATCTGCAGACTCTCTTGAAGCTCTTCCAATACCGGGTGCTGGTTGAGAAACCTACCCTTGCCAAGGCGCTCTACGCTATCCAGAGGACGGGGTTGGGTCTGGCAGGTTAC
>CAYQDF010000068.1:0-16903 GCA_964416175.1 uncultured Anaerolineaceae bacterium
CGGGATGGTCTGCTTTAGAAAAAGTGGTCAAGACAGAGGCCCATCAGCGGCGTATCGCTCTTGATGAATTGGGAGCGCTGAATGCGCCGCGCCTTTCCCCGCTGGTCGCCTATGTACTGGCAACGCGATTGACCGATCCTGATCTAGAAATCCGTTCTTATGTGATCAGAATTCTTGGAGGAATATTGTCCCCTGATCTGGAGGGGCATCCTGCACCGGATGAGGTCCGGAGCGTGTTGCGCAACTACCTCTCTTCACTCCGGACCCGCCAGATTTACGCACTGTTGCAAATTTCAGTGATAGACGCTTCTATATTCCCTGCGGTAGTGCGGATCCTGGACGCCTGCGCGTTCGCGGGTTCACACTTGACTGACATACTGGCAGATGTCCATACACCGATCGAGATCCGTCAGCAGGCAGTGGAATTGATCGGCGAAGTTGGTTTTACTGACGCCTTACCCGCCCTCGAGAAACTGAAAAACCGGCTCGAAGCGCGTCTGAATGGTCAGAAAACCATGCCTTTCGCTCCCCTTGCCGGGATCAATGAAAGCCAACTCCTGCCCGCCATTCGGAAAACGCTCAACAGCTTGCGGGCTCCCTGAAGTATTTATACGATCTCAACCCATAGAATCATTGGTGCAAAGGATGTTTGCAGTTTGGACAGGTCTTTTCTCCCTGTCTGACGATGAAACCGCAGTTTGGACAGGTGGTAGGCTGGATCTTTCCAAGGGGTGCTCCACAGGCGATGCAGCTGGGCTCCCCCACCGGATTGGCTGTCCCGCAGTATTCGCATTCCATCCGCCTGAGCCTTTCGGAAAGTTCGAAGGTGGCGCCTTTCATCCGTGCGACGTTATCAATGATCCGCCAGATCTGTTCGGATAACTGAAGGCTCTCAACATCCTGAGCGATGTCATCTAATCGATGGAGAAGATTGAGCGGATTTTTCCAGATGGATAGTATTGTTGTACCGATGCTTGCAGCCACACCCAACCAGGCCTGCTCGCCTAACTGGATGGCAATGCCATCTTCGATTGGCTCGAGGTATACTGTGAGGGCGGTCTGACCGCCGGAAATTGGTCGCTGTAGACTGGCAACCTGAACAATGACTTTTCCCTGGTGGACAAACTGCTGGGCAGTATAATTCCCACGGTCAAAATGGGCGACGATAGCCCTGCCGATTTCCGCGGGTGCTATATCTCCGTGAAAAATACGTCGATCCATCCTTAATTCGACTCCGGGTCAGCCTGCTGATGGTGTACATTCGTTTTGAGGTTATCTCGATAATGGGTTGTTGTGGTCCTCCCATTCGTATTGAGATAGCTTCTAGATTATAATCTCACTTTTCGTGTCTGATGGACAAAGTGATGTGATGCAACAATGATGACATCCAAAAGGGTGATACTTCTACCTCTCCTTGCCCTATTGCTCGCGACCTTCTGGGCAGTGAATTTGAATCTTACCGACGAGCGAGCTCAGGCGCAGATCCCGACGGTTGCGATCCCGACCGTCACCGGCACGCCGGAAGGTCCAACGGTCACCGTCAGGCGTGATATCGACCAGGACAGGATCAACGTCCGAGCCGGGCCCAACACCAAATATGACATCATTGGCGTGTTGATAATCGATCAGAGTGCACCAGCTCTGGGACGTACGCCAGGCGGGGATTGGATCCAGATCTTTTATCCTGGAGTTCCGGGTAATGTTGGATGGGTGTATGCGCCTTATGTTGACCTGAATGGGAGCATCCCCGTCGTCGAAATACCTCCCACGCCCACTCCCCGCGTGACTCCTACGGTCGATCCCACGCTGGCAGCCCAATTCATTGTCGAGATTCCCCCCACCAGACTGCCGACGTTCACCGCGCCGCCCCCCCTGATCATCCCTACCTTCCCAGTCCAGGCCTCCTCTGGCGGCACCTCGGGCGTCCCCATGGGGATCGTCGTCATCGGGATGGCGGTCCTGGGTTTCTTTGGCATGGTCATCTCGTTCTTGAGGGGGAGGTAAGGACGAAAAAAGCGCTCACCGGAGCGCTTTTCTATCATTCTTATTAAATATTTCCCTGTCGGGAATTTAGTGGCAGCCGCAGCCCCCCTCGCCGCTGTGTGCCTGATCGTCCTTAGTACGGAAGGAACTTCCGCACCCGCATGTTGCCACCGCGTTGGGATTTGTGATCTTGAAGCCGCTCCCCATGATCTCGTCGACATAATCCACTTCCGCGCCGGCGAGGTAGTTGATCGAGATTTCATCGACGACGAGCTTCACACCATGTTGCTCAGAGACCAGGTCAGTATCCCTGATATTGTCTTCGAGCGCCATGCCGTATTGAAATCCAGAGCAACCGCCTCCGGAAACAAACACTCGTAGCGCGTAACCTTCGAGGTTTCGCTTTGCCAGCAATTCTTGGACAGCATTTGCAGCTGCCGGCGTCAGGTTGATTTGAGCCGTATCTACCGTATCTGGTGCTTCCATGATATCCTCTTTGAACATAAATTCTCCATAATTTGACCAGTAATATCAAATATTCTAATCGAATCACAGATCAACGTCAATGATCATAAGTCACATCTTAAGGAGACTTTCATCAGATTAACTCTTTATTCAGGCAGCAAAGAATTTAAAACAACGTTTTTACGGGATAACCGCCGCTTCGACTGCGTGGCGGGCATCCCCTCAGTCCCCGCGGAGCATGTCTGAGCAGAACACAGTCAAAGTCCCGAGCTTGCGCGGGAGCAGCCGAAGAAGGCTGCCTAAACACCCCCAACCTCCTACCAGCTGCGAATGTCCTATTGAAATAAGAAATAACCCATGAGGACGGCAGCCAGTGTCACCGTGATATTGTCCACATCCGCCAGGGGCAGGCTTTCAACAAGAGTGCCGATCAGGGCGATCAAGGTTATCCCCGGGAGAAATTTTCCAAGTGGAAACCGAAACCCAATGAATTGATTGAATATCCAGACGATCCCAACCGAGAATATAAGGCCTCCGAGAAACATTCCCAGCGAACCGAGCCAGGATTTTGCTTTGTTCCAGGGCAATCGGGAACGCCCGTATCGCCTTCCAAGGATATCCGCCAGTCCGTCGCCGCCGCACATCAACATGAGAGCCACGATACCGATCGGGGAATCGTACCAGAAGACGATCGTCAATACCACGAATACGATCCCATAGAACAGCGGGCCGCGCAGGATTTCCCGTCGCTCTCCGGAGCGGGACATTGCCTGGACTGCAGAAGGATCTCGAACAATGCCGAGTCCAACAAAGACAAACTGGACTGTGATTGCGAAGGGTACCAGTGCAGCGAGGTACCGCGAGAGTGGATCTGGGGTGAACAACAACCAGCACAATACAAATAACGGCCCAGTACCCATGTGAATGATCTTTCGACTGACCTGGCTGCTGACCCAGCCCCGATCGGCGGCCTGGTTGTTTACACGAAGCCAGAACAGGGCGACAACGAACGTTACAACTGTGGAAACCAGGTTATTCTGCGACATCATCACCACGTACAGTCGTAACAGGTGTTCACGCTGGCGAATTCTCCGACCTTCTTATACATCGTAACGTCGGTAAATGGCTCACCCATAATCCCGTCATGGATGGCCCATGACCGCAAGCGGATGCTCCTGGCGAATTCCGGCAAGCGAAAAGGGCGACTGCCATCAAGTCTTCTGGAAAGCTCTCCTCCTTGGGAGAAACCAGCCTGGATCCGCTCCATGAGCTTCCTCCCCTTCTGGTATGAGAATCCGTAATTCTCGAAGATAACCGCATTGTGATAGAAAAGCGGTTCTGCAAAATATAAGTCATGGCCCAGACTCGTTACGAATTCTTCGAAGGAAGCTATGGCATCCGAAAGCATCCGCAGCCCGCGGCGGACCTGACCTGGTGCCAGACCGGCATTCATCGCAGCGATCTCCGCTTCGATGTTCCTGTAACGTGTACCGAACATAGTCGGTCTTCTATCCGGCAGTCTATCCACATCGAACCTGGGTGATTCTGGATCATTGAGGATATAGAGCAGAACGTGAACCTGGCCAGAAATCGTATCCGTCAGGTGTCCGTATAAAATTGGATCGCGAAACCCAACAGTATGGAACAGCGATAATTCGACACTCGGACTGCCGGGGGAACAGCGAATTTTAATCAGGTCGTTGCCATTGTTGTCGATCAAAGAATCTGGCAGGTTGAACCGGGCAAGAAGCGACCTGGGGATCACTCGTGTGTAGATCGCCCTTTTTACTTCCAAGGGCAGCAGATTAATTCCCATGATTGTAGAAGGGAGAATATTCATTCCCTCCGCCTTAACTGGCGCTCGATCTCACGTTCGCTGTCTCGCTTCGCGATGGCGGCTCTTTTGTCAAACAATTTCCTCCCCCGTGCGATGGAAATTTCGACTTTCGCGAGCCCTCCTTTGAGATATATCTTGAGAGGCACGATCGTCACACCTTTTAATCTGATCTCTTGTTCAAGTTTTCTGATTTCCGACCGGCGCAGGAGAAGTTTTCGGGGCCGGAGGGGATCATGGTTGAATCGACTGGCTTCGTCATAAGGCGCAATGTGCGCATTCACTAACCAGGCTTCCCCATCTTTAACAGCCACGTAAGCTTGAGAAAGGCTCACCTGCCCAGCGCGAATGGACTTAATCTCGCTTCCCTGGAGTGCCAGTCCGGCCTCGAACGATTCGAGGAGAAAGTATTCGTGCTTCGCTTTTCGGTTCGTCGCTATGACCTTGATGTTCATCCGTTCATTCAGCAAAGGGTTCGAGGTAAGCGATTTAATTGCCGAGGAGAGATTCTACAGCAGTTTGCACTGCCGCATCTGAGTTCAATTGATCGGCGGTTAAAATGATATCTGGTTGAATGCCCCCTGCATCCGCCTCTCCCTCCATTCCTGGTATCCACCATTCAGCAGCAGTGATGTGCAGGCTGGAGCCGTCCTCGAGATCGAAAACAAGCTGGATGCTGTTCTTGCCAAATGTCGTTTCTCCGATGACTGTTGCGCGGTTGTGCGCCTTCAATGCACCTGCGACGATTTCAGCCGCGCTGGCTGTCCCGCGGTTGACCAACACTACGAGCGGGACCTCGGAAAATAAACCTGGCTCATCGACGTGAAAAGATTCTACTCCTCTGCCCCGATATTGTTGTTGGATAACGATCCCTTGCCGCAGGAATAACCTGGCGATGTCAATCCCAGCGGTCAGCAATCCACCTCCGTTATCTCTCAGATCCAGCACATAATGCGAGGCTCCCTCAGATATCGATTGATTGAAAGCAGTCTCTATCTCCGAGCATGTGCTGGCAGCAAACAGGTTAACCCGGACCACGGCGACCTGGGGGGCACGCGGGTAGGAGTACCAGGTGACCGACGGCAGATCGAACTTCTCGCGAACTATTTTAAATTCCTGTGGAATTAATCCCGGAGGGCGTGCGATCCGCAGATTGAGACGCTCCCCCACCGGGCCCCGGAGGGCAGCCTCGATCTCCTCGAGCGTCATCTGCATGGTAACTGGTGTCCCCTCGATCGTAAGCAGGCGGTCGCCATCCTGTATCCCGGCCCTTGCGGCCGGGCTGTTGGTGATTGGGTGGAGCCACACCTGTCCCTCATGGTCCCGGGAGATTTCAACTCCAATCCCCCCATAGTCTCCTTGCAGAGCATCGCTTTCTAGTTCCTGTTGCACGGGTTCAAGCAAGAAAGCGTTGGGATCCCCTCCAGCCTGCAGCATCCCCCGGATCATCCCGTATTCTAAAATCTTTTTCTCGGGCAGTTCATAATATTCGTGCTCAATGAAGATCCTGAAAGCCTGCTCAAGAAGAGAAAACTGGTGCTTTTCTGGATAAAAAGCAGCCCGGAAGAAATATCCTGAAGTAAAAGCAGTTCCCAGGCTGGAAATGAAGAGACCAATTACCCATATTTTTTGCGCTCGAGACATTTGACCCTGAACCTGGACTCAACTTGTGATTGAAAGTTGTTGACGGTGTTTTTTTCCCGCTCGGGAGATTTTACTATTTCAGTGGGGACGCGGGTGGAGTGTAACATAGATCTTGCATGCAAAGGATAATTTAACCGACAGGAATTTGCTTGACGCATCTCTCAAAAGGGGCTAAAATCTCCCCTCGCAAAAAACGTCTCCAGGAGGAGGCGGATTTTTTTGCAGAGGTGAACAGAAAGGGATGCCATGGAAGAGGTGAAAATCGCAGCTGATCGAAGGCAGATCATCGGAAAGCAGGTAAAAGCGATCCGCCGTTCAGGGACATTGCCGGCGGTGATCTATGGCAAGATCATCGGCTCTATTCCAATCTCGCTCGATTACAGAGTAGCCAGCCGGATCCTGGACCGGATATCGCCCTCGACGCTGGTCGTCATTGACCTCGCGGGAGAGGAGCATTATGCTCTGGTGCGTGATAAACAGCGGGATCCAATCCTCGGGACGATTCGTCACGTTGATTTTCAGGCTGTTTCACTGACCGAGAAGGTCCACGCATCTGTGAATATTCACCTGGTAGGGGAATCTCCAGCAGTCGAGAATTTTTTTGCTATCCTCGTTACAAACCTGGAACAGCTCGAGGTTGAATGTCTGCCGCGAGATCTACCAGACCGAATTGAAGTCGATGTATCTATATTAAAACAAATTGGGGACCACATCTCCGTGAGAGACTTACACCTGCCGCCTGGCGTTGATGTCCTGGCTGAACCCGACGAGACGGTTGTTATAGCCACAGCCCCGGTCATGGAGGTGGAGGTTGCTGAAGAAGAGCTGGTCGAAGCTGGAGAAATTGAACCTGAAGTGATCGAACGCGGAAAGCGTGAAGAGGAAGAAGAATAGATTACTCCTAAATCAATTGCAGTACTGCAAGCAGGTTTAGGGTGATCTCAGCGCTTACTCCCCATAACAATTCACCATCGTAGGGGAGGAAGTAGATCACCGGTACTGGTGGGAAAGGCTTGGGGAGTTCGCGCATCCGTATCTCATGGTGATCCGGATCGGCAAGCCAATCCAGTGGGATGGAGAAGATGCGGCTGACTTCATCGGGAGCCAGGTTGAAATCATAGATCGGAGGAATCCGCCCAATAACCGGCGTCACTAGATAGTTGCTGATTGTCCTTATTTCCGTCAGGCGCCCCAGGATCTGTACATCCTGGGGTTTCAAGTTAATTTCTTCCTCTGCTTCACGGAGGGCGGTATATTCCGGGGATTCTTGGTCAGAATCGGTTCGGCCCCCGGGAAACGCGACCTGCCCGCTATGCTCAGGCAGGGTTGCCGTTCGGCGGGTGTAGAGGATATGCCAGCGCCTTGATTTCAGGTACATCGGGACAAGGACAGCTGCCTTCTGGGGAGGCTCTGGAAGGAGTCCGGGCGGAAATTGCGATCGGTATTCAGATACCTTCGGATGAGATCCATATCCCTGGGTTAATCGGATACGAATCTCATCCTCCGTTAGAATCTGCCTGGTGCCCATGTGTCGTGGGGTGGGCCAACTTTTCTGCTGCAGTTCGCTGCACTCCCTCTGATCTGCAGCGGTCGGGGGAATTCCGGTTCACTGCTCTGGTCTGAGATGCTTTTTGAAGAAATCGGTAATTGCGTTGTAACATTTCACGCGATTTTCGAACTTGAGCACATCGTGACCTTCGTTTTCAAACATCAAATAATCAACCGACTTCCCTTTGGATCGAAGATTTTCAACCAGCTCAAATGATTCCCGTTCTACAACCCTGGGATCGTTTTTGCCCTGGATAACAAGGAGGGGGAAATCAATGTTATCGATATGAGTCTTCGGCGACCGCTCGATGAGAAATTCGCGATCTTTCTCCGGATCGCCAATCGCGATCGTGAAATACGGCTTCCAGGTTTCAGGGATCCGATCCATGAATGTCAGCAGGTCGTACGGACCAAACATGTCCACTGCCGCTCTCCAAAGGTTCGGATGGCGTCCTGCCAGCGTTAATGTCATATACCCGCCATAGGACCTGCCAACGACACCCATCCGTGAAACATCGAGGCGCCTGTCTCGAGGGAGCACGTTCTCAACCGCATAAGCGTGATCCAGCCTGTCCTTTCCTCCCCAATCTCGATCAACTTGTTTCGTGTATGCCAGTCCATACCCCGTGCTGCCGCGGACATTCGGAACAAATACAGCAAAACCATTCAAGGTCAGAAACTGGATGAGAGGCATAGAGAACCAGGCAAAATCTGGACGTTCCTGACTTTGTGGACCGCCATGGACGTAATAGATGACAGGTCTGGGACCAGAATAACCCAGTTTGTCCGAAGGAAGGTAGAGGCGGGCTGAGGTGCGTGTACCATCAAAAGAAATGAATGAAGCATTTTCCCCTCGTGAGAGTAAACCGTCTGGTATCCCCAGTACTCTTTCTTTTGTGTGCTGGACTACCTTCGAACGGTCTTTTCCTTCGACTGTGTAGATCTGCGTCGGGGACGTGGCAGTGGAGAATGAAAGGATGAACCTGTCTGATGATTTATCGTAATGGTGGGCTTCAAGCACACCATCTGAGAGGAGGCCGCGCCCGCAGATCACCGCCTTCAGATGCATGACAAGGGCATTTTCGTCAAACTCACCTTCGTAAAGCCAAGATGCGCCGTCGATGTTGTACTGCAAGGTGTATCGGTTCCCGACGAGGTGAGTCAATTCTGTGAATTCTCCATCCCCTTCATGCATACAGCCCTTGATTTCTACATTGTAGACGCGCTCCGGATCGCTCAATTTGAGGTACCCCAATCCATACCGGTCATCAAAAAGCGCTGTGAAGAAAAGCAATCCATCTCTCCCGGTGAACTTGCAGTAGCCCATCGCATTCAGGGGTACTTCTTGATCGGGGGCGCGATCTTCTAACGGGATTCCGTAGAGTAAAGATCTTTCGCCAGATCCTTCTTCCCAGAGGTAGAGGACATTGTCGCCTACCGTATAGCCGTCGATAAGAATTACCCTGCGGTGGTCCGTAGAAATCCCGTCCACAAAGGAACCCCACTTGCTTTCCCCTAATTTTCGCAGATTGCCTGTTTCCAGGGAACCCTGGTAAGACACATTCATTGGCGCCAGCCGCGATTCAGCTGTGAAGTAGACCAGGTTCGTTTCTGGATCGCCATCTGCAAGGTGCACGCGGTAATTCGAAAACTGGTCGCCGAACGGGGATTCTGGATACCCTCCCGTGATTGGAATAGTCATCGGCTGATAGTTTTCATCCCCGTCCTTATCGATCATGACCAGGATCTTCCCGAGTTTCGGAAACACAAAAAACGACTGGCCGGCAATCAGGTGTGGATTCTGGAGAGCGATCTCCGGAGGAAGAAGGGGTTCGGGAACACTCCCCCCGTAATCCATTGCGTACAGGCTGATCTTTCCACTGAGATTGCTGAGGAAATATATCCGGTTCTCTACGAGCTTTGGGACTAGAAAAAGGCGTGCAGACAACAATGATTCGATACGATACATTAGCCGGGAATCCTTTCAGGTGTAGTTTTTGTTGCTGATCACACGAGCAGTTGGTAGGTCCTTGACTGACTGTACCCAGGCTGCTCGCCTGGAAAATTATCGTTTTTGGATTTCGATAAGACTCAACCAGTGCCCGGCGACCAGGAAGACGATACTGGCAAGAGAGGCCATTCCCAGGTGGAGGGGACCGAGGCTGGCGAAGGTCCAGCCGAGCTGCCCGGCGAGGAAGTGGCCGATCCAGAAACCCGTCCAGCCGAGGATGAGGTAGAGCAGCAAACGCCCCAAGCTGCCGCCGCGAATCAGGTGGAAGGCTGCCCCGTAAAGCGATGAAAGGAGGACTCCAAAGATCAGTGCGGGCAGGGTCATCGCTGCTCAGTTTAACTGAAAGCCCCTCCAATGTCAATCATCGACCTGGCGCGGAAGAGACATCTAGCGGCAGCTTGACGACGAACCTTGTTCGTCCCGGATGGCTCGTCACGGAGATTTCTCCTCTGTGTGCTTCTATGATCCCCCTGGAAATCGCCAGACCCAGGCCTGAACCGCCTGACCTCCGATTGCGGGATTTTTCACTCTGGTAGAACCGATCGAAAATATTGGGGAGGTCCGCCTCTGGGATACCCGACCCTGTATCTTCGATTTCGATAAATATATCGGGCGCGCGCTGATAGACCTGCAGACGGACTGATCCCCCATCTGGTGTATGACGAATCGCGTTGTCGATCAGGTTGTTCAAGACTCGATTGATGCGTGGTGCATCCAAAGGGACAACCCCAAGACCCCGCTCTACATCTCCGCTCAACGCCACACCCTGTCTCTCAGCAATCTGTGAGAAGCTTTCGAGGGTATCCGAGATCAGATCGGAAAGGGAGACTGGTTCGATGTTGAGCTTGAGTCCACCTGCATCGATTTGGGCCATTTGAAAAAGATCATCGATCAACCGTGACAGGGCGGAGATCTCCTTCTTCATAGCGTTCAGAAATCTTCTTTCTGTTTCAGCATCTTCGACGACTCCATCTCCCAATGCTTCGATGATGGCTGAAATCGATGCCAGCGGCGTCTGGAGATCATGTCCAACCCAGGCAATCAGCTCCCTGCGCAATTCTTCAACCTGTTTCTGTTGTTCCTCTGCCTTCTCCAATTGTTCGGCCATATTGTTGAAGGTGATCGCCAACTTTGCCAGCTCGTCTTCACCTGCCACAGGCGCTCGCGTGCTCAGTTGTCCCTGAGCGATATCCTGGGCTGCCTTGTCGAGAGTGCCGATCCGCTCGACGAAGGAAGTAGCCAGCAGGTATACCAGCGCGATCGCGATCGCGCCTGCAAAGAAGAGCAGGACCGTGCCCAGGAGCAGGTCGTGCTCGCTGGCAAACATCAACCTGGCCGTCACCCAAACGTTAAAGAAGGTCAGCAGACAGGCAAGCGCATAGCTTCCAATCATAGCCAGACGAAGACTCGGTGACCTGTTCATCCAACCGAGACGATAAGCCGCGTAACCGGCCAGGGCGGAAATGATTGCCGTGACGCTTAGCGACCCTGCGATGAGGGCGAGCTCGTTCAGCGGCGGGCTCATGAACGCCAGGAAAATCAGCAGCGATACACCCAGGATGATCAGGATTATCGCAAAAAAACGAAGACTGACCGGGATCTTATTCATTGGGCTTTGTCACGGCTCGAACTTATACCCTATTCCCCACACGGTGATGATATGCCTGGGATTAGACGGATCGGTCTCGATCTTCTCTCGCAGCCGGCGGACATGTACTGTCACTGTGCTTGGATCGATGAAATCGGAAATTCCCCAAACATTCTCCAGGATTTGCTGCCGGGTAAATACCTGCCTGGGATGACTGGCGAGCATCCACAGCACATCGAACTCTTTAGCCGTCAATGTCAATTCGATGCCGCGAGCTGCCACCAGCCGCGTATGTGGTTCGATCCGGATTTCTGGAAAGATGAGCGGTTTCTCTTCTGGTAAGCCTTTATCTGGCATCGTCCGCCGAAGGACAGCTCTCACACGGCTGACGAGTTCCTGAGGGCTGAAAGGTTTCAGGACATAGTCATCTGCGCCCAGTTCCAGGCCGCTAATCCGGTCGATTTCCTCCCGCCTGGCTGTAAGCATGATGATCGGCACATTGCTTCTCCCTCTGAGCCATCTGGTCAGCTCGAATCCACCGATTCCAGGGAGCATTAAATCCAGGATGACCAGAACCGGATGCTCTGATTCCAATAATATTTTCGCTTCTAATCCATCCCTGGCGATGACAGCCTGATAACCGGCGCGTTTCAGGTATAGGCTGACCACCTCAGCGATATTTGGCTCATCTTCAACGATAAGTATCAACCTGTCGACCACTCAACATCCACAATAACCTATTCTTGAGATAACTTCTAAATTTTAAACCGTCCAAACAATCCCCAGGCAAGCAGGATGATGGCTATGATCACCGCCACGCCGATCACGATTGGAATATTGAATTCCCAGGTTTGAATCGGGATCGGAGTCGATGTAGGTGTGCCAGGTATTGCTTCAGTCGCCAGCTGTGGAGGAACGTAGCCGGCATCTTCGGGGGAGAGCGTGGCTGTCGGGGTGGGGGCATTCTGCTGGACGTAAGGCAGGTTAACAGCTTGCGAAGGGTCGGGAGTGGGGCTGTTCGAGGGAACCTGGGACAAATTCATTGGTTTATATTGACTGACGCCTGGCTCCCTTTCAGGATATGGGTAAAGGTGTCTTCCTGTACCAAACGTCCATCCAAAGAAAACGACGAATAACAGGGTGAAGGTAAAAGAATAAAACCAATTGTTTTTCAAGTCATTTTCCTGGCTGCAGTTTGAATCAAGTACTCAGTACGTGTGAAAGGTAGAATCACTCTAAGGTTTCAGAGATCAAGATTTCACCACGCGTATGCCTCGGGAGCTTCACCACCTGGACCGGGCCAGAGATCATTCAACCTGACCATCATCTCATCGGACAGGACGATCTCGAGCGAACGAGTCGATTCTTCCAGCTGTTTCAGGGTCCTGGGTCCAATGATCGGTGCTGTGACTATCGGATTATGCAGCAGCCAGGCCAGTGCGACATTGGCTGGGGCTTCTCCCAATTCCTGGCAGAGATTTTCGAAAGTATTCAATTCGCTCCGGTATCGATCGACGTTCTTTTGTATCCGGTCCGAAGTCCTCCTGCCCTTGGCTTCTTCCTCCAGGACACCTCCGAGCATGCCTCCGGCCAGGGGGCTGTAGGGGATCAATCCGATGCCGAGCGATCTGCAAGCCGGGATCACTTCGAGCTCAACCATCCTCTGGCTGAGATTGTAAACGCTCTGTTCGCTGACCAGTCCCATCATGTTCCTTTCGTGCGCTGTGAACTGTGCCTGGACTAGCTGCCATCCAGCGAAATTGCTGCTGCCGACGTAGATGATCTTCCCCTGAACCTGCAAGATCTCCATCGCCTGCCAGATTTCTTCCCATGGAGTTTCCCGGTCCACGTGGTGCATTTGGTAAAGATCGATGTGATCTGTGTTCAACCGCCGCAGGCTGTCCTCGCAGGCCTTCCGGATGTGGTAAGCGGATAATCTCCTGTCGTTCGGACCTTCACCCATCTTCCCATAGACTTTTGTTGCCAGGACGATCTGGTCTCTACGCCTGTTCCCTTTCGCCAGCCAGCGCCCGATAATCTGTTCGGTGATCCCTTCGCCTGTTTTCCAGCCGTAGACATTCGCGGTATCGAAGAAATTTATCCCCAGCTCCAATGCTCTATCCATGATGGCATGGCTCGTTTCTTCTTCTGTATGCGGGCCAAAATTCATCGTGCCAAGACAGAGCCGGCTGACTTTCAATCCGGTGCGGCCTAAATTCTTGTATTCCATGAATTCCTCCGGGAAAGAATGTAGGGTTGAAGAGATGTATAAAGCTGATTGATCAGCAACAACACCCGCGGCTTGCTCAATTCTCAGTTTTACCCAGGGAGAGTATAACATGTGAGTGCTTCATGCTTCACACCTGATCCCTCCGCCGAAGCTTTATTTCTGCGTATTCAAATCGACCTGCGATTTTATTCAGGCCGGCCGATGAGCGGTATTTTCTATCAGCGATACAGGTCTCCACTTCCCCATGGTGGAGATGCAGAAGGGTATTTTGGTAAGGAAAAGGATAATCGCCGGCTTCCTCCCAGCTGATGTGGAGGGTGTCGCCGTCCGATCGCAGCCGGAAAGTATCCAGGCGGCTGGTTCCATAGCCATCGCCCGCATCTGAGTAGAGATGCGATGTATGTTCCCCATTGAATCCGGGGTACACATGCAGCTCCAGGTCATTCCCAGATTCGAATGGAAGAATGGCGCCAGAACGGACAAAAACCGGGATTCGTGCATAGGTCACCGGAACCCTGGATTGGCTGAAGCCTCGAAAATAATCGCTATCCCAGAAGCTGTACCAGTCTCCCTCAGGGAAGGTCACGATGCGTTCTGTCGCGCCTGGTTCCAGAACCGGAGCGATCAGCAGTTCGTCTCCCAAAATGAATTCATCGTCAATTGACCACAAGGATTGGTTTCCTGGATCGCTCCAGAACAGCGGTCTAACGAGCGGGTGTCCGGTCCGCATCGCTTCCCAGGCGAGGGTATACAAATACGGGATCATCCTGCAGCGCAGCTTCAAGTGATCGCGGAGGGAGTCCAGGATCGACTCATCGAAAGTCCACGGCTCGCGTGGAGGCGATTCGACTGACGAGTGGGTCCGGAAGAAAGGTAGAAAAGTTGATAATTGGAACCAGCGCAGGTAGAGTTCTGGGTCTGGGTTTCCCGAGAAACCGCCGATGTCAGAGCCAGCGTATGGGATCCCTGAAAGCGAGAGCCCAAGGATTGTCGGGATCACCTGGCGCAAAGATTCCCAGCTTGTCTCCATGTCTGCAGTCCAGGTCCAGGCATAGCGTGCGGTGCCTGCCCAGCCGGCGCGGGTGAGGAGCCATGGCCGCTTCTCTGGCTGCAGGCGGGCTAATGTTTCGTAACCGGCTTTATTCATGAGCAAACCGTAAAGATTGTGCGCCTGGTGATGATCGCCTCCCTGACCATCTAAACTGTGTACGGTCGACTTCGGGAGGGTCATATCGCCCCAGGCAGTGAATGAGGCAGGTTCGTTCATGTCGTGCCAAAACCCGGCTGCACCTTGGTCCAACAATGTCCGGTATTTTTCTCCCCACCACTCCCGGACTGCTGGATCTGTGAAGTCAGGGAAGGCCGCCCAGCCAGGCCAGACGATTCCGTGCTCTACGTATCCAGCAGGCGTCTGGCAGAAAAAACCATTCTCTTTTCCCTCGACGTAGATCGAGTAATTTGGGTCGATTTTTACTCCTGGGTCAAGGATCAGTACCGTTTTAACCCCTTTCTCTTCAAGATCTCGAGTGAGTCCGCATAGGTCTGGAAAACGGACTTTATCCACGGTGAAGACCCTGTACCCATCCATGTAATCGATATCCAGGTGGATCGCATGGAGCGGTAGATCATGAGTTTCGAACTGCCTGACCACCGCCTTGACCTCTTCCTGGGAGCGGTAACCCCAGCGGGATTGATGGTAGCCCAGCGCCCACCGGGGAGGCATGGGGGGTCTTCCGGTAAGTTCGCAGTAGCGCTCGAGGACACTTTGCGGCGTTCCTGCTGCCAGATAATACCGCAGCGCACCGTCCTCAAACCATGCTGACACAATTTCATTTTCGTGAAATTCATCTTGTCCTGCTAATCCAGTCTGAATTTTAGGGAAGGAGGGAACTCCAGTTTTGAAAGAGAATGTCGCCGGGTAGGGATTCTCATAGAAGACCAGGGAACAAATCTTCTCATTCAAGGATAGATAGACCGGGATGCCTATATAGAGTGGATCCTCTCCGGGTTTATAAATACCTCCCGGATCCCGATTCCACATTTTGAAGCTCTTTCCCGAAAGATCTAATGAGCCGGCTTTTTCCCCCAGACCATAAATCGCTGTGTCTGCACCTATCTTGGCAAAATGAAGCCAGCTGGTGAAGGTTCGGGCGTGACGACGACCATCGAGCCGGGCAATTAACGGTGGGTATTCTTGCCGGAACAGGCCTTTTTGGGGATCGAAGAACTGGAGCGTGCCGTCGTTCCAAACAGATACTGTCATTTGTCTGGTGGAGATCTGCCAGCCGAGATGGGTGTCACGGATCTCCGGGTGGACCTCTCCCCACTCAGTCCTGGCGATCCCATAGGGAGGAGATATTTTTCCGGGAGTCCAGGTCAATCGCGCCAGCTCCTCCGCCAGGAATGCGACTTCCAGCTCCGCATTTTCAAATCGGAAGTGAGCACCGTTTTGGATAGGTTCACAGGCGGCAAGATTTCCTGGAGGCGCAAAGAGCCTGATATTCTCGACGCCGTAAGCCCTGTCTTCGAGTCCTTTGTGGATCGTATTCTTCAGGATGTTCAGGCTGTCTTTGATGCCGATCCTGCGGATTGAGATGTAAGCCTTCTTGAGGATACCCATCGCTGTTCTGCATTCGGTGGTTGCTAACTTTGAATGTGTTCGAGATATTTTTTCGCCGTTTTTTCCCAAGTGAAATTGGTGTTTATAAAATAGAATCCTTCCATGACCATTCTGTAATAAACATCGGGGTGATTCTGGTAGATGTCGACAGCATCGACCATACATTGGACGAGTTGATCAACCATAGACCGGATCAGTGGGATACGCATCCGCGCCGAGAGTCGATCCAACCTTGTTTTTCGTGCTGCATTGTCCGCTGCGTTGATCTTCTCCCAGTCTTCCAGGGAGCCTGATGCATCTTCTGGTTCGCGATACAAAAGACCGGTCGGGCGAGCATCTTCGGAGAACCAGCGTTTAGCCCGGACAAGGACAGCTTCTGAGAAGGACCGCACCTGGCGGTATGGGATGACTTGCTGCAAGATGCCTCCGGTCGCGCGCCCGATCACTCCCGTCCCATTCAGATAGAACTCATTTGCCATCCCGAATGGTTCGTAAAACGACGGCATGACGCCGAAGCTGGCGCCCTGAATGGCAGAGGAATATCCTTCACGAAATATGAACGGTAGAACCAATACTGCCTGCGGATATTTCTCAGCCAGCGTTCGGAGATACGAGAGACCGCCCTCGCCTTCATCGCCTGGAATGGGGAACAGCAGGAAGCATGCTTTCCCTCCAGAAGATAAGAAATGGTCAATCGCAGCTGCAAATACATCGTAGCCCTTCTGCCGGGGGTCGTCGCGACCTGCCATAAGGAACCAGGGGTCACCGTGAGGCGATAACCAATCCGGATCTCCCCAGACTGGTGTCGATTCCGAAGCGCGGATATTCCTCAGTGCGGAAATTGTATCGTTTCGTTTTTCGGTTTTAAAGTCTGCCAGGAGTTTGAAATCCCCTCCTGCGGCCTGGAGGATGACCTCGTTTGGGAATGTGGGTTCAATAAAATTTCCGTTATTCACGCCGACCAGCCAGGGAGCCAGGAT
>CAYQDF010000069.1:0-16558 GCA_964416175.1 uncultured Anaerolineaceae bacterium
GGCTCGCAGATCAAGATGCTGCATGAGATGCGCGCCGGAGAACGGGGCGGATTGATCGTGTCGACGCCTGTCCTGCCGCGCTACCGGATAGGGGACCTGATCCTGGCGAAAGGCGGACCATACTTCCGCTGTATCGGCCGGGAATCTCCCTGGGCTCACTGGCGCTACGCCTGGGATGAGTTTATGACCTTCAACCTGGGTAGGCTGTGATCAGGGAAGGGGCTTTCTCCCCGGCGGGGTGAGCACGACCCGCAAGTCACCCCCGACTCGTCAGCCCACGCACCAGGATCGACACCCCGATCGCGATCAATATCACCGCCCATATCAGGCCCCAGCTGACAAGGTTACCCAGACCGATCCCGATAAAGACAAATGCGAGGATGATGGTGCCGATCACCGGGCGACGGTAGGCAGGCACCAGGAGGCGCAGCAAGACCTCGAACAGCAGGATCACCCCGGCACCGAGCAGGATCAGCCCCCAGACCCCTACTCCGAGAGGGAGCCACTCCCAACCGGTGGGAGCCAGGCCCTCCTTGATCGAATCAAGAGTCCCCAGGTTGTCGAGCAGCAACACCACACCGGCCCAAAGCAGGATGAGCGCCCAAATGATGCTTCCGAGTGGATCCCTCCGCCACTTTTCCTCCGGAGCTTTTTCCTCCCTTTTCTCCCCCTCCTTCTCGTTAAACTTTTCGTCAGCCATAATGCCCTCCTGGGTGCGTTATGAGTTGGTTGTGATCAATACAGTGGCAGCCCTCCCAGTTTTTGAGTATATCAGAAGCCGCAGCGGATCACAAGTGACAGCGGTCACAAATCATTTAAAATGGAGCCTCCCGTGTCCTCTCAGGCGCGCGGGAGGTTCTGCAGGTCAGCCTGTAAGCCGCATTCTGTCCGGCGGTGATCCCGCCTGGATGGTCATCTATCTGAGCAGCCTACCCGGGGCTTGGGATCCATTACTGGAACCGGAAGGCGAGCAGCCTCCCTGGTTGTTGATGTCCGATTCGTGATTGATGAGTTGAAACTCAACAATCTACAATCCTCGTTCAACAATCCACTCGCCCCTGCTTGGCCTTGCTCCCGGTGGGGGTTGCCTGGCCGCTCCCATTGCTGGGGGCGCCGGTGGTCTCTTACACCACCTTTTCACCCTTGCGAGATTGCTGATTTTCGGTTGCTGAATGTGGATTGGGATCCAACCCACAATCAAGAATCTACTATCACCAACCCGCGGTATGTCTCTGTGGCCCGATCCGGCAGGTCACCCCGCCCCGGGTGTTACCCGGCACCGTGCTCTATGGAGTGCGGACTTTCCTCGATCCCCTGGATAGAGGACCGCGACCATCCGACCGACCTGTACTCTCATCATACACTTTTTCTTGCCGATCGTCAAATATTCAAATCCATGCTTGCCGCTTTACAAATAGAAGGGGATCAAGTAAAATTACGCCCCGCGAGACCTGAGCAATACATTGGTCGTTATACCTGGAGGCAAGAACTTGGCGAATATTAAGTCAGCAATCAAGCGCAACAAACAGAACGAAAAGCGTCGCCTGCGAAATCGCATCTACCGCGGACGCGCCCGGACCTATATCAAAGAAGCCCGCGAGAAGATCAAAAGCGGTAACGCAGAAGAAGCACGCGCCGCCGCCTTACTGGCGCTCAGCGCGCTCGATAAAGCAGCCGGGAAAGGCATCTTGCACAAGAATAATGCAGCCCGGCGGAAAAGCCGCCTCATGAAGAGGCTGGCTGCCCTGGAAAGCAAGAGCGAGTAAAGTTAAACATACAGCCGTTCAATATCGATCAAATCTCAAGGGCGGGAGCTGTATGCTCCTGCTTTTTATTTAACAGGGCAACATCCGCGTCCCGGTCGAAAACTTCACCGTGATATAATCCCAATTCGACGTCGGGCGTCTTGATCCCGGGGCGAGGAACTTCGCAGAGAGCACATGTTTGAGCAGGAACAGCGGGCGGTAGAGTCTCAAATTAGGTCTTTTCTGGCTGACCATGGAATTCCTGAGCCAGGTCGTTTCCAATGGACCGCGATCCCTTTTTCCGGGCAGTGGGGGATTTCACTCCCTTGTTTCCCCCTCGCTGCAGGGGAAGCACGCGCCGGAAAAAGCGTTAACATCCCTCAGCGCGCCCAGGAAATTGCCTCCCTGCTTGCAGAGAACCTCGGGACCCCCACAGGATTTCAGCGCGTCGAGGCGGTTAAGGGTTATCTGAACCTGTACTACTCACCAGGCCAATTCTCCCAGCGCGTGGTAGATCGCGTCCTCGAGCAGGGCGCCCATTACGGACGCGGGGCTGCGAAATCAGAACGCGTCATGGTCGAGTACTGCCAGCCAAACACCCACCACTCCTTTCACATCGGACACGCCCGAAATGCAGTCCTGGGCGAATCGCTCGCCCGACTTGTGGAATTTGCCGGTTTCGAAACGATCCGCGCCACGTATCCGGGGGATATCGGATTGGGGGTCATCACCGTCCTGTGGGCGTACAGCAGGTTTTATCGCGGCCAGGAGCCGGATGGCGTCCACGAGCGAGGCCAGTGGCTGCTGAAGATATACATCGAAGCGAACAACCTGCTAGAACCCAAAGAGAACGAAACGCCTGCGGAGCGAGCGCAGCGCGAGGCGTTCGACGCCGAACGGCGGGAGATGCTTCGCCGGTGGGATGCCGGCGATCCCGAGGTACGGGAGCTATGGCGGATCACTCGGGAGTGGAGCCTGGCAGAGCTGCGCGCCATCATGGAAATGCTTGGCATCCGGATGGATGTGTGGTTTTTCGAGAGCGAGGTCGACCGGCTGACCAAGGACATCGTCGCGGACCTGATCGCCCGCGGGATCGCCGACGACGAGCGCCCTAAAAACGGACCCGTGCTGGTTAAGATCGACGAGAAACTCGGCTTGGATAAAGAGAAATACCGCACGGTCGTCCTGCTTCGGAACGATGGCACAGCATTGTATCCCGCGCGCGACCTTGCGCTTGCGAAGATCAAGTTCGAACAACACCTGGTCGACCGGTCGATTTACGTTATTGATGTCCGCCAGAGCCTGAACATGCAGCAGGTCTTCAAGATCCTCGAGATCTGGGGCTTCAAACAGGCAGAGAAATGCTTCCACCTCGGATACGGTTTCGTCAGCCTGCCGGAGGGAGCCATGTCTGCCCGGAGAGGCCGGCTTGTACTGTTCAAGGACGTCGTGGATGAAGCTAAACGGCGGGTCCTGGACGTGATCGCCGAAAAGAATCCGGATATGCCCGCCGATCGGCGGCAGGTCGTCGCGCAACAGATCGGTCTGGGCGCGCTGGTCTACTCGCTCCTTTCGGTCGACAACAATAAAGACATCGTCTTCGATCTGGAAGCCGCGCTCAACTTTGATGGCCGGACTGCGCCTTACTTGCAAAATGCCCACGTGCGCGCGAACAGCATTCTCAAAAAGGCGGGGGGCAACCTCCCGGAGGAGGCTGCTTTCGATTTCCCACTATCAACATACGAACTCGAATTGATTGAACTGATCTCCCATTTTCCGGGAACCGTCCAACAGGCTGCTCAGGAATACCGCCCCCTGATCATGGCGACGTACACTTACGAACTGGCCAACGCCTTCCATAGTTTCTACCATGCCGTTCCGGTCATCCAGAGCGATAACCCGGCAGTCCGGGCCGCACGGCTGCGCCTCGTGGCGGCCGCCCGCCAGACTCTGGCTAATGCGCTGTTCCTCCTGGGGATCCAAGCCCCGGAGGTCATGTAAAGGATGCCGGATGAAAATTCCCAATTGGCGAATCTTTCACTCTTCACCCCTGGCCTGCCGGCCAGGACAGGCCTTCTGCCTTTATTCTAGTCATAGAGGAGCTGACATTCAACCATGCCACCCATCCGAACCCTGATCATGGGCGCCGCCGGGCGCGATTTCCACAACTTCAACATCTTCTTTCGAGACAATCCAGACTACGAAGTGGTTGCCTTCACTGCCACGCAGATCCCCAACATTGAAGGGCGACGTTATCCACCAGGGCTGGCTGGCCCTCGCTACCCAAACGGGATCCCAATTTTCCCAGAAAACGACCTGGCGCATCTGATCGCCGAACGGTCAATCGACCAGGTGATCTTCGCCTACAGTGATGTCCCGCACGAATACGTGATGCACAAAGCATCGCTGGTATTGGCCGTGGGGGCTGACTTCCGGCTGATGGGGCTGAAGACGACCCAGCTCAAATCAACGAAGCCGGTTGTGGCAGTATGCGCGGTCCGCACGGGCTCCGGCAAGAGCCAGACCAGCCGGCGCGTCTCCCGCATCTTGCGCGATATGGGTTTTAAAGTCGCAGCCGTCCGGCACCCCATGCCCTATGGGGATCTCTCAAAACAGACCGTGCAGCGATTTGCTACTTACGCTGACCTGGAAGCGCAGGACTGCACCATCGAAGAGCGAGAAGAGTATGAGCCACATCTGGCAAACGGCGTCGTAGTCTACGCCGGTGTCGATTATGAACGCATCCTGCGCCAGGCTGAAGGCGAAGCCGACATCATCCTGTGGGATGGAGGCAACAACGACCTGCCGTTCTACACCCCGGACCTGCATATCGTCGTCGAAGACCCCCACCGTCCCGGACTTTAAAAATCCTACAATCCCGGCGACGCGAACGCCCGGGCTGCCGATGTTTTCGTGATCAACAAAGTCGACACCGCTCCACCCGAGGACGTGATCGCCGTCCGAGAATCGCTGCATGCCCTCAATCCGGAGGCGATCGTCATCGAAGCAGCCTCTCCGCTCTTCGTCGACGATCCGGCAGCCATCCGGGGCAAGCGGGTGCTGGTCGTGGAGGACGGTCCCACCCTGACGCACGGCGAGATGGCTTATGGCGCTGGCTGGGTGGCTGCCCGCCGCTTCGGCGCGGCGGAGATCGTCGACCCGAGGACATTCGCAGTCGGTTCAATCCTCGATACGTACCAGAAATATCCCACGACCGGCGCGATCCTGCCTGCCATGGGCTATGGAGACGAGATGATCCACGAGCTCGAACAGACGATCAACAACGCCAAAGCGGACCTGGTGCTGGTGGGGACTCCCATCGATCTGGCAAGCCTGATCAAGATGAATAAGCCGAGCCAGCGCGTCCGTTATGAGCTCCAGGAGATCGGTCAGCCGACGCTGTCGGATGTGCTCAAAAGCAGGTTCCTCGAACAGGTTTAGTTTGCCCAGAACACAGAAACCGACATCCAACTGTGCGCCTTCGTCCGTCATTCATCATCCAGCCGCTCATCACCCTTATGCCTGAACTGACCTGGACCACCAAATCCACACCACACCCGAAACCAGGTCCTCTGGTGCTTGACAGCATCGTCTACCCGCTCGGCGCGGGATACCCGGATGGATTGCCGGCCGACAATCTCATCCTGGGCGACAACCTGGCGGTCATGTCCGCTCTGCTCCCGGAGTACGAAGGCCGGATCCCACTGATCTACGCCGACCCTCCCTTCTTCACAAACCGCCGCTACCCAGCACGCATCGGTCGGGGTGAAGATTCACGCCAGCCTGACAAGTGGCGGCTGGCGGATGGCTACCCCGATCATTGGGAAGGGATCGAGGCTTACCTCGATATGCTCTACCCTCGGCTGCACCTGATGCACCGCCTGCTTTCTCCCACCGGCACCCTTTACCTCCACCTCGACTGGCACGCCAACCAGTATGCTCGTCTGCTGCTGGACGAGATATTCGGACCCGATTGCTTGCTTAACGAAATCATCTGGATTTACCACGGACCCTCAGCGATCCGCCGCGCCTTCAACAGAAAGCACGACACAATCCTGGTGTATACCAAGAGCGATAGCTTCACTTTCAACGCCGACGCGGTCCGGGAGCCGTACAACCCGAACACCGTGAAGACATTCAACGCCTCACCCAGGGCTGGATTCGGGAAGGTCCCGGATCTGAAACGGGGAAAAATCCCGGAAGACTGGTGGTATTTCCCCGTCGTCGCCCGGCTTCACCGTGAACGCACGGGCTACCCGACGCAAAAGCCCGAAGCCCTGCTCGAACGCATCCTCCTGGCAAGTTCGAACCCTGGGGATATCGTGGGGGATTTTTTCTGCGGATCCGGCACGACAGCTGTGGTTGCCAGCCGGTTGGGGAGGCGGTTCATCGCCACCGATTCATCATGGCGCGCCATCCATACCAGCCGGTGCAGGTTGATCGCCGCGCAGTCTGATCCTTTCAGACTGCTCAGGGAGGAGGAGACCGGGATCGAGGGGATCCCCGAGTGGGCAGAGGAAAACGCCGAGGCAGTCCAGTTCAACCGGAGCACCGGCGAAATCACCCTCGGTGCAGGCCTGCTGGTCGATCTGGATTACTGGGAAATCGATCCCGGTTGGGACGGGAACGTGTTTCGCAGTGCGGCCCAGGCCATGCGGCCGCGCGGTCAATCCATGATCGAGAGGACACTCCATCTCCCTCCAAATATACAGATTGGAAATCCCAGACTTCGCCTGGTCAGGGCCAGCGGGAAACATGTCCAGATCGATGCATAACTTGTGATAATTCCCTCAAGGTAATTAAGGATACCATCGTGAAACTCTTCGTGCCTGGACGCATTTGTTTGTTCGGTGAGCACTCCGATTGGGCAGGCGGCTACCGCCGCATCAACGCCGAGATCGAGAAAGGCTACACCCTGATCACCGGTACCGATCAGGGCATATACGCTGAAGTCACGCCCCATCCCACATCCCTGGTTTTAAAATCCACAACGCCGGACGGCGAACGTCGCGGGCCATACGAAATTCCGATGCAGCCGAAAGCGCTCCTGGAAGAGGCCCAACGCGGCGGATTTTGGAGTTACATCGCCGGCGTGGCTTACCAGGTATTGACCAATTACCATGTAAGGGGGCTGGTGATCGACAATTACAAAACCGACCTTCCGGTGAAGAAAGGGCTGTCTTCCAGCGCGGCAATCTGCGTTCTCACGGCCCGGGCGTTCAACCGGGTATACGACTTGAAGCTGACCATCCGGGGCGAGATGGAGCTGGCTTATCAGGGGGAAATCACGACCCCTTCCCGCTGTGGCAGGATGGACCAGGGGTGCGCCTTTGGCAACCGCCCTGTCCTGATGGTCTTCGACGGCGACAGGCTGGACACTAATGAATTACAGGTGAACCAGGAACTATATTTCGTCATCGTCGACCTCCAGGCACAAAAGGACACCATGGAGATCCTCAACCGTCTGAACCGCTGTTACCCCTTCGCCGAAAACGAGATCGAGCGCGGTGTCCAGGAACTTTTGGGGCCGATCAACAAACGGATCACCCTCCAGGCCGTAGAAGCCCTGCGCCACTCGGACGCCGAACGGTTGGGAAAGCTGATGGTCGAGGCGCAAGAATTCTTCGATCGCTACGCGACGCCTGCCTGTCCTGAAGAGCTGACCGCTCCAATCCTGCACCGCGTCTTAAACCACGAGCCGCTCAAGCCGCACATCCTGGGAGGCAAAGGCGTCGGATCGCAGGGCGACGGCACCGCCCAGTTTATCACCCGCAGCCCATCTGACCAGCAGGCAGTGATCGAGATCCTCGAGCGGTACCTGGGCGTGAAGTGCCTGACCCTCACTCTCCGACCCGGTCAACAGGTTCGTAAGGCGGTCATCCCGGCAGCCGGGTTCGGCACCCGCCTTTTTCCGGCAACGAAAGCCACCAAGAAAGAACTGTTCCCGATCATCGATCTTGATGGAATCGCCAAACCTGCCATCTTGATAATCGTCGAGGAAGCCCTGGAAGCTGGACTGGACGAGGTGATTATCATCGTCCAGGAGAACGACCTGGAGGATTTTCGCTCCTTCTTCAACACCCAGATCACCATCGAGAATTACAACAAGCTGCCGCGCCACTTCCAGCAGTACGCCCAGCGGCTCCTGGAGATCGGGCGGAGGGTATCTTTCGTAACCCAGGCGAACCAGGAGGGTTTTGGACACGCAGTGTACTGTGCCCGAGAGGCGATCGGAAACGAGCCGTTTTTGCTCATGCTTGGAGATCACCTGTATCGCTCGACCGGGGAAAGATCCTGCGTTCAGCAGCTCCTGGAAGCTTACCAGCTGCACGGCCTCAGCGTGCTCGGTCTGCGCCGCACTCCGGAAAGCCAGATCGCCAACTTTGGGACGGTGGCTGGCGTATGGCTTGAAGAAGACCACCTGTTGAACATCACCGAGTTCGCCGAGAAGCCGACCGTGGATTACGCCCGCAGCAACCTGCGTGTCCCTGGCTTGCCCGAGGATGAGTACCTGACTGTGTTCGGCCTGTACATTATTAAGCCCCAGATCTTTGGATATCTAGAGGAGCACATCGCTAATAACGTACGCGACCGCGGCGAGTTCCAGCTGACCTCCGCCCTGGATCGCCTGCGCCAGGAAGATGGATTCCTGGGGTTGATCATGGAAGGCCGCCGATTCGACATCGGCCTCCCGCAGTACTATTTAGAGACTTTACAGGCTTTTGCCCGGGATGATCCCTGACCGCGAGCTACGTGTCCAGGCGGTAACCGACCCCCCGGATTGTGATCAGGAAGCGCGGGCGGCGTGGATTTGGTTCGATTGCCTGCCGGATCCAGCTGATGTGAACGTCAAGCGTGCGCGTATCTCCTGTGTATTCCGTATCCCACACTTTGCGGAAGAGGTCTTTCCTCAACAGGACTTCGTTTGGATGTTCCATGAAGATCTTCAGCAGCCTGGTCAACCGGGGTGTCAGATGGTCCTCTTTCTCAAGGCAGCTCACCCGCCGATGTTCCAGGTCAAGTCGAATTGGTCCGGAACGAAGCAAGTTGTCCGATTCAGCCGGCAGCAGCGGATGGATCCGGTTGACCAGTTTCCTGATCGTAAAAGGCTGGTGCAGGATCACATCTGCACAGGCTTCTTTCCCAATCGGGTTCTCTGGGTTGGCGATCAGCACGACCGGCAGTTTACCCCACTTCTCCCGAATGTCCTGGCAGATGCGTTTGCCGCTGGAACGGATAGAAGACGCGTCGACCACCACCAGGTCTGCGCCGGTTTCAGAGAGATAGGCCAGTGCCGCTCTGCCGTTGGGTACCGTCTCGACGCTGAACCCCTTCTTGCGGAGATCAGGCACAAAATACGGGCCATTAGCCCGCTTTCCTTCGATCCAAAGAATCCTGGCCTTCGTCATGTGTCGCCCCGGATCAATCTCTCAAAATCCGTCCTACCCCCCAGTGCAGGGAGTTGATTGGCTGTGGATGGAAGCGATTATACCGCGAACATAGGAATTCTCAAGCATAATCTTAAATCGAAGGTTTTAACATTTTTGTTTGGTGAACCATGGTAAAAAAGACTTACCAATCATTGCAGCTTCGGGGAGTCTGATATGAATCTCAAGCAGCTGGCTGCCAGCCGGGCGCTGGACTTCGTCGAGGATGGAATGCTCCTGGGACTGGGCTCAGGTTCCACCACCGCCTATTTCATCGACCTGTTGGGGGAAAGGCTCGCCCGGGGCGAGGTGCACGGCATCCTCGGTGTGCCGACCTCGGAGGCGACCGCCCGGCAGGCTCGCCAGGCTGGCATCCCGCTCACCTCCCTATCCGCCCTGATCCGCGGACCCGGGATGCCCGCCATCGACCTCGCTGTCGATGGAGCAGATGAGGTCGATCCGCGGCTCGATTTGATCAAAGGACTGGGGCGCGCATTGCTGCGGGAAAAAATCGTCGAGAGTCATGCCCGCCGCTTCATCGTCATTGTGGACGAGTCCAAGTGCGTCTCACGCCTGGGACGCGGCCCCCTGCCCCTGGAGATCGTGCCTTTCGAAGCAACGCTGCACGTCCATTGGCTGAACACGCTGGGCTGCAGGGCTGAGCTGTGGCTCGAACAGGACGGCACCCCCGCCAAGACCGAGAACGGCAATTATCTGGCGCGCTGCTGGTTCCCGGACGGAATCCACGACGTCGGGCAGCTTGCCCGCACTCTGGCCGACCGTCCTGGCATTGTCGAGAACGGCCTCTTCCTGGGCATGGCCAGCGTGGTCATCGTCGCCAGCAAAGAGGGGATCACCGTAAGGGAGAGAGAATGACGCCGGTCAAAATTGCCCCTTCAATTCTCACCGCTGACCACACCCGCCTGGGTGAGCAAATCCAGGAAGCCCTGGAAGCCGGGGCAGATATTATCCACCTCGACGTGATGGATGGCCGGTTTGTGCCTAATCTGACCTTTGGTCCACTAATCGCCGCTGCGTTAAAGCCGCTCACCCGCGCCGCTAACGTGCCTCTGGAAGCGCACCTGATGATCGAAAAGCCGGAGAACCTGATACCGGCCTTTGTCGAAGCGGGGACTGACCTGCTCACAGTCCACGTGGAGACCTGTCCGCATCTCGATCGCACGGTCCAGCAGATAAAAGACCTGGGCGCCAGGGCAGGCGTCACCCTAAACCCCGCCACGCCACTGGTCGCGCTGGAGGAGATCCTGCCAGCTGTCGACCTCGTGCTGATCATGTCAGTCAATCCCGGCTTTGGCGGTCAATCTTACATACCCGGCAGCACTCAGAAGATCTCTCGTCTGCGCGAAATGCTCGATGCCAGAGGATTGGGGCATGTCGAACTGGAAGTCGACGGGGGGATCTCAGCAGCGAACGCAGCAGAAGTTGCCGCAGCAGGAGCCAGCATCCTCGTGGCTGGCTCTAGCGTGTTCAATTCCTCGACCAGCGTCGCGGAGAACATCGCTTCACTGAGGCGGGCGCTGGCTCGGACCGCTTGACAAATCCCGGAAGTAAATTATAATCATTCTAAAATTAGAATGATTATAATTTCTATGGACATTGAGAGAGTTGCCAGCAAATTACAATCTGCCGGCCTGCGGTTGACTCCGCAGCGTCTTGCCATTTTCCGCTACCTGGCCAGCACAGACACCCATCCAACCGCCCAGGCGATTTTCGAGAAACTCCGGTCGGAGTACCCATCGATGAGCCTGGCGACCGTTTACAACACGCTGGAGACGCTGGTCAACCTCGGGATCGTCAACGCCCTGGGGACTGCTGGCGATGATGCGGTGCATTACGACGGCGATCTCACCCCGCACGTGAATCTCGCCTGCATATCGTGCCATCAGGTGATCGACTTGCAAAGCGAGAACGTCGATCAGCTGGAGGACGAGGTTGCCGCTAAGTCCGGTTATCAAATCCTTGGGGCACGCGTCCTCTACTACGGACTCTGCCCGCGCTGCGCTCAGCAAGCTGCGGGGGAGAAGGAGCCAAAATCCACATAGCATTGGTATCATTCTCCGGGCCGGGTCCTGGCCGGGTCGCCTTCGCCCCTTCCAGGACCCGCCCGATTTTCCGATGCCAACATTATTCCGTTAGATAAATCAGGAGATGAACGACACATTAATTACCGGCGCCAGAGAATTGGATCTCCCTGAAAAAGCAGTCCGCTGCACTGAGGTGCTCAGCGACGCGCTCCGGGGATTTACAGGCATTCAGTCGGCAGAATTCGACGTTGAAAATGGCTGCCTGCGCCTGGGCTACGATCCACGCCTGATCAGCGACGAGCAGGCTCTGCAGATCGTGCGCAGGGCAGGGTCAGTGGCTTACGGTCGGGTAACCCACTGCACACAAAAAGGGGAGGCAGCCTGTGCGGCCTGCCTGGCCGAGTTGGGGGACGATTTGAAGCATTATTACAGCACGCTCTCTCGTTGGGAAGGAACACCTCTCACCCGCTTCCGCGATGGCGTGATGGAGATCCAGCTTCCCAGGGCGTCGCGGCCTGGCGTGGAGTCGAAGGCTGAAGCGATCAGCGCGCCAGCTCCTCTCACCCGCCAGCCAAAACCCCTCCGGCGCGGAAGGATCGAAATCATGCTCACCACAGCGACCGCGGTCTCCGCCCTGTCAGCATTCCTTGGGAGTCAGTTCGGACTGCTGTCAAACCTTTCCGTCGGGCTGCTGTATGGTATAGCTTACCTGGCTGGTGGGTATTACGGGCTGCTCGCTGGCCTGGCTTTGCTGCGCCAGCGCCGCCTGGATGTGAACCTGCTCATGATTTTGGCAGCTGTGGGGGCAGCGGTCATCGGGCAGCCTGCGGAAGGCGCCACTCTCCTCTTCTTGTTTTCTCTCTCCAACACTTTGCAGAGCTTCGCCATGGACCGCAGCCGGAAAGCGATCGAGAAATTGCTGGATTTACGGCCTCTCATGGCGACAGTACGGCGCTCTGATCAGCTCGCCACGGTACCAGTCGAAGAATTGGTCATCGGGGACCTTGTACTTGTCCGGCCTGGGGAGCGCTTTCCAATCGATGGCCTGATCGAGGCAGGCACTTCCACCGCGGATCAATCCACCATCACCGGTGAATCCACTCCCTCCCAGAAACGGCCCGGCGATCCCGTCTTTGCTGGTACAGTCAACGGCTATGGCTCCCTGGAAGTACGTGTCACGCACCTGGCACAGGATACCACCCTGGCGAAGATAGTCCAGCTGGTAGAAAAAGCTCAGGCAAACCGCGCCCAGACTCAGCGCATGCTCGACAGGTTCGAGCAGGTATACGCCAATCTGGTTCTGGCAGGCGCAGCGCTCTTGATCCTCGTGCCGTATGTATTTCTGGGAGAAGTGACTTATCAAACCTTCTACCGTTCCATGACCTGGCTGGTCGTGGCGTCCCCCTGCGCCCTGGTGATCTCCACCCCGGCAAGCATTCTCTCGGCAATTGCCAACGGCGCCCGCCGCGGTGTCTTGTTCAAGGGCGGCGTTCACCTCGAGCAGACTGCCAACATCAAGGTTGTCGCCTTCGATAAGACTGGCACATTGACCAACGGGGTACCCATGCTCACCCGGTTGGTTTGCGTGGACGGTACCACCCAAGATGATTTGCTGCGCTGCGCAGCTGCCGCCGAAGCACGCTCGGAACACCCCCTGGCTAAGGCGGTGCTGACGTCCGCCGCCGAGAGGGGGCTCCAGCTGCCTTCCGCAACCGAATTCCGGGCCATTCCTGGCCTGGGCGTTGAAGCGACTGTGGAAGGAAAGCGCGTCTGGATAGGGAACGAAAGACTCTTCATTGAACGGCGCATCCCGGTGCCAGCTGGCCTTGCTCGCGAAGCACGATCCCTGGAGGAGAAGGGACAGACGGTCATGCTCGTTTATGCAGACGGTGCCTGGGTGGGTCTCCTGGCAGTTGCAGATGTCCTCCGTCCTGACGCCGCTGAGATAGTCGCCGAGCTCAGGCATTTGGGAGTCGCTAAAGTGGTGATGCTGACCGGGGACAACGAACGAGTCGCCGCAGAGATTGCCGCGCGGGCCGGGGTAGACGAATTCCACGCCGGCCTGCTTCCGCAGGAGAAAGTGCGCCTCATTAATACACTGCGGGAAAAATACGGCTTCACCGCCATGGTCGGGGACGGTGTCAACGATGCTCCCGCCCTGGCATCCGCCGACCTCGGCATCGCAATGGGCGGCGCCGGTTCGGACGTTGCCCTCGAAACCGCTGACGTCGTATTGATGGGCGATGATCTGCGGCACCTGCCGTATGCGATCGGCCTGGCTCGGAAAGCAAAACGGGTGGTCTGGCAGAACCTGGCTTTCTCCCTGGCGGTCATTGTCTTGCTGGTCGCAGCAGCTTTCGGCGCTGACCTGCCTCTGCCGCTCGGTGTGGTTGGCCACGAGGGCAGCACCGTCCTGGTAGTGCTGAATGGCCTCCGCCTGCTGGGATTCAAACAATAGATAAACCAGATAGCTTCTATTCATCAAACAGGATCGTCGCCTCTGCGTAGTACCTGACACCCTTTTGTTTGACACGGTCATGGATGAACCGTTGCAGAGAGGCTTTTTTTTCTTCGAGCGTTTTTTCTTCTGCCAGCTCCTCGAATGGATAATTTATGTGCAGGGCGCGGGGTGAGACGGTGAAGCGCGTGATGCCGGTTGGCAGTAAATACCCGGCACCTGCCAGCTGCATGACCTGGCGCACCTCGAGATGGGGAAAGATCACCAACCCGCTCAATTCAGGATAGACTGCTTTAAGCCTCACGACACTCCACTCGCTGGTTCGATCGATGTGAGCCCGGTCTTTATAACTGTCAACGACAGCGTGCAGTCCCTTCAACCGCTCAACCAGGTCACGGGCTGGTGTACAGACTGTGAAAAAATCTCCCCGCGCCACCTGGATCGATGCCAGGCCGCAGTCTCCCCACAGGTCCGGGCGGTCGTCCTTGCCGGTGGCTATTTCGAGGCCTTCGATCTGCCGCAGACCGGCGAGGAATTCTCCTTGTTCCAGGCCCCAAACGACATGGTTCCAGTTATACAGCCGCAGTCCCGAATCATCCGGCTGGACGACCTGGACCAGCGCGTGCTGGATGCCCATTTTCTTTAGAGCCACTGTCCTGTTCGCCCCGTCCAGGACCATGTACCGCCCACTGCCATCCTGCAGCGGCGTGACGATCGGCGGATTCCGCCACACCCCGCTCTGGCGAATGCTTTCAATCAGCGGCAGCGTCCGCTGATCATCGTGATATTCGTGGATAACCAGGATTTCAACCGGTATAAACTCAAGGCGGGGAAGATTTTCGAGCATCGAATCTTGGCTTAATCAAGCTGCTTGAGCGACGTAGTCCAGGACATCGATCTTGGTCAAAATCCCTATCGGGCGGTCTGCCTCAGTCACCAACACCACGTAACCCTCCACGATCTGCGGCAGGACTTCCTCCAGGCTGCAGTGTGCGGGGAAGACAGCCTCCGCCGGCTGTACGATCGCAGCGACAGTCTCATCGGGTGAATGCCGGTGGTCTTTCTCCAGCATGTGCTTCAGCAGGTCGACCTCAGTCACCAGGCCGGCGAGGGAACCGTCTGGCTTGAGGGCAGGAACCTGGGAAATGTCGTGTTCCTTCATCAGGGAGATCACTTCGCTCATGCGTGCATCTTCTGGTACAGTGATCAGCCCGGGAGAGGGTTTTGATTCCAGCAACTCTCCCAGTGTGACTTCAGCCCAGGCGAATTCGAGGAAACCGTTCTCCCGCATCCATTTATCATCGAAGACTTTGGACAGATAGCGCGAACCCGAATCGGGCAGGATCACGACAACAAAGCGGTCCGGCGTCAACCCTCGCGCGTAGCGCACAGCCGCGGCGACGGCTGACCCGGAAGAACCGCCGCAGAAGATCCCCTCCTCCCTGACCAGGCGCCTTGTCCACATGAAAGATTCCTTGTCAGTTACCTTGACCACCTCATCGATCACGGTCAGGTCCAAAGTGGAGGGCAGGAAATCCTCCCCGATGCCTTCGACCTTATAGGTGAATGCCTGAACATCGTCCGGGATTCCGCCGCGTTGCCATGTCTCCAGGAGGATCGACCCAACCGGGTCGACGCCGACTATCCTGATCGCCGGATTCTTCTCCTTAAGGTACCTTCCTGCGCCGCTGATCGTGCCACCGGTGCCCATCCCGGCGACGACGTCGGTCACCCGGCCACCGGTTTGCTCCCAGATCTCGGGACCGGTAGTGAGGTAATGGCTGCGCGGATTTTCCGGGTTGTGGTATTGATTCGCCAGGATCGCATTTGGAGTCTCGGCAACAATGCGGTCCGCGACGTTGTAGTACGAACGCGGGTCCTCCGGAGCGACTGCTGTCGGTGTGATCACCACCCGCGCGCCGAACGCACGGAGCAGCTGGATCTTCTCCTGGCTCATCTTGTCCGGCATCACGAATACCGCTTTGTATCCTTTGATGGCGCAAGCGATCGCCAGCCCAACTCCGGTGTTGCCCGAAGTGGCTTCCACGACCGTCCCACCCGGTTTCAGCCGTCCAAAGGATTCGGCTTCTTCTATCATTGCCAGCCCGATGCGGTCCTTGACGGAACCGCCCGGATTCAGAAATTCGATCTTGGCATAAACCGGGCAAGGCAGTCCGCGCCCAATGCGGTTCAGCCGCACCAGCGGAGTCCTGCCCACCGCTTCGAGGATATTTTCATACACGCGTAAAACGTCAGAAGCAAACAAAGCAGTTGCATCCATTCGTCGCTCCGGAAGTAAATTAGAGTGCTTCAGGCCAATTAAGTGTACCCTGAATTAACCCGCCCGTCAAAATCAATCGAATTTACCCGCCGCGTCATTTACCCAAGGATTAGGCAAGGGCACCCCATCCGCTTGACAAACAGGCATTGGGCCCTGGGAATCAAGAGAGATGGATCCAAGAAACCCACCTCTCTCCAGATCGCGGATTATTCCGGATACCGTGAATAGATCACATTCCAGCGATGAACGCCAGCCCCACCGTGCCCGGCCCGGCATGGGTCCCCACCACTGGGCTTACTTCTGTATAGATCTTCTCTACCGGGTTGAGGTGCGCGCAGCCCACGTCCAGGAGCCAGCGTGCATCGGCTTCAGCACTGGCGTGCAATGTCGCCAGCCTGAGCGGAATTCTTCCGGCGATGCGCTCCTCAATCAGCCGCACCACCTTCGCCAGGGACTTTTTCCGCGTCCGCACACGCTCCACCGCCTCGACGCGCCCATCACGAATCTCCAGGATGGGTTTGATATCCAGGGCGGTGCCGAGGAATCTGGCGCCACCGCCGATCCGCCCGCCGCGGTGGAGAAATTCCAGCGTGTCCACGGCA
>CAYQDF010000070.1:0-16336 GCA_964416175.1 uncultured Anaerolineaceae bacterium
CACGATCGACGACTCGGCTCGGTTCATAAAGAAGCTGCTGGCAAGCAGGATTGCGGTGACGGCGAGCCCAAGGAATTGATTCAATTCCGGCCGCTGACCGCCGAACAGGTAAAACCGGCTTACGAGCAGTCCAACGAAGACAAATGCATCTGACAAGATGAACAGCCACAACCCAATCCGGTTCGTCCCAGACCTGAAGCGATATTCAGAGAGTGCATCTGCGTGCGAGGTCATTCGGCACCCTCCTCCGAGCTGGCGAATACCCTCGGCAGGTGCATGTAATCCCGGATGATCATCGCAGCTTTGATCAGGGCGATCCCCCACAAAGGCCAGGACCAGTCCAACGCGATCGATCCGATGAAAAACTCGCCAATGGTGAGGGCTGCCAGCAGGATGATGACCGCCAGCCCGACCCGGTAAGCCTGGGATAATTTCCCATTTCCTTGCTCTTCCATGATCCGTCTCCTCAAAATCTCCAATAGATTACAGATATCCCCAGCTGACTGTCAGTCCGCGGCTGCTGGCGCGGTCCCGGGTGCGGTATTTTTGATATAGATGGAATTCGCCAGCCCGTAGTCATATGGCTCGCCGATAACCTCGATGGGCGTTTCGTAATTATGGGCCGGGATCGGCGAGGGGAGCTGCCATTCCGGGGAACGCGAGTTCCACGGGTTGGTTGCCGCGACTTCCCCATATCTGGCGCTCCGGATCACGTTGATGAGAAAAACCAGCACCCCAAATGCGATCACGAAACCGGCAATGGTGATCATCAACTGCTGCAAGTCAATTCCCAGGGCGGGGTCGTAGTCGGCGATCCGCCTACGCATCCCAAGCAGGCCAACCTGCATCTGGGAGAGGGATTGCACGTAAAAGCCAAGCAGCATGAACCAGAAATGCACCTTACCAAGCCGCTCGTTGTACATACGCCCGGTGATTTTCGGGAACCAGTAATAAATGGCCGCGAAGAACGGGAAAACATATCCGCCAAACATGGTTGCGTGGAAGTGACCGACTATCCAGTAGGTGTCGTGAAGGTGGAGGTCAGTTGCGACTGTCGCATTCGGTGGACCGCTCAATCCGCCCAGGAGAAAGATCGAGATCGCGCCAAGGACGAACAACATCGGCGTCTGGAAAGTCATCTTGCCACGCCAGATGGTTGCCACCCAGCTGAAGAACTTGACACCGGTCGGGATCGCAACCAGAAGAGTGCTGTAGGTGAAGGGGACCCGCAGGTAGCTCGCCATGCCGGAGGTGAACATGTGGTGCGCCCACACGAAGAACCCGACCAGGGCGATACCCAGGGAGGACATCGCCACCCAGCGGTAGCCATACAAAGGTTTGCGTACAAATACTGGCAGCAGTTCGCTGATCACGCCCAGGCCAGGCAAGACGAACACGTAGACCGCGGGGTGGGAGTAGAACCAGAAGAGGTGCTGAAACAGCAACACATTGCCGCCCTGATTCGGATTGAAGAAATCCATTCCAAAGATGCGCTGGAACAACACCAGCTGAAATGAAAGGCCGATCAACTGCGTGGCGGTCAGTGCGATGATCGAAGTTGCCAGAGCCGACCAGACGAAAATCGGCATGCGAAACAGGTTCATCCCTGGGGCGCGCATCCGCAAGATCGTGGTGATGACGTTGACTGCACCCAGGATGGATGACAGCCCGATCACGTAAACGCCCAGGAAAAACATCCCAAACCCGATCTTGACGAGGTTCGCGCTCAGAGGTGGGTACCCGGTCCAGCCTGCATCGATGCCCCCCAGGACCAGGGTGCTCATCAACATCAGGACGCCGGGCAGGTTAATCCAGAATGCGAATGCATTCAGGCGGGGAAAAGCCATATCGTTGGCGCCAATCATGAGCGGCACCAGGTAGTTCATCATCGCCCCCACTCCCAGCAGAATGCCGCCGATGTTGACGATACCGTGGAGGCTGATAAAGGTGTTGAAGCTGTCTGGTTCCAGATATTGGAGGCCAGGTCGGGCCAGCTCAGTCCGAAAGATCAAAGCAAAAAGGCCGGCGATCAGGAACACCATGATCGAAGTCAGGCCATACTGCACACCGATCACTTTATGATCGAATGAAACATGCAGGAACCTGGTGAAGCCTTTCAATGGATTCTCGTATTCATGCGGTTCAGGAGTCGACTCGCCTTTCATCCACCGCAGCCAATCGTCCAGGACTCCCGTTCCATACATGAATGTCAAAACGCCCAGGGTCGCCCCGGCAACGAGCACCGGCTCCGCGTTCCAGGCTGGCAAGCCCATTAAGAGACGGATCGCCATCGTGAGCAGGATGCCGACGAAAGTGCCAAAAAGCTGGAAGAGAATCCCGCGAACGAGAGATAATCGATAGAATTTCATCCCATCCTCCGAGTCGCTCATTTGAGACTTTCCAAGAAAGCGGCGATATCTGCGATCTGATCATCGGTAAGCTCAGCCCCGACATTTGCTGGCATCAGGTTTTGGAAACCAGCGACAATCTGTGCCCCGGGATCGCGGATCGAATTTCGAATGTACTCTGCATCTACGGTGACCGTCGTCCCATCTGTCAGTTCTTCCTGGGTTCCGAAAATGCCCTTCCAGGTAGGCCCGACCAATGGCGAGCCGTCGATGCTATGGCAGGCCCGGCAGCCGAACTGCTGGGTCCAGAGGTCACCCCGGGCAACCGGATCCTCCGGGATGGCTGTGACCATCGACTGCACCCAGGCGTCAAAATCTCCCTGGGAAAGGACCTTGACCGCCGCCAGCATGTTGTAGTGTTGGCGCCCACACAGCTCGGCGCACCGAACTTTATACTCCCCGACTTTGCTCGGCGTGATGCGCAGTTCCCGTTCGAAACCCTCCCCTGGCAGGGCATCCTGTTTGACCCGGAATTCAGGCACCCAGAACGAGTGGATGACATCCGTTGAAGAAAGTGTGAGCAATGCCTGTTTGTTCACCGGTAGGAATAATTCGGTCGAGGTGATCCCCAAATCTGGATAATCAAACCTCCATGCCCATTGAGAACCGACCACATCCACCCGCAGCGGCTTTGGATCCGCTGCCGTGGTCCTCCCCAGTGCCAGGCTTCCCATGAACGCCAGATAAAGCACAAAACCCAGCGGGACCACCGTCCAGGCGATTTCCAGCTTCATGTTTCCTCGAATGTGGGGTCCATCCGTTGTATCGCCTTCCCGCCTCCTGAAGATGATGATGCTGTACACCATCAATCCGACGATTAAAGCAAACAAGACGACAATTGCCGAGAAATCCAGGCGGAAGAGGTTATCGATCGGGACTGCCTGCAAGCTGGCGCTTTGTGGCAGGAGTTCTAAACTTTCCAGAGCGAAGAACCCAGCCACCGCCAGGACTACCACGAGTAATCCTGCGGCGATCGCATGTTTCATATTGCCTCTCCTCGGTGATTGATCAAGGTCTTTATTCGAATCGATTTCAATCTGTGTCTCTGGAGGGATAGCGCCTCCAGGTCTGCGCGTCCCGGTCCATTCGTCCAGCCAATCTTCGACCTGCGAGGCAGCCAGAGTGCGACGATCGTAAACAATCGCATTCTGGCCGCCTTCTTTGAGCGAAAGCAGCACGACCCTCAATCTCCCCTCCCCCTCTACAAACCGGGCCAGGAATTCATCTCGGTTGACGCGCTCATCGTCGTAGTCCACGATGACCAGATCCGGCTGGAGCTCTCTGAGCGCATTGAGAGCCTGATCGATGCTGGAAACCATACCAACGACAACGGCATCCATCTGCTGGCGCTGGTGGAGCAGGCTTCGCAAACCCTCCGCGAACAGCGGATGGCTCGAAGCGATCAGAATCCTCCAGGGACCGGCTGGACTGTTTGTTACCATACCATTAGCTCGCCAATAAGATCGACCTCAAACAATTATTGGAGTAAATTTACCAAATTCATTCATATATGTCAGTACCTTCCCCTTCTCATGTCGGGTGGATTTAAAAAACACGAAAGGGTGATCCTGTCATCACCCTCTCGTCGGTCATTTCGCAACTGCCAGTGTTCTGGATCCTATTGCTTGATGATCCCCAGTTGAATGGCCTTGCTCACCGCTTCCGCCCGATTGGCAGCTTCAAGCTTTTCCAGGATGTGCCTGACGTGCGTTTTCACGGTGTTCTCAGAGATGAACAAACCATCGGCGATTTGAGCGCTCGTCATACCCCGGGCAAGGCAATCCAATACCTCCATCTCCCGCCGGCTGAGGTTGATCTCCGGGAGAATTCCCCGGAGTCCCCCGACAGCTCTCATCACCCTGCCCGTGACTTCGGGGGAAAGCACAGACTTCCCCTCGGCAATCAGGTGGATCGCGCGCTGGAGTTCCCCTGGTTCCGCGTTCTTGAGCAGGTACCCGTCTGCGCCGGCTTCGATCGCTCCGAACAAATCTTCATCATGCTTTGAGATCGTAAGCATGATGATGTGGATTTCAGGATAGTCCCTTAACGCCCGGACTGTCTCCACCCCGTTCATCCGGGGCATGTTCACATCAAGCAGGATCACATCTGGCTTCGCCCGAGGAACAACTTCCAACGCCTGTTGTCCGTCCCCTGCCTCGCCGACAACTTCGAATTCCGGCATCTGAGAGAGCAAGCTTGTCAGACCTGCCCGGAACAAGGCGTGATCGTCCACGACAAGTACCCGGATCTTCTTCATATCACTTGCAGGTTTTGATGTTGTTCGTCCAGTGTGATCCGCGCCAGCGTCCCTCCCTCCGGCTGGCTCGTGATCTGCAAACCCGCCCCGATCAGTTCTGCCCGTTCCCGGATCCCCCGCAAGCCATACCGCGCCGAGTCCGGGACGTCTTCAGGGATAAATCCGCGACCATCATCCTCAATTTCGATCACACTCTTACTTCCTTCCAACCGACACTCGATCCGCACATGCCCGGCAGAGGCGTGCTTCCGGACATTGCTCAGGATCTCCTGGATGATACGGACTACCTGGGCCTGGATTTCCGGTTTCAGCTCGATTCGGCTCCATCCCATCACCAGCGAGACCGGGATTCCGTTCGTGCTCTCAAATTCTGAAGCGGTCTGTTTCAACCACTCCGCGAATCCCGTCTCGCCCGGGGATGCTCTCAGATCATCGATCGCCTGCCGGGTATCCAGGTATGCCTCTGAAAGGATCCTGTAGGCAGCATTGAGGCTTTCGGAAAGACGGTCCACTTCTTTCCTCGAGAGCAGATTTAGCATCTGTGCCGTCTGAAGTTTGAGAAAACCAAGAGTCTGGGCGAGGCCATCGTGAATCTCGCGCGCCAAGCGTGTCCGCTCGGCGATTACCGTTTTGTATTCAAGTTCGGACATCAGCTCGATATGTCTGATCGCCAGACCGATCTGGTTTGAAAAAGAACTCACCAGCCCCAGATGCTGAGGATTGAAGCCTTGGGCGCGGCGGTTCCCGGCGATAAGCACACCGACAGGAGTGAACTCCCCATTAATTATTGGAACAGCCACCACTGATCGGACCCTGACCGGGCTGGCATCAGCATCTCCCATATCACCGATCAGGATGGACTGTCTGGTTTTCAGGACATCCAGGATCAGATTCTCGAACGGGGAAGCCTCAAGACGCTCGAACTGCCCCACCTGAAAACGGACCGGTTCTCCCCAAAGCCCGCTCTTCTCCAGGTACAGCACGGCATAATCAGACCTAATTGCTTCGTACAGGTTTTCCAGAATATTGCGCAGGAAGCTCGCCAGGTCATCTTTCTGCCGTAAAGATTGCAGCTTGCTCTCCGTTGACTGCAGGTTTCTCCTCAAACGGAGGCTGTCCAGGACCAGCGTTGTCTCAGCCAAAATCCCCTGAAGCAGTTCCTGTGTGTTGAGATCGATCACCAGGCCTTCCGGTAGGTAGAGATTCAGAACGCCGAATTCTGCCTCACCGCGGCGGATGGGCAGGCAATAGATGCTTCCTTTCGAGGCATCTTCATCTGCCATACGGACCGATTGCTCGAGCAGGGAACAACTCTTCACCTGGCGCAAGCTGTTCTGGCAGGACTCGCACTTGCTTCTTACCGCGGGAGAAGCCAGATACTCCAGCCAGGAATCCGTCACAGACTTTGGGAAATTGCCATGCCGGAAGAGGGAAAGCGGCTGTCCGAGTTCATCCAGCGGCACGACGGAAGCGCTGCGCGCTCCTGAAATTTGCACGACTGTCTTGAGCAGCTGCTCAATTACCTCATCTTCCTCGTTCGCTTCCAGGAATTTCCTGGTCAACTGAAGGACCTGATTGGCGCTGCTGGCAACGCGATCGAATTCAGCCACCAAATCCTGCAATCTCTCCACTTCGATTTGCAAGGTTCGCTGCTTTTCCAGGACGAGATAAATGATCCAGGCAGCTGCAGATGCTGACGCTATGGTAAAAAAGATGCTGCTGTACGGCTTCAGCCATATTCCTCCGATGACCGCCGCCAGGACCAGCACCGCAATCCCACTGGTCATCCAGCGGAATGCCGGGAAGAGGAAATTCTGTTGAGGCAGCCGCAAGTTGTGTTTCACGCGGTTTATTTTACCCGAATTCTGTCCAATTTTTCACAATTCCGGAACTCTTATTTCTTAAACGTCCTCAAGTATGTGATGACCTGCCAGATTTGCTCTTCATCCATGATCCCCCGCCAGTTTGGCATGACCGAATTGAAAGGCTCCATGAGCCCACCCTCAGAAATCCGCCAGAACAGGTAAGCGTCGCTTATAGCATCGATCTCCACAGCCAGGTTCTTGGGCCGCGGTTCCAGTCCGCCGGAAGCCGGGCCATCGCCTTCACCGGAGACGCCGTGGCAGGAAGCGCAGTTCGCCTGGTAGAGGATTTCGCCCTCGGTAGCCTGCTGCTCGTCCCCTGCAAAGGGGTTGTTTAGATTCCTGTATTCTTCCGGGATCTCAGGGACCTGGGGGGTTGGTGTCAGTCCTGGGTTCACCTGGACGTTTGCCGCAGAATCGACGCTGCAAGCAGAGGTGGCTGTTGCGAAGCAAAGGACCAGGGAGAAAGCTTTGATCCATGATCGCATGCGAATCAGGCCTCGCTGGCAAGAAATTCCAGGATCTCCCTGCTGTGTTCGGCTGGTTTGACGCTCTCAAAGACCTTGAGGATTTTTCCGTCCGGCCCGATCAAGAACGTCGTCCTTAAAATCCCGTCGAACTCCCGCCCCAAGAACTTCTTCCTTCCCCAGGCGCCGTAGCGCTCGCTCACATGATGATCTGGATCGGAAAGCAGGGTATACGGGAGGCTATACTTTTCTTTAAACTTACGGTGCGATTTTGGCGAATCGGGGCTGACCCCAAGAACGACGACCCCGCGCCGCTCGAAGAGGCTGTAATCATCTCTAAATCCACAGGCTTCCCTTGTGCATCCAGGAGTATCGTCTTTAGGATAAAAATAGAGAATCACCGGTTTTCCCCGGTATTCGGAAAGGTTGTGCCACACCTGGTTTTCATCCTGAAGATTGAAATCGGGAGCAGGTTCACCTGGGATGACTTTCATGGCTTGCCTCCAAGGGAGTGATTAATGCAGCTCAGCAGTAATAATTCCCATTTGCGAAACCTCATAGCCTGGCAACCTGGCAATCTCCTGTTGAAAACCAGAGTCATTGAGCAGCTGCAACAACGGAGCAAGCAGCTCGCTGAAGAAATGTTCTTCCGGGATTGCCAGTTCATAGCGCTCTTCGAAAAGGTTGATGAATTCGAGGCCAAGTGCCCGGGCAGCTGCCGCGATGCCAAGACCGCAATCAGCTCTGCCAGAAGCGACCGATGCCGCGACCGCCAGGTGTGTGAACTCTTCGTGGGTGTACCCACGGATCTGCTCGGGGGCGATGTTCATCCTTCCCAGGTGGTAATCTAACAGTACCCGTGTCCCCGCTCCCCTCTGCCTGTTCACGAAGATTACATCTTCCCTCGTCAAGTCCTCGAGGGAGCGAATCGCCTTGGGGTTGCCTTTTGGGACGATCAGCCCCTGCTGCCTGCCAACCATCCCGACCAGTTTGACCCCCACGCCGGGAAGGTACTGTCGAAGGTACGTCACATTATAAACGCCCGTCTCTGGATCCAGCAGGTGCGTACCAGACAGATGAGCTTCCCCCCGGCGCAGCGCGACCAGTCCACCGATGCTCCCGACATTCGCGGAAACCAGCCTGCGTTCACGCCTGGCGATGTGTTCCGCCAGGACATCCAGAGCCATGTCATGCGAACCAATCATAAAAATGGTGCGGTCTATCTCTTCGAGCGGGCGGTAGAGCTGCACCTGGACCTCTTCCCCGGCTGCCAATCCCTGTACACCGCGCGGCAGTACTGTGATGCCATCGGCACGAACCAGAGAGGTGATTACTCCAGCGCCGCGCGCCAGGGGAGCAGCCAGGACCTCCTGCCCAATCCGGCCCACGACTACACGCACAAAATCGTCGTCTCCCGGCGGCGAGGTGATCTTTCTTGTGAGACGGGCTTTTACCACAGGCCTGGATTCAGGCCTCCGCCCCAGCCAACGGGACAGGATCGGTTCGACGAAGATCTCACCGGTAAGCGCTGCCGAGACCGGAAACCCCGGGACCCCGATGACCGGTGTCGGCTTTGATTGATGCACCGACTTATTGAGCATCCCCAGGATCACCGGGTGCCCAGGCCGGACTGCGATTCCATGGACGTGGACCTCACCCAGGGCTTCCACGACCCGGGCAGAGAAGTCTCTTGAGCCCGCTGAGGAGCCAGACAGGAGCAGCACCAGATCGGCCGTCGTCGCAGCTTCAGAAACCTTTTCCCGGATTGCATTGAAATCATCGGGGACGATCGGGTAGCGGATGGGTTCACCACCCCAGGAGGCGACCTGGGCGGCGAGGACGAGAGAATTGTATTCGATGATCTCGCCTGGTTTGACTTCCCCGCCGGCGGGGACGAGCTCACTGCCCGTGGGGATCAGGGCGACACGCGGTTTCCTGGCTACACGCAAAACCTTCCCGCCACTGGCCGCGATCGCCCCCAGGTCAACTGGCCGGAGTACGTGGCCTGCCGGTAAGACCAGTTCGCTGGAGACGATATCCTCACCCATCGGGCGGACATTGCTCCAGGGTGTTACTGCTGCCCGGATCCGGATCCAGGAGGCTGCGCGCACATCCCGCGCCGGCTGCTCTTGTTCGTCCAGCGCTTCGACGAATTCGATCGGGATCACAGCATCGCAGGTCTCGGGGAGAGGGCTGCCGGTATCTACATAGATCGCATTCCTGCCAACCTGAAGCTTTAAGGGATGGGTGGTCATCGCTCCATCGGTATCGACTGCCTGGACTGCAAACCCATCCATCGCTGCGGCGTGGTAATGCGGAGAAGAAATCTTTGCCCAGATGGCCTCCGCCAGTACGCGGCTGCCTGCCTGGTAATCGAGCGGGATCTCTTCCACCCCCAACACTCCCCAGAGATCTGCCTCAAGGAGTGCAGCTTCAAACCGGGTTTTAGCTTCCGGCAAAGGGATATCTTTTAAATACATACTCTACGTACTCACCCGACCTCAACCCAAGAGAAATACGTCGACTTCGCTGCCTGCGCTCAAGCCGGTCGCTTCCGGTTCGATCCTGACCAGACCATCTGCCCGGCTTAATGAAAAGATCAAGTTGCTCTTCCCAAATACCGGATCGGCAACGAGCGCCCCCTCCCCTTCGCTCAGCCGGACGGGGATCCAGTCTTCACGCCCGGTTTGAGAGGCAAGATTGATCGACAGCTTCGCCCGCACCCTGGGGCGAAACGTTGCCCTGTACAGCCCCGACAGCTTCTTGATCACCGGATCGACCACCAACCAGGCGATGACCAGTGCGCTGACCGGGTTTCCCGGAAGGCCAATGACGGGCTTGATTGCGCCATCCTTTCCTGCCTGGCAGGCAGCCAGGATAGTGGGTTTCCCAGGGCGAATGTTGATGCCATGGTAGATCACCCCTGGCTTTCCAACTTCGTTGATGACCGCGGCCGTCATATCGCGGGAGCTTGCCGAAGACCCGGCTGTAATGACCACCAGATCACAAACTTCGAGAGCAGCCTTGACCGCAGCAGATAATTCTTCCCACACGTCTTTGACAATCCCATACCGCTTTGGGATCCCACCGCAGGTTTCGACCAGGGCGCTGAGCGAGTACGAGTTGACGTCCCGAATTTTACCTTTTGGGGGAGTGATTTCCGGAGAGACGACTTCATCCCCGCTGGAGATGATCCCCACCAGGGGGCGGCGGGTGACTTTTATTCGGGTGACCCCCAGCGCCATCAATCCTCCGATTTCTGCCGGCCGCAACTTTGTGCCCGGCGGGATCACTTCTTCCCCCTCCCGGACATCTTCGCCCGGAAGGATGACGTTCTCCCCCACGCCGACAGCCTTGAAGACTTCGATCTCACCTGCTTTAACGGTCTGCGCATGCTCCAGCATGAGTACGGAGTCAGCTCCCTCGGGGAGCATCCCGCCAGTGTGGATGAGCCCACAGGTCCCCGGGTAGAGTGTAAAATCTGCAGCTTCACCCATCCTGACCTCTCCAACTACCCGAAGGTAAACAGGCAGGGTGTCACTGGCGCCAAAAGTGTCCCGCGCAGCGACGGCGTACCCATCCACGGTGCTGCGAGGAAAGGCCGGAAGCGGCAGGCCAGCAAGAATGGGTTCGGAATTTATCCTTCCAACTGCCTTGGCGCTTTCGATCTCTTCCGAGCCGAGGGGAGAAGTGAATCTCTCCAGGTACTCTCTAAGCGCTTCTTCCGGAGTGGCCAGTTTCAAGAATTCAGCCATGATCTCATTTCGCCATTACCAGCTTAATCGATCACAATATTCAGGGTGCAAGATCACCTGATCCAAAATGTGAAGGTTAGCAGGTAAGTTACGCTGCCAAACAGGGCAACGGCAGTCAATCCAAGTGCACGCCAGTTGGGTCTCGCGCCGGCAGCGATCCGCCTCATCTGCCAGATCTGGAGCAAACCCAGTGGAAACGGCGAGAAAGCCGGTAGGGCAATCGTGAGAGGCAGCCCGAAACTGGCAGCTGTGCCGATCAACAGAAAGCCGCCCAGGATCAAAGAATTGTGCAAAACCATACCCCTTTCCCAACCCATCCTTACCAACAGCGTCCTCTTATTGTATTTGATATCCGCTGCGTAATCGGGAAATTCAAAAACGAGCATCATCGCCAGGTGAAAGGCAGTCAGCGGGAAGGTCGTCATGGCGAGCAGTTGGTGGAATTCACCATACTGCAATAAAAAAGAAAACACAGGTACCAGGTTCGCAACCACGATCGAAGTGGTCAGCTCGCCGTAGCCTGAACTCACCAGCCTCACCGGCGGGGACGAATAGAAGAAAGCTCCCAGAAAAGCCAGGGTGATGACCAGAACCAGCAACGGGGAATCATGCCCAGATTTGAATAATAATACAGTCAGGGAAGCCAGGATTGTGAGCGTCGTCAAAGCCGCAAGCAAGACCGTGTTCCGAGAAATTCCTCCCTCACCGACGGCACCGCTCCCTCCAGAGAAAGGTGTCCGGTTGGGATTCCGCTGATCGCCTGGGGAATCGAAGTATTCATTCAGGTAGTGCGCGCTCAGCTGCAAAACCGTGACGTACACCTGTCCGAGCAGGTAGATTCCCCAATCGATATCGCGACCCAGATACTTCGAAATCCCTGCTCCGAGGGCGTACACCAATACCCCGCCGAGCAGAAACATGGGACGTGACATGCGGAGCAACAACCGGACAGAACGCAGCATCATAACCTCAAGGTTCTAGTGGATATCCTGCTTCAACCCAGGCTTCTAATCCGCCCAGAATGGGGTTCGCGCGTAGAAAACCATTTTCCAGAAGTATCTGCGCCCCACGGGCGCTCGATTCCTCCGCCGGTCATGTGCAGTACAGGATGTACCAGGTCTCAAGATCGAGATCATTCAGGCGGCCGCTGAGCTCCCCGAGGGGGATTGAAAGCGCGCCTGGGATGTGGTGCTCTTGATACGATCCAGTCGTTCGCACGTCGATGAAAACCGCTTCCCCAGAGTCATAGGCAGCTTTTGCATCGGCAAGCGAGACCCGGGGGACATTCTGCGCCGAAATTTCAGTAACTGCTCCTGTATCCTGGCCTTGAGACCCATTTTCATCGAGAAGCAGGATCGCTCCAAGGAGCAGGAACAGACCCAACCCGACCACTCCCAAAGGCAATAAATTTCTCCTGACCATTTGGTTCCTCTCTTCGCGAATTTTCCTGCTGATTGACAGTCATGCATCATACCATAAAGTATCCTGGAGGTAATCCGCCCAAACCCCGGTGGTTTCGCAGGCTAAGGGGCGCCACGGTGATGTGCAAAGCTACCGCTTGATACATGTGTTATATTTAACCTGAATTCAGGATAAAACCAACCAGCGCGCTGAGCGGAGTGGCGGATTTCTCCGGGTACTCCTGCGCAAACTCGGGACTTTGACCCTGTTCCGCTCAGACATGCCCCGCGGGTACGGAGGGGATGCCCGCCATGCAGTCGAAGCGGCGGTTATTCCGAAGTGGTGCACTGTTGCAAGGAGTTGGAAAATTAAAAAGTTATGTGTCATTGCGAACCGCCGAAGGCGGTGAAGCAATCTCCTGGCTGGTTTGGAGACTGCTTTGGCGGCTGCGCCGCCTCGGAGTGACACAATAAACTATGCTTGCAACAAAGCACCGAACTGGCGTTATTAAACTATGAGAAGAGACAGCTCGTTTTCAGCTTTGCGGTGGATTTCGCTGTTCTTGATCCTGGGAGCGGTGATTCTCTTCACCATTCAACTGGTGCGGTTCAGTCGCTTGAGAACCACGTTCCCTGATGGGATGACCATAGCCGGAGTCCCCGTCGGGGGCCTGGATCGCGCGGCCAGCGCTCAGCGGCTGTTGGAAGTGTATTCTACGACGCCGGTTGAGCTGCACTATGGGGACAATGTCATCCACATTAACCCGGCGGTTGCTGATTTTCAGCTGGATTTGGAGAGCATGCTGGCCGCTGCGGATCTGGCCCGGAGCCAGCAGTCATTTTGGGTGGAATTTTGGAATTTCCTTTGGGGTCGCAACCCAATCCCGTCGGATATCCCCCTGAGAGCCAGATTCTCCGAGACCCGACTGCGGGTGTACCTCGAGGAGGAAATTGCTGCCCGCTATGACCAACCACCGACAGCCCCCGCGCCGGCAGTCGGGACGATCAACTTTAACCCTGGAAAGCAGGGTACTGAGCTCGACATCGACCGCTCTGTAGAGCTTATTGAAAATGCATTCAGGTCCACCTCACGGAGAGTCGTCGATCTCCCGCTGAGGCGCACGAACCCTCAGCGTCCTTCCATCGAAAACCTGGAGATCCTTTTAAAACAGACGGTTGATTTGACAGGCTTCGATGGGTTGGTCGGGCTGTACTTACTCGACCTTCAGACCGGCGAGGAGATCCACTTTGCCTATGAACAGGGGCAGAGCTACCCCACAAACCCTGACATCGCCTTCACGGCAGCAAGCATCATCAAGATCCCCATCATGGTCTCCGCATTTCGGCGGCTGGGAAACGACGTAGATTCCGAGACCACCCGGCTCATCGAAGAAATGATTGAAAAATCCGGCAATGATCCCGCCGATTGGCTGATGGAAAGGGTGATCGACAACTTCGATGCACCGCTGCAGATCACTGCCGACATGCAGGCGCTGGGGCTGGATAACACCTTCCTTGCCGGACAATTCTTCCCCGGCGCTCCCCTTCTGGCTTCATTCGAAACGCCAGCCAACCAGCGAACCGACGTGTTCACAGACCCCGACATATACAACCAAACCACACCATCAGATATGGGCATGCTCCTGGAGGATATCTACCAGTGTACGCAGAATGGAGGGGGGGCATTGGTCGCTGTTTTCCCGGGTGAATTCACTCAGGCAGAATGCCAGGCGATGGTCACATATCTCACCCGCAACAAGCTGGGGCTATTGATCGAGGCTGGCGTGCCAGATGGCACCCAGGTCGCCCACAAGCACGGATGGGTGACATACTTTGGGGTTATGTACACCCTGGGGGATGCCGGCATTGTTTACACACCAGGAGGAAACTACATCCTGTCGATCTTCGTCCACCACCCTGAACAATTGATCTGGGAGCCTGCCTCCGAGCTCGTTGCAACCCTTTCAGAAGCCATCTACAACTACTTCAACCAGCCCCTGCAAACGGGATCCTGATAATTACGACCGGTTAATTTCAACAGGATTGACTCAAGGCACAACCGGAACCTTGAGGAGCGCGCCCACCGCATAGCCGACCAGGGCGCTGACCGTGCCAATTGCAGCCATCTCAAAGCCGCTCTTTCCGGGGTGCCCCACTGTCAGTCTGGCCTTCAGGGCCCCTACTGCAAAAAGGACCAGAGCAGAGATCAAGATCGAAGCTACAATTCCAAGGGATACCCGAAGAAAGAGGAAGGGAATCAACGGGATAATAGAACCGAAGATCGCTGCCAGGCCGACGACGATCGACGACCGCAGCGCTGTTCCCTTGTGCACGGCTGAGAGCTGATGTTCCTCAGCCATCATGACGGCCACCCAGACATCTTTGTTGGCCGTGATTGTTTCCACGATCCTGTCCAGCATCTCACCATGGAATCCTTTTTCATTGTAAATCTGGCGGATCTCATCCCTTTCGAGGTTAGGTACTTCATGGATATGCCGGTATTCCCGCTTGCGCTCACTTTCGTAAAAATCAGCGTCCGCCATGGTCGATGTGTAAGCCACTGCTGCCATCGAAACCGATTCGGCGAAAGTCGCAGCCAGGCCGGCAACCAGGACAATGCGTGCTTCTCCAGTCGCAGCAGCAATCCCCAGGATCACACCCAGGACGTTCACCAGGCCATCCTGACCTCCCAGGATGATGTCAGAAAGCGCTGAGGCACGGCGGTGCGGATCCGCGTGGTTGTGATGGTTGAGCTCAGCGATCGAGGTGGGAGGGTGTTCGTGATCGATCTGATTCATGTCTTGAGAATCCTCTAAATCAGTGTTCAGGGTCTGGACCTGGCAGCAGATCCTCGTATACTTTGATCAGTTTTCCGGCGATTATCCCCCATCCGTAGTCCTGGGCAAACACTGCTGCCTGCTTTCCCATCCGCTCCCTCAGCTCCGGTTCCCCGATCAGCAGGATAAGTTTTTCCGCTAAGGCTTCTGGCTCATCCGATGGCACGGTGAATCCTGTGATCCCATCCTGGACGAGAAATGCCAGTCCACCCACCTGGCTGGCGACAACCGGCGTCCCACAAGCCATTGCCTCCAAAGCCACAATCCCAAAGGATTCATAATGCGAAGGTACGATAACCGCTTGAGCCGCGGAATAATAGTAGGGCAAGGTATCCTGGCTGCGTTTTCCAAGGAATGTGACCACGTTTTCCAGCTGGAATTTTTCGCGCAGATCCAGCAGCCTCCCCATTTCCTCACTCATTTGCTCGGGACCTTCGAACGGATCGCCTCCGATCACGATCAGGCAGAAAGGATATTTTTCGAAGATGCCCTTTTTTTCGATCAGAGAGATGGCTTCTAACAGGGTGTCAATCCCTTTGAGAGGCTCGATTCGCCCAACGTAGAGCAACATGTTGTCGCAGGGACGCAGTCCCACAAACTCTTTTGCTTCGTCTAAAGGGATCGGATAAAAGTGACTCAGATCAACGCCCGGGGGGATCACAACGATCTTCGAAACATCAGCCTGGTACAGCCACTGCATCTGGGCGAGTTCAGCTGGAGTGGCAGCGATGATCCGGTCAGCGACCTTCAAGACAGCTTTCTCTCCTTCGAGCCGGTAATCCCCCTCCGGCTCCTCGCCTGGGCGTGCGACCCGCTGTTTCATGATCCCCAGAGTGTGGAACATATGCACAATTGGGACGCGCCAACGGGTCTTGAGGTCAGCAGCTGCAATCCCTGACATCCAATAATGGCTGTGAATCAAATCATAGCGAATTTTCTTGGTTTCAGTGAACTCTACGATTTTATCCACGAATTCACCGATGTAATTGATCAAATCTGGTTTCGGTAAAGGCACTTCCGGCCCAGCCGGGATGTGAACGACCCGGTTCCCATAACCGAGATCGTGGAGCACATGCGGGATGTGTTCGTCCTGGGAGCGGGTGAAGACATCGACTTCAATCCCCTGCGTGCCAAGCTGCCGGGTGAGATCGCGCACGTAGACGTTCATCCCTCCTGTGTCCTTCCCTCCCAGGGTCGCCAGCGGACAGGTATGGTATGAAAGCATCGCAATTCTCAAAAGTAAACCTTTCTACTTGCCAGAGCAATCGTTCCCTTGTATAATTTTGCCAGCTCGCTCGCCACCGTAGCTCAGCCGGCAGAGCAGCCGCTTCGTAAGCGGCGGGTCAAGGG
>CAYQDF010000071.1:0-16158 GCA_964416175.1 uncultured Anaerolineaceae bacterium
AAGATCGGGCCTGAATTCCAATCCAACACCCAGCGCCTGGGCGATGGCCTGGCGAGTCGGATCATCTACCGTGGGACCCAGGCCTCCGGTGGTGACCACGATATCGGCATTCTCCCCGCCGGGACGTTCGAGGCTATCCCGGATGGCTTTGGCGATACGGTTCACATTATCGCCGACGGTAGATTTCCGGTAAAGATCGATGCCGAGCGCGCGCAGGTAGCGAGCCAGGTAACGTGCGTTCGTGTCGACAATTTCACCGAGCAAGAGCTCGGTACCAATCGTAATAATTTCTGCTGTAGGCATATCCTCACGTCTAAAGGAAGAACGTCAGAACATCCAAACGTTTGGACATTTTGACGCTCAGATCACATTGTACTCCCGGATCAACCGGCCTTCTGAAAAGCGTGCCAGGTCCAGCGTGGAAACATCCACGGTGTGCGCCTGCCCCTCCAGGATGATCTCGCTCATGATTTTCCCGGCAGCTGGTCCGTGCATGAAACCATGCCCTGAGAAACCAGTGCAAACATAGAAACCCTCCACGGGCGTTTTCCCGAAGATAGGGTGGGCATCGGGCGTGACTTCATACAGCCCAGCCCAGTGGGAAACCAGGCCGGCCTTCTCCAAAGCTGGCAGGCGTGCAGATGCCGCCTCTAAATGGACCAGTTCCCAGCCCGGATCGACTTCCTGGTCGAAACCCGGTTTTTCGTCCGGGTTAGACATGCCGGTCAACAGGCCCTCGCCTTCCCGGTGGAAATAGAGCGACCGGGCGAAATCGATCACGAAGGGAAAATCTGGAGGAATCTCCGGGAGGGGAGTCGTGGTCAGCATCTGGCGCCGCAGGGGAGTAATCGGGATCTCTACGCCGGCGAGCCTGGCAACAAGACCAGACCAGGGACCGGCTGTGTTGACGATGATATTGGACGACACCTTTCCTGCGGTGGTTTCGACGCCGGTCACCTGAGCGTGTGCGGTGGGAATACCGATCACCTTAACGCCGGTCAGGGCGCGCGCACCCAGCCGGCGGGCCGCATTGATGTACCCCATGACCACGCTGTTCGGGTCCACCAACCCATCTTGGGGATTAAAAGTACCGGCCAGGACATCTTCCAGGCACATCATCGGCAGGCGGGCACGCACCTGGTCTCCGCTCAACCAGATTGTCTCGACGCCCAGGCTGTGTTGGAGGCGGAGATTTGCCTCGAACACCGTCACCTCTTCCGGCCTGGTGAGCATGATCAGGTAACCGCAATGGCGGTAATCGATCGGTTGACCGATCTCCGCTTCGAATCGTTCCAACATAGGCAGGCTGGCGAGCGAGAGGCGGATGTTGACCTCTGTTGAGAATTGATAGCGAACCCCACCGGCGCAGCGTCCGGTTGCCCCCTGGCCAAAGAACGGCTCTCCTTCGAGCAGCAGAATATCTTTGACCCCGCGCTGAGCCAGGTGGTAGGCTGTGCTCGCACCCATCACCCCCCCGCCAATGATAATGACGCTGGCGGTCGTTGGCAAAGAGGAGCGGTCGGGCATCAAGGCCATTGGAGGACCTGACCGAGCTGCAGTTCCTGGGCCTTAGCGATCGCCAGGCGAGCGGCAGCCGCGTCCTGGGCAGCGATGCCCACCGATTTGAAAAAAGTCACCTGGTCGGGTCCGGTTCGGGCCTCCTTGTGACCGGCGATGACCTCCCCTAATTCGGCATGGATGTGTTCAGTGGAAATCAGGCCGGCGTGGAGAGGCTGGATCAGATCTCCAGCTTCGCTAAGAGCTGCTTCGCGGGAGTCCACAACCACGCGAGCGCGCTGGACTGTCTCCGCAGGAATTTCCTGCATCTCCGGCGTATAGGAGCCAACCCCATTGATGTGAACGCCAGGCTTCAGATCGGTATCCGAAAAGACCGGGACCTTCGAGGTCGTGGCAGTGCAGATGACATCTGCATTGGAGATCGCCTGGCGCGGGCTTTGAGCCGCGCGCAGATCTTTCGGGATGGGACCTTTCCCTGCCATGTCCTGGATAAATTGGTCGACCCGCTGCGGATTGGGATCGCATACCCAGACGGTCTCAATCCGACGTACGGTGCAAATCGCCTCCAGCTGAGTGCGCCCCTGCACACCAGCCCCAAAGATCGCCGCGGTCCGGCAATCCGGACGGGCGAGGATATCCGTTGCCGCGCCGGAGGCAGCTCCGGTGCGGATCGCGGTCAGGACGCTGCCTTCTAACAATGCAAGCGGGCGCCCGTTGTCCGGATCCAGCACCAGGACGGCGGCGTGGATCAGGGGCAGGTCCTTTTCGAGGTTGCGAGGGAAAATCGAGACGACTTTGACTGCCAGCGCTTCTCCGCCCGGATCTTCCATATACACAGGCATGACGAGGCCAAGGGCCCCTTGTTTGCGCACATTCAGCCGGGAACGCAGTGGCATCTCTGCCAACCCGCTGGAAAAGGCAGCAAATGCCGGCTTCATCGCGGCGATCGCTTCTCCCATGGGGAGCGCCTGGCGGACTTCTGCTGCAGACAGGATCAGCATTACGAATTAAAACGTAAAACGTGATACGTATAGGCTGGCTATCAGATTGCGTCTACGCATCACGTTAGATGCCTTGAGGATCGCCGTTAACGATTTCCGTTCACGTAATTCCAAGATAAGCCCGTTTCACCATCTCATCGTTGCGTAGCTTTTCGGCGGACCCACTCAGAACGATCTCCCCGGTTTGCAGGACATACCCGCGATCGGCGATCTGGAGCGCGACCCGGGCATTCTGTTCGACCAGGAGGATGGTTGTCCCGGCTTTGTGAAGTTCCACGATCGTGTCAAAGATGCTGTCCACCAGGACGGGGGCGAGTCCCATCGAGGGTTCGTCCATCAGGAGCACCCGGGGATCGGCCATTAAAGCACGCCCGGTCGCCAGCATTTGCTGCTCGCCGCCGCTCAAAGTGCCAGCCAGCTGGTGGCGGCGTTCTTTCAACCGGGGGAATAAAGAGAAGACGCGTTCCATGTTGTTGTTGATCTTTTGCTTGTCGGTGAGGGTAAATGCTCCCATCTGCAAGTTTTCGGTGACGGTCATGCGGGCGAAGACGCGCCGGCCTTCGGGCACCTGGATGACGCCTTTCGCAACGATCTCATGGGGTTTGTAAGCTGCCAGGTCTTCTCCCGCAAGGCGGACGGCGCCTTCACGCGGACGCAACAGGCCGCTGATGGTTTTTAACGTGGTGGATTTGCCAGCTCCATTGGCGCCGATCAGGGTGACGATCTCGGCTTCTTCGACAGTGATGGAGATGCCTTTCAGTGCATGAATGTTGCCGTAATACGTATGGACGTTATCAAGTTCGAGGAGCGGCATGGTTGAGCTCTCGCTTTCAAGACGCAGGGCTGGATTGATATGCCTCGGCTGCCGTAGGGATTGAATCCTGGACGCTGCCGCGGCCCAGATAAGCTTCGATGACCTTCGGATCGTTCTGAATCTCCTCGGGACGGCCTTCGGCGATCTTGGCACCGTAGTCGAGCACGGTGATCAGCTCCGAAATGCCCATCACCACCCGCATCTGGTGCTCGATGAGCAGGATGGTGATCCCCAATTCGTCCCGTAACCGCCGGATAAGTTCCATCGTATCCTGGGTTTCCCTGGGGTTCATCCCCGCCGTCGGTTCATCCAGGAGAAGCAGTTTCGGCTTGCTCGCCAGCGCACGGGCGATCTCCAGGCGGCGTTGGTCGCCATAAGACAGGTTCACCGCCAGATAATCGCCTTTCCCTCTCAGACCCAAATAGTGCAACAGCCGCCGGGCTTCTTCGACGGCAACCGCCTCCTCGCGCCGGGTGGCTCGGGTGCGGAAGATCCCCCCGAAATATCCCGAACGCAGGTGCGGGTGCATCCCGACCAGGATGTTTTCCACTGCAGTCATGTTCTTGAAGAGACGGATATTTTGGTAAGTTCTGGAGATGCCGAGGCGGGTAACGCGATCCGGGCTCATGCCGGTGATGGAACGCCCATCGAGCTGGATATCCCCTTCTTCAGGGTTATAGAAACCAGTCACACAGTTGAAGAACGTGGTCTTGCCCGCGCCGTTCGGCCCAATAATGCTCTGGATGGCCTGCTCCTTGACCTCAAGGTTGACCTGGTGGAGCGCTTCCAGACCGCCAAACCGCTTTGTGACTTTACTTGCAACCAAAAGGGCCATGATGCTCTCCTTCAATCCGTGGTGCCGGCGAGCGGCGCGAACTTTTCCTCGGCGGTCTCCTCGATCACCTCTTCTTCTTCGTGGAGTTCGAGTTTGCGGCGTTCCTCCGGCCACAGGCCTTCGGGACGGGTCAGCATCATCGCCACGAGGACGGCTCCGTAAACCAGGTACCGGTACTCGGCGAATTCGCGCAGCAGGTCCGGCGCGGCGATCAGCGCCAGCGCGCCGACGAAGACCCCCGGGATCGAGCCCATCCCGCCGATGATGATCAGCGAGAGGACGTTGATAGAAACCAGGAAATTCATGCTGTGTGGATAGACCGACTGCAGCTTGGCTGCGAAGATCGTGCCAGCCAGGCCGGAGAATATCGCGCCGGTGGCGAAGGCAAGCAGCTTGGTGGTGACGTGATTGATCCCCATCGCTCGGGCGACATCCTCGTCCTCGCGCAGCGCCATCCAGGATCTCCCAAGGCGCGAATCTTTCAAGCGCCAGGCGACAAAGGCAACTATCGCAATCCCAACCAGGAAGAGGTAATACAACTCAACCTGGGTATTCAACACCAGACCGCCCAGTTGGGGTTGAGCGATGCGCTGGATGCCTTGCGTGCCCCCCAGCCAGGGGCGGAGCCAGTCAGAGAGGGCCAGCAGGCGGACGATCTCGCCAAAGCCCAGGGTGACGATCGCCAGGTAATCTCCCCTCATCTTCAACACCGGGAGGCCGAGGAGCACCCCGGCCAGGAACGAGGCTCCCAGCGCGAAAGGCAGCGCCTGCCAGTACGTCATGTCGAAAAATCCCAGCTCCGGAGAGGTCAACACACCCATGGTGTAAGCGCCGATGGCATAGAAGGCGACATATCCGAGATCGAGCAGCCCGGCGAAGCCTACAACAATGTTGAGGCCAAGCCCCATCATGATGTACAACCCGACGTTGTCCAGGATCTCTGCGAAGAAGATCCCCAATACGAGGGGGAGGAGTAAGAGGACTAACCCCCATCCCCCCAGCACGAACACTCGCCGGGTTTTCTCCCTTGGATCATCGGTGAACGATTTTCGGACCTGTTTCGGCTTTCCGGAGCGCCAGATGTTCAACCCGCTGAGGAGGAAAAAAAGGACGATGGCGCTGAGCGGGTTTAATCCACTGGCAGCGAAGATCTGCCGTCTAAAGAAATTTTGAATAAAGGCGAGAATCGGTGCGGACCAGGTCGCCCAATCCGGGAAGGATTTCGCTTTATCGACCCATTGGTTTACCACGGTCATGATCAGATCGCGAAGCAACCCGATCAGTAACACAATGAGCAGCCCCGAAACAACCGCTCTGCGCATTCGATCGGGTAGCAGGTATTCAACGGAAGCCAGGCCGCCGATCAGAAGGCTGGTGAGAAGCAGGACAGGCAGCCCATTCGGTATGCCCTGATCGAAAGTCAGGACCTCCAGGAGCTGGAAAGAGGCTTTGTCGAACATGTCGCGGATTCCCGGCGCAACGTGGATGAGTAGCGCCAGGACCGCCAGGAGAGCGCCTCCGACCAGGCCAGTCAACGCTCCACCAAGCAAGATCATCCAATAGGGTTGTGGGGCGATCCGGCGGATTGCAGTATAGCTGAAGAGAAGGATAGGAGCCAGGAACAGCACCTGCCCCATGGTAAACCATCCGCTTACGATGAAGCGCTCGCTAAAAGTGGCGACCATACCGACCAAGGAGATCAGGATGGCCACCGCGCCGCCAACCAGACCGGAGCGGAGGGTAAGAATCCAGGGTGAGATTTTCTTTGTCTGCATACCTCTGTTCCTTTAGGCCTTTGCCTCTGCCAAACGCTCGCCAAGGATACCCGTCGGGCGGAAAATCAGAATAAATACCAATATTGCGAAAGCGATTGCGTCCTTCATCTGGGCAGGCGTGGGGATTCCCAGGCCGTCAAAGAACAGGTTCGGCCCAACCGATTCGATCAGGCCGATGACGATCGCCCCGAGGAAAGCGCCGGCGACATTGCCGATGCCGCCCAGGACCGCAGCGGTGAAGGCCTTCAGTCCGGGGATAAAACCCATGAAGAAATTGACGACCGGAAAAAGGAGCGCATAGAGGATGCCGGCTGCGCCAGCGGAGATACCCCCCAGCGCAAAGGTCATGGCAATGGTCCGATCGACATCGATCCCCATCAAAGCGGCGACATCCTTGTCTTCGGATACTGCCCGCATGGATTTTCCAATTTTGGTCCATTGCACGATGGCGTACAAAGCCACCATCATCGCAATCGCACCCAGGATGACGACGATCTGGGTGGAAAATATACGGATCGATCCGAGGACGAAGCTGCCCTGCAACACTTTCGGTATAGGGTAGGCCTCGAAACCGGACCCGTACAGGCCGCGAAAAGTATACTGCAGGAAGAATGAGGCGCCGATGGCGGTGATCAATGGGACCAGACGGGGCGCGGTCCGCAGGGGGCGGTAGGCGATGCGCTCAAGCAGGACTGCGATGGTCATCGAGACCGCCATTGAGAGGAGTGTGACCAGGATCATGCCGATCACAGGCTGCCGGTCCAGGAATCCGGAGCGCGATAGTGCGTTGGCCAGGAAGACCGCGGTGAACGGCCCGCTCATGAAGACTTCGCTGTGGGCGAAATTGATCATGCGCAGGATGCCGTAGACCAGCGTGTAGCCCATAGCGATCAAAGCGTACACACCCCCGAGGGCAAGTCCCTTGACCGTCAGGTCAAGCCAGGTTGCTGCCGAATATTTCCCCGAAATGAGCGTGGCGATCGTGCCAACAACCACGACGATCCCGATAGAGACACCGATCCCCCACACCACAACATCCGTTAACGTGATTCGCTGACGCCAGTTTCGAAGCATCTAACTCGCTCCTGCTCGTTGTATTTTCGAAAAAGGGGCGAGGAGGCCCTCGCCCCTGTCATTGATGCTGTGTTACGTCGATCACTCACCAGGTGCCCAGAAGACCTCCGGGTTGGTAAAGATCTCGAAATCCCCGAAGTGGTACTGCCAGACGCCGACGCCGGCCGCGCCGCAATCGCCAGGATTTTTAACCACAGTTCCGGCGAGTTCAAGTGTCTCATTGCAGGTCAGAGTGCCGATCAGGCCCTGGTAATTCTCCGTGTTGTGCACGGCATCGCGCAGTGCCTGGCGCGGGATGCGCAGCGTGCCATCCTCTTCCTGCACCGCCACTTTCTCGATGGCGTTCTTGATGATCATGAAGGCGTCGTAGGCGTGGGCGTGGAAGATGCTGATCGGGCCGGTGCCGAACTTGGCCTCGTACTTTTCGAGGAACTGGGTATAGGCATCGCCCGCCAGAGCCGGGCTGGACACGAGAAAGCCTTCCACGTCCTCGCCGGCACCCTCGATCACTTCCGGAGAGAACAGGCCATCCGCGCCGATCAACTGGACATTTTCCAGGCCAGGGGTCTGCTTTGCCTGGCGGATGATGAAGCCGCCTTCAGGCATGAAGATCGGGAAATAGATCACCTGAGGTTCCCCAGCAGCGATGGCGGTCAGGTTCGCGCTCATATCAGTCTGGCCAAGCGACACGGCTTCCTGGGCCACGATCTCACCGCCCAGGTCTACGAAGCGGCGCTCGAAGACTTGCCGAAGCTGATCGGCGTACAGGCTGCCGTCATGGATAGTGGCGGCCTTGGTGAAACCCAATTCGTTGAACACGAATTCAGCGGCGGCGGTGCCCTGCAGGTTATCGTTGTGGGCTGTGCGCGCGTAAGTTGGGACGTGGTTGTTCTCGCTGCCCGGCTCTGTCAAGTCTGGAGCTGTGTTGGAGGGCGAGACGACAACGAAGCCGGCGTCCTTCAGCAAGGGGAGTGCTACCCGGGCTTCACTCGAGCAGGAAGTGCCGATGACGGCGACGATGGTCGGGTCAGCCGCCAGCGCAGTTCCGGCTGCCTGGCCGGTCTCAGCATTGCAGCCTGTATCCTGGCCGTCGAACTGGATCGGATGGCCAAGGATTTCGCCGCCGACGTCATCGATCGCGATCTCGACGCCATTGCGGGAGTCGATACCCAGCGATTCGTTAGGGCCGGCAATCACCAGACCATATGCAATGTGGACCGGATCGCCAGGGGCGATGTCAATACAGCCGATCGCGTCCGTGGCGCAAGGATCCTCAGCCGGCGGAGCTTCCGTCCCGGCCGGTGGCGCTTCAGTTGTGGCCGGCGCCGCAGGAGCGCATGCTGCCAGGATCATGCTGGCCAAAACCAGCAGCGCCAGTATGGTAAAGAACTTCTTGTTCATTCCTCTTTCCTCCTCCATGAGGTTTAAGTGTTTTCCCGCGTTTACGGGTTTGTCATGGTCTATGACTTGAAGTGGGGACCGGTGTGAGTTCTAGGTCAGGCATCACCTCCTTGAGGATGTGGCATATGCTTGACGATGATGGACCGGGAATGCAAACTAAAGGTGTTTAATGGAAAGAAGTTCCGCCTATCCCGGTTCGTTAATGCATTGATTTTACCGATATGATATGGGAAGGTCAAGTGTTTAAGTGCAGCAAATTTTCCTGATCATTGTCTCTCAGACCCATGGCAGTGGATTGTTCCCTGAAAGGTCCTGACATTAAGGAATTTTCGCACATACCTCCAAGATACCCCTATGGTAAAATTTGAAGCGTTAAGTTGAGCAAAGACTGCGTGGTACATCTGTAATGAGAAGCAGTAACACACTGGCAACCCCTGCTGCGCCTAACCTGATCGTGGCTATCCGGGCGGGTTTTGATGCCATTGCAAACCATCTGATTCTGATCTTGTTTCCGGTCACCCTGGACCTGTTTCTGTGGCTGGGGCCGCGACTCAAATTGACGGGATTGATTGGTTCGCTCGCTGACCAGCTGCGGGATTTTTATCGTTTTCAAGATCCCGGAATGGTAGACCTGTTTAATTCCATGCAGGAGTTGTGGGCCGGATTTGCAACCCAATTTAATTTGCTGATTACATTCCGCACTTACCCCATTGGAATCCCAAGCTTAATGGTATCCAGGGTGCCAATTGCTGCGCCAACCGGATTCCCCGTCGCGGTCGAGATCGAGACGGTGCCAGGAGTCCTGGGGATGTGGTTGCTGCTTACGATTAGCGGACTGGCAGCGGGGACGTTCTTCTTCATCCTGGTTGCCCAGGCAGCACTGGGAGGGAGCATTTCCTTCCGGAAGACGATGGAAGAATGGCCAGCGGCCTCCTTGAAGGTCATTCTTTTCGCGGTTTTGTTTGCCGCGCTCGTCTTGATCGCCATCCTCCCGGGTGGTTTTATCATCTCCCTGGTCGCCCTGGGCGGCCTCTCCTACGGGCAGTGCGCATTGTTGATTTATTCTGGATTCGTACTGTGGTTGATCCTGCCACTGGTTTTCACCCCTCATGGGATCATCGTAAATCGGGATAATCTCATTGGCGCGGTGCGGACAAGCGCCAGCCTGATGCGCAGGACTTTGCCAACGACGATGCTGTTCTTGCTGGCAGCGTTTCTACTCAGCAAGGGCCTGGATATCTTGTGGCTGATCCCGGAGGAAGATTCGTGGTTATTGCTGATTGGGATTCTTGGTCACGGCTTTGTTGCGACCGGCTTGCTGGCTTCCAGCTTCGTATATTATCGGGATTCGACGCTATGGGTCAGGCGCTTGGTGCAGACCGGCCGAGTGTCCGTGACCTGAGAGGCAGCATTCAGCTAAGGGGAAAATTGAGTTCGTTCCATCAATTGATGGCGATTCGGAGGAGTGAGTGGCAAAATCTGTTGATCGGGTGATTTCATACGACGCCAAAGACATCCAGGTACTGGAAGGTCTGGAGGCCGTCCGCCGGCGTCCCGGCATGTACGTGGGTGGTACGGATGCTAAAGCCCTGCATCACCTGATATACGAGGTGGTTGATAACTCGATCGATGAAGCCCTGGCTGGATCGTGTGACCGGATTGAGATCATCATCCACGCGGACAGCAGCGTGACGGTGGTTGATAACGGACGGGGCATCCCGGTGGATATTCACCCGCAGACGAACAAACCTGCCCTGGAAGTGGTCATGACCACTCTGCATGCGGGAGGGAAGTTCGGCAGCGGCAGCTATAAGGTGTCTGGTGGACTCCACGGAGTCGGAGTGTCGGCGGTCAACGCCTTATCTGAGTGGTGCGAAGTGGAAGTGAAACGGGATGGAAAAGTGCACTACCAGCGGTATGAGCGCGGCTATCCCACCGGCCCAATTAAAGTGATCGGCACAGTGCCCCCGCACACCACAGGCACGCAGACGCGTTTTAAGTTCGATCCAGAGATATTCAAAGGAGATATCGACTACCGGTTCGACACGCTCGTCCAACGCTTCCGAGAGATGGCGTTCGTCACCCGCGGGGTCACGATCTTCTTCCTCGACGAACGGGCGGACCGGGAGATGACCTTTTATTTCGAGGGTGGAATCACTTCCTTCGTCCGGTATCTGAATAGAAACCGGGAGGTGCTTCACCCGGTCGTTCACGTCGAAAAAGAGATCGACTCGATCACCGTTGACGCAGCGATCCAGTTCACCGATGCCTACGCAGAATCCGTTTATGCTTTTGCCAATACCATTAATACCATCGATGGAGGCACGCATCTCACGGGTTTGCGCGCGGCGATAACGCGCACTGTGAACGATTACGCCCGGCGGACGGGTTTGCTCAAGGATTCCGATCCCAACTTCACCGGTGATGACACGCGGGAAGGGCTTACTGCCATCATCAGCATCAAGCATCCCGACCCGCAGTTCGAGAGCCAGACCAAGGTGAAGCTGATGAATCCGGAGGTCCAGACGCTCACGCAGCAGGTGGTCAGTGAGGCTTTCAGCACATTCCTCGAAGAGCATCCATCTGAAGCCAGGGCGATCGTGCAAAAGTGCCTGACATCCGCCCGAGCCCGAGACGCCGCCCGAAAAGCCCGCGATCTCGTGATTCGAAAATCGGCGCTCGAAAGCCTCACCCTGCCCGGCAAGCTGGCGGACTGCTCTGAACGCGATCCGGAGAAGACCGAGCTGTTCATTGTGGAAGGGGACAGCGCCGGCGGCTCTGCCAAGCAGGGGCGCGATCGCCACTTCCAGGCAGTCCTCCCACTGCGAGGGAAAATCCTAAACACGGAACGCGCCCGGCTGGACAAGATCCTGGCTAACAATGAAGTCAAAGCGTTGATCTCAGCGCTGGGCACCGGCATTGGAGAGAGTTTTGATCTCTCAGGTCTCCGCTATGGACGGGTGATCATCATGACAGATGCGGACGTGGACGGGAGTCACATCCGGACCCTCATGTTGACCTTCTTCTTCCGCTACATGCAGCCGCTTATCGAAGAAGGACACCTATACATCGCCCAACCGCCTCTTTACCGGATTGTCTACAAAAACCAGGTGCTCTACGCCTACACGGATGCAGATAAAGACCGCCAATTCAAAGAGCTCGGGGTGAACCCGGATAAGGTGTCGCTCTCCCGCTATAAGGGACTGGGTGAAATGACCGCAACGCAGCTGTGGGAGACCACGATGGATCCATCCAAACGCACCCTTCTGCTTGTCACCATCGAGGATGCGGCGGAAGCGGACAGGACGTTTGATATGTTGATGGGCGCAGCGGTTCCGCCTCGCCGGCGGTTCATCCAGACACACGCCAGGGAAGTTCGCAACCTGGATATCTAGACGAAGACCACTCAGCCCTCACAAATTCAGGATCCTGGAAGTTCAACCGGGTGGGATGGATGGCAGCAGGATTGATTGCCCGCCGTAAAATACAATATGTGGACTGATGGTTGAACGCGGCTCCCTGTTAAATAATCGCTACCGGCTCCTGGAGATCCTCGGCCAGGGGGGGATGGGTTCGATCTACCGCGCTGTCGACGAGAATCTCGGCGTGGAAGTCGCGGTAAAAGAAAATCTGTTCACAACCGAGGAATACGCCCGGCAGTTCAAGCGTGAAGCGGTCATCCTGGCGAACCTGCGTCATCCGAACCTCCCGAGAGTGACGGACCACTTCGTGATCGAAGGCCAGGGACAATACCTGGTGATGGACTTCATTGAGGGGGAGGACCTGCGCGAGCGGATCGACCGGGAGGGTTTGCTTTCCGATGCGGAGGCGGTCATCCTTGGAACGACGATCTGCGACGCGCTGACTTACCTGCACACCCGCCAGCCTCAGGTTGTACACCGCGATATCAAACCAGGGAATGTGAAAATCACTCCTGCCGGGAATATCATCCTGGTCGATTTCGGCCTGGCCAAGGTGTTTACAGGAAGCCAATCGACGACGACCGGAGCGCGGGCGATGACGCCAGGCTATTCTCCGCCAGAACAGTATGGGACGGCCAGCACGGATCACCGTTCCGACATCTATTCTCTGGGAGCAACCCTCTATATGGCGCTCACCGGGGAATTGCCTGAGGATGCCCTGGCGCGGGCGATGGGACAGGCTGAATTAGCTCCTATCCGCAAATACAACCCGCGCGTTTCCCGTCGGCTGGCTGCGGTCATCGACAAGGCGATGGCGCTGCGCCCGGACGACCGTTACCAAAGCGCCGAAGAATTAAAACAGGCGCTCCTCAACTCCAGGGTGATAACCGGGAAGAAAAACTCTACAGAAAAAACGCTCACACCGGCACCCAGCGTCCAGCTGCCAGGGATTAACAACCCTGCTGCCGCGCCGGAACCAATAAGCTGGCGTCCTCCAATGGAACGGGAGCCAGCCGCGTCAGATGGGTCCCCTTTGCTGCCGGTTGGTTTTGATCGAATCGCCGGCCCACTCAAACCGCCGGCGCTGGAGCGCGGCCGGCGTTTAAGAAGCTGCTGGTTGTACGGCATCCTGCTGCTCACCGTATTAACGATGTCTGTAATCGGTGTTTCCTGGTACCGGCCATCGCTGGTAAATCAGGCGTTCGATCGGGCAGAGGAGTTCCTGGCAAGCGCCTCGATCTTCGACTGGATCGATGTTCGAACAAGTCCCAATGCACCGGCAGGGGCACAGGCCACCTTCCCTCTGGTGGTCAATGGCGAAGGGAGCACCTCCACACCGACCAGCCCGCCCACGTTCACCCGGACAATCCAGGCCACCGCGACCATGTCTTCCAGTCCGACGATCACCCCGCGGCCATCGCCATCGGCGACGGCGACTCCGACCGTCACGCCGGTGGGAGGCGGCAGAGGCCAGATCGCCTATGCAAGTGATTTGAGCGGGCTGCCGCAAATCTGGCTGATGAACGCGGACGGGACCGGCAAGCGCCAGATCACTGAGATGCCGGAGGGCGCCTGTCAGCCCGCCTGGTCGCCCGATGGCGACCGGTTAGCCTTTATCTCTCCATGCGGTTCAAACCAGGAGATCTACCCTGGAGCCAGGATCTTTCTGATCAACGCTGATGGCACAGGCCTAACCGGATTGCCCTACACGCCCGGCGGGGATTTCGACCCGGCCTGGTCTCCGGATGGGGGCCAGATCGCTTTCACATCTATCCGCGATTTCAACCGGGCTCAAGTCTACGTGTATGATTTCGAATCTGGGGAGATCAGGTCACTATCTGCCAACACTGTGCGTGACAATCAACCGGCCTGGTCCCCCAATGGAGACCAGATTGCTTTCATTACAACCCGCCGCGGTCCCTACCAGATCTGGATCATGGACTCTGAAGGGGGAGAGCCCATCCTCTTATCTCGAAGTGGGAGCTTGAAGAACTCCCACCCTGTCTGGTCTCCGGATGGGAAAGCGATCCTTTATACGCAGAGTGAACTTCTCGGAGGAGTGCCGAGGCTGATGGTGATGCTGGTCGAAGAGGGGAATTACCTCGAGAAACGCATCGTTCCGGAGGTGATCCCGATGCGCGAGGCGAGCTACTCGCCGGATGGTGAATGGATCGCATTCGAGAGCTGGCCCGAAGGGAGCAATCATGACATCTACATCATGACATCCAACGGGCTTGCGAAGCAGCGGCTGACCGAGGAAGAATCCCTCGAATTCGACGCCGTCTGGCGTCCGTGAAATACTCCGGAAACGCTTGTAAAATTTATCACTTTCAGGGATAATGGGAAGTTGGGGATCGAATAAGATTCCTGGATCGATACTGTCCATCACGACTAACAAGGAGCCGAACATGACAGCGCATATTATCGATGGGAAAGCGATTGCTGCGAAAGTACGCGAAGAAGTCGCCGAAGCCGTAGCTGTTTTCATTGCGGCGGGTAAACCGCAGCCAACCTTAGCCACAGTCCTGGTCGGTGACCGGCCGGATTCGGCGGCATACGTGGCGTCGAAGCAGAAAGCCTGTATAGAACTGGGAATGGGTTCGGTCAGCCACCACATGCCGGCTGATTCGAGTCAGGAGCAGGTTGAGGCTCTGGTCAGAGATTTGAATGCCGACCCAAAGATCAACGGCATCCTGGTGCAGCTGCCCATGCCAGCGCACATCGACGAAGAACGGGTGCTGTCTCTCATCAATATTGAAAAAGACGTGGACGGATTCTCCCCGCTCAATATCGGCCGCCTGGCCCAAAAAGGGCGTGAGCCTTTATTTGTCCCCTGCACACCTTACGGATGCATCTATCTGCTCGAGCAAGCCGGTGTACCTATTGAAGGAGCAAACGCGGTGGTCCTCGGTCGCTCGAATATCGTCGGGATGCCAGCGGCGCTCCTGCTGATCCACCGGAATGCCACGGTTACTGTATGCCATTCGCGGACCCGGGATCTGCCGAGTGTCGTAAGACGGGCAGACATCCTGATTGCGGCGATCGGCAGAATGGAAATGGTGAGGGGAGACTGGATCAAGCCGGGAGCGGCAGTCATTGACGTGGGCATCAATGAAAAACCGGACCCGACTAAGAAGAGCGGGCGGCGTCTCGTAGGCGACGTGAACTTCGAGGAAGCCAAGGAAATCGCCGGATATATCACACCGGTCCCCGGCGGGGTTGGCCCCATGACGATTGCGATGTTAATGAGGAACACCCTGCGGGCTGCGCAAATTCAACATCCTTAGCCTGAGTGTCGTCCCGGGTTGGGTACGGGCTGGCGGGATCTCTCCGCCAGCCCGTTTCGATTCTCACGCGGATTTACGGAAGGATTTTGAAAGTCTGCAGCATTTCCAGGCCGTACTCTCCGAGAGGAGTCAGTTTGTAGACGTACCCGTGGGCCAGGAAGAAATAGAATTCGTTTGGCGCGATCAGGCGGGCGAGGACCACTTTGTAACCGACCAGGTCTCCAAGATGGAATTCTTCATAGCTGGCATCCGGCGTGCGTTGCTTGAGGAAAGCCTCCAGGGTATCGGTTGTGGCTGTGTAGACTTCGACGCTGAACTGCGGGATCTCAAGGTCAGCTGTATCGCCTTCGGCGAGCTCTTTATCCTGGAAGCGCACGCGAAAGAGCAGGTCCTGGTCGATGTTCTTCAAAAGATCGATCTCGGGCAGGATGACAAAATGCTGCGGATAAGCGATCGAAAACTTGTAGTTGTTCTCCGTAAATGTGTTCCATGCGACAACTTCACCGGGCTTGCCAGCAGAGCCGCTTCCGGGCATGCTCGAATCGAGCGAGCCAGATTGATCGCCTGAGGAACCGCTCGGGGCGGTCTCCCCGGATTTGCTGATATTCCCGGATGAATCGTCGGATGAACTGTCGATATTGCCACCTTCGCCCTCACCGCTCCCGCCTGGACCGGGCGTGATCTCGAGGGGCCCGGCGCCCTCCGCGAGGAGATCTACTCCAGGTTCGCCTTCGGAGCCTGCTTCGGGTGAATCGCCTGCAGAGAGCAACCGGTCGATTTCACCAGGCGCGCAGGCGGTTGAAAAGAGCACCACCAATAATGCTAATGTAACCAGGATTTGTTTCATAGTATTTGCCTCCTTACAAAAGACATGTGAACGATTATAACTTTGGATTTCTGTCTAGGTTTAGACGTCTGACGACAATGAATTGTTCCGGATGTTGGTTTAACAGCAGAAGCCCTCGCTGGAGGGCTTCTGGAAATCCTGAATTCAATTGGAGCGTTTAAGGGAAACCTTATGGTGTGTCACC
>CAYQDF010000072.1:0-15830 GCA_964416175.1 uncultured Anaerolineaceae bacterium
ATAATCCTCTTCATTCATCCTCAACCGGTCGAAAAGGTCCCCTCGAGCGGCAACGACAGGGGCTGGATGTATTCCCCACGCTACAAGGTCTACATGGGGGTGATCTTCCTGGCGATCTTCGCCACGTACCTGCCCCAGCCGCTCACGCCGAACTTCCTGTCAAACCAGGGCGGGTTGAACCTGAGCCAGGTCGGCAGCCTGTATTCGGTTGCCAGCGTCGGGGTCGTGGTTCTGAACCTTGCCCTGGGGGCGCTGCCGGCCAGGGTTGGGTTCCTGTTGGGGCAGGCGGCAGTCGGGATTTTCTCCCTGCTCCTCTGGTCAGCGGCGGGGCTGGCCGGGTATCTGCCAGCATTTTTACTGCTCGGCGGGTTCCGGACTGCCAAGGCGCTGGGGATGGCGCAGGTGAGGGAGCTGGCGCCGTCCGAGAGGATGGGACTGGCCTTTGGCCTTTCCGAGACGGTAGCCGCAACCGCTGTGGTCATGGCCCCCCTGGTGGCGGGCTACCTGTACTCAATTAATCCGCGTGCAATGTACCCCGTGGCAGGGTCCCTGATTCTGGTCTCGCTGGTGGTCAGCGCCCTCTTTTCGCCTCGCAGGAAGCAGCCAGAAGCTGAGATGGATGGAGCTGTGCCGGTCGGGATAGAAATTGACCAGGGAACTTAACGACGATCGAACCTGACCGCCAGGAAGGATGGATTCGATGGAAGCCTATTATGACCTTGGGATCCGGCTGATCCTGTACGTGCAGAGCTGGGGAGAATGGCTCTTGGGTCCCATGGGATTCTTTTCATTCCTGGGGAGCGAGCAGTTTTTCCTGATGGTCATGCCATTCCTGTACTGGTGCCTCGATACCGGTCTTGCGCGGCGGATCGGTTTCATTTTAATTGTCGGAAACAGCCTGAATACCATCTTGAAGCTGGCCTGGCACAGCCCGCGGCCATTCTGGTACACAAGGGAGGTCAGCGCCTACGCATTCGAAGGCTCTTTCGGCGTTCCGTCAGGTCACGCCCAGAATTCCGTTGCTGTGTGGGGGGCCCTGGCATCCTCTCTCGCGAGAAATTGGATCACGGGAGTCGCCGTCCTGCTGGTGTTTTTGATCGGCTTGTCCAGGGTGTACCTGGCGGTCCATTTTCCTCAAGACGTACTGATCGGCTGGCTGATCGGCGGCGCGGTGCTCTGGCTGTATTTGCGCCTGGAAGAACCTGTCAAAAATTGGTTAAAGAAAACAAATCTGGGCGTTCAGGTCCTGGCCGCCCTCCTGACTTCCCTGGTGTTCGTTGCCATCGGCGGGCTTGTGCGGTCCGCCCTGAGCGACTGGGTGCTCCCGGTGGAATGGATCGAGAACGCGCGCGCCGCTTTCCCGGACGAAGAGATCAACCCCCTGAGCCTGGAAGGACTGCTGACCTCTTCCGGGGCTTTGTTCGGTTTTGCGGGTGGGATCGCCTGGATCGAGGCGCGCGGAGGGATGGACGTTTCAGGCGCCTGGTGGAAGCGCGGCCTGCGTTTCCTAATCGGGGTTGCCGGCGTGATCGCCCTTTGGGCAGGTCTGGGGGCGATCTTCCCGGCGGGGGAGACCCTGGCGGCGTACGCCCTACGCTACTTGAGGTACGCCCTGGTCGGGTTTTGGATTGCCGCCCTTGCTCCGGAAGTGTTCCTAAGACTTGGTCTGGCAAGAAGATAACAAGAACAGCGCCTCCCCGGTCAATCCTCCTTCGCGGCCGCCAGCTCTTTCTGCCGGGCGGCGATGATCTCCTGGGCCAGGTGGGCAGGGACGACTTCGTAATGGGAGAATTCCATGCTGAAGACGCCGCGCCCGCCGGTGATCGACCGCAGATCGGTCGTGTACCGCTGCATCTCTGCCAGGGGGACCTGGGCCGTCACCACCGAACGCCCTTTCTCTGTGTTCATGCCCTGGACCCGGGCGCGGCGGGTGTTGAGATCGCCGAGCACATCGCCCATGTTGGCCTCCGGCACCGTGATCTCGACGTTCATGATCGGTTCTAGCAGGACTGGGGCAGCGTCCTTCACGGCCAGTTTGAACGCCTCACGGCCGGCGATCTCGAATGCGACCGGCTTGGAGTCGACCGGGTGTTCCTTGCCATCGACCACGGCCACCCTGACTTTCTCGACCGGATAGCCGGCCAGGACCCCGCTCTGCATCACGCCACGCACGCCTTTCTCGATGGCGGGCATGAAATTGCTCGAGATGGCCCCGCCGAAGACCTCGTTCTTGAATTCGAAGTTTTCTTCGGTTAACGGCTCCACCCGCATGTGCACCTCGGCGAACTGCCCCGCGCCGCCGGTCTGTTTTTTGTGGCGGTATTGAGAGGTCGCGACTTTCGTGATCGTCTCACGGTAAGGGACCCGCGGCTCTTCGATATTCAGGCTGGTCTGGAATTTGGCCTCCGCCTTGCGGATAGCGACGTCGATGTGCTGATCGCCCATGCCCTGGAGGATGGTCTGGTTGGTGCTGGGTTCCTGGTGCCAGGAGAGGGTCATGTCCTCTTCGCACAGCCGGGTCAGGGTGGGGCTGATTTTGGCCGAGTCGGCCTGAGTTTTGGGGGTGAGGGCGACCTGGTAGAGGGCGTGGGGGTATGTCGGCACCGGCAGTTCGAGGGGATGGCCCCGATCGCAGATCGTGTCGCCGGTCGAGGTGACCGAGAGCTTCGGCACGGTTACGATATCCCCGGCGTGAGCGGTCTTGACCGGGATGGCCTCTTTCCCCCGCAGCAGGTTCAGGTTGCCGAGCCGCTCTTCGGACCCTTTCGTCTGGTTCCAGACGCGGATATCGGAGTGGAGCATACCGGAATACAGGCGGAAGTAGGTGATCTTGCCGACGAAGGGATCAGCGGTCGTCTTCCAGACGTACGCCGCCAGGGAGCCGCTGTCTTCCGCTTTGAGCTGCTCCTCGCCCTGCGTGCCCCTGGCGACCACAGGCGGGATATCCGCCGGGGACGGCATCAGCCCGATCACCGCGTCGAGCAGAGGGGCGATGCCGATCTCAGCCGAGCCGGCAGCCACCAACACGGGTACGTAGGTGCGGCTGCGCACCACGTTCACCAGGCCGCGCAGGATCTCCTCCGCGTCCAGGCTCTCACCTTCCAGGTATTTCAGGAGGAGCTCGTCCTCACCCTCTGCCGCGACTTCGATCAGCTCGCTGCGGGCCGCCTCGACCTCGGCCATGTATTCAGCCGGAATATCAGAGGAATTCTTTCCATCGCCGGAATACGCTTTCATGGTCAGGAGGTCGAGCACCCCCTTGAAGTCCTGCTTCTCGCCCCAGGGGAGCTGCAGGGGGATCAGGCGGATTTCGGAAATGTCCTGGACCGAATCCAGCGCTTTGCGGAAGCTGGCGTTGTCGCGGTTCATCTTATTGATCACAACGAACCGCGGCAGGTTGAAGGTATCGCAATGATTCCAGGCGATCTCTGTGCCGACCTCCGCCCCCGCAACTGAGTCGACCACCACAATCGCGCCGTCAGAGACGCGGAGCGCGGAGATCATTTCCCCGATGAAATCTGTGTACCCGGGTGTATCCAGGAAGTTGATCTTGTGGTCCTTGTACTCGATGGGGATGATTGCAGTCGATAGGGAAATTCCACGCCGGATTTCTTCGTCTTCGAAGTCCGCGACGGTCGTGCCGTCTTCGATCTTGCCCAGGCGGGTGGTCGCCCCCGTGAAGTGCAGGAACGCTTCCGCAAGCATGGTCTTGCCGGCGCTGCTGTGCGAGACCAGGGCGATGTTGCGGATGAATTCTGTGGTGTATTCTTTCATGAATTGGAATTCTCCTGAAATGGGCTGCACCCGGGCAGGCGCAGTCCTTGATATGGACGGCTTGATTTTAAGGGAAGTCGCGCCTGTTGTCAAAGACATGGCGTCAAAAACTTCCGGGCAACCCCCCGTGGTCGTTGCGGACCGAATCGAAGTTTGGGAAGCACAAGGATTTCCTGCCGCAGCTTAAGTTTGGCCGAGTCCGACTGGCTGCCATCCATGTCAACCGTGCGGCGGACCATTAATCGCACATAAGTGAGGTAAAATTTCCATTCACTAGTCCACAATCTCAGGCTTCCAACCATCGTGAGAATCCTGTTCTTATTTCTTGACGGCGTCGGGCTGGGCGAGGACGATCCTGGCGTCAATCCCTTCGCCCGGGCGGCGATGCCGAATTTGCAGGCGTTGTTGGGGGGGAACAGGCTGCTCAAGCCCGCCGCCGTCCCCGGTCATCCGCTGGTGACGGACCGGGCCACGCTGCTCGCGCTGGACGCCAGCCTGGGCGTCGGGGGCAGGCCGCAGTCCGCGACCGGGCAGGCCGTCCTGTTCACCGGGAGAAACATCCCCGCAGAGATTGGATACCACTACGGCCCCAAGCCCAACCGGGAGGTGGCGGAGACCCTGCGCAACGGGAACGTGTTCAGCCTGCTGAGAGAGAGGGGTCTCCGGTGTGCCTTGCTCAACGCTTACCCCCCGCGCTACTTTTCAGGGATCCGGTCCGGCCGGCGGCTGTACTCTTCCATCCCCCTGGCTGTCACCAATGCCGGCATCTCCTTGATGGGGGAAGAGGACCTGCGCGCCGGTCGAGCGCTGTCGGCGGATTTCACAGGCCAGGGCTGGCGCGAGCGGTTCGGCCTGGAAGAGGGTTTGCTGATGACGCCGGAGGCAGCAGGCGCCAGCCTTGCGGAGCTGTCCGCGGCGTACGATTTCTCCGTCTTCGAATACTGGCTGAGCGACATCGCCGGGCACAGGCAGGATATGGAGGCGGCGTGCAGCCTGCTGGAGGAATTCGACCGGATGCTTTCCGGCCTCCTGGCCGCCTGGGACGACCGGCAAGGCCTGGTCCTGATCACCTCCGACCACGGCAACCTGGAAGATTTGAGTACCAGGCGCCACACGGAGAACCAGGTGCCATGCCTGTTGATTGGGGAACGCCAGGACCGGCAGGCGTTTTCCAGCCAGCTGCGCGACCTCACCGGGATCGCCTCGGCAATCCTGCGCGCCTTCGAAGCGGGGATATAATTACCCTGCGGAGGAATTTGTTTTCATGCCCAAGATCGCCGTTGTCACGGACAGCGTCGCCAGCCTGCCAGATGCTTTAATCGACAGCCTGAATATCCACTGGGTACCGTATTACATCTATCGCGGCAGAGAAGTGCTGCGCGATCTGATGACGATCCAGCGGGAAGCGTTCTACAAATGGCTCCCAACGGCAGAGGTGCTGCCCCAGACGGCCAGCCCAGGACCAGGTGACTATCTGGAGCTCTACGAGCGGCTCGCGAAGGAAGAGGGCGTGCGGGAGATCGCCAGCATTCACATGACTTCCAGGGGGAGCGGCGCGTTCCAGGCCGCTCAGGCGGCGAAGTCGATCATCGGAGAAACCATCCCTGGGCTCATAATTGAGGTCATCGACACGCTGAATGTTTCGATGTGTCACGGGTGGATGGTGATCGAAGCCGCCCGGGCCGCGCTCGAAGGGAGATGCCTTTCCGATATCGTGGAGCTGGTCAGGGGGATGATCCCGATCACGCGGATGATCCAGACTGCGGACACGCTCAAGTATCTTTACGTGGGCGGGCGCATCGGCAGGGCAAAGCACCTGGTCGGCAGCCTGCTCAACATCAAGCCGCTGATCGGCATGGAGGACGGGGTCATCGTCCCTTTGGGCACCGCGCGCAGCCGGAGCCGGGCTTACCAGATCATGGTCGAGAAAGTCGAGGCGGCGGCAGGATACATGGGGAAGATCAAGATCGCCTACATGCACGCTGCCGCTCGGGAGGAAGCGGAGAAGATCAAAGCCCTGGTGGAGGAAAAGCTGACGGTTGTAGAATCGTTCATCGCCGAGCTCTCGCCGGCCCTAGGCGTCCACACCGGTCCGGGAACTGCAGGATTGTGTTACTACCCGCTGAGGTAGCTCTTCAATGCAAGTACGGCGAGCACCATTCAATCCGCCGCGCTTGAATCACGCCGGGTTTATGCAGCTGGTTCCGCCAGTGACTCCTTGTGCTCACGGATCAGTTCGCGGCGCAGGATCTTGCCGACGGTGGTCTTGGGCAGTTCGGTCCGGAATTCGACCAGGGTCGGGACCTTGTACTTGGCCAGACGCTCCCGGCACCAGTCCTTGACCTCCTCTTCGGTCAGCGTCTCGCCGGGCTTGACAACAACCCAGGCCTTGACAGTCTCTCCCCGGTAGGGGTCAGGCACGCCGGCGACGCCCACTTCGAGCACTTTGGGGTGCTCAGCGATGACTTCCTCCACTTCCCGCGGCCAGACCTGGTAGCCGCCGGGTTTGATCAGCTCCTTCTTCCGGTCGACGATGTAAAAATAGCCGTCTTCGTCCATACGGGCAATGTCGCCGGTGTACAGCCATCCATCGCGCAGGGTGTTGGCGGTCTCAGTGGGCATGTTGTGATAGCCCTTCATGACCTGTGGACCTTTGACCACGAGTTCGCCGATCTCGCCGGGGGGCAGCACAGTCATGCCATCGTCCAGGCTGACGATCCGGCAGTCCACGTCTGGCAGCGGCAGGCCGATCGAACCGGTGCGGTTCTCACCTTGCAGCGGGTTGCAGTGCGTGGCAGTGGGGGCCTCGGATAAGCCGTATCCCTCGAAGACCACTCCGCCGGTGAGAGCCTCAAATTTTTCTTTCGTCTCGCGCATTAGCGGCGCCGAACCGGAGATGCAGGCTTTGATCGAGGAAAGGTTGAACTTTCCAGCAAGCACGTCGGGGTGGTTATTGATGGCGTTGTAGAGCGTCGGCACGCCGGGGAAGATCGTGGTCTTGTATTTCTCGATGCTGGTTAGGACGTCCTTCAAGTCCCGGGGATTGGGGACCATGACCATGCCAGCGCCGGTGCGGATGGCGAAGAGCATGCCCGCCACCATCCCGTAGACGTGGAAGAGGGGGATCGCCATGAGGACAGTTTCTTTGCCGTCTTCGGCAGTCGGCATCCACATCCGGATCTGGAGAGCATTGGCGACCAGGTTGCGGTGCATGGCGATGGCGCCTTTCGAGATCCCTGTCGTCCCGCCGCTGTATTGGAACAGGGCGTCGTCGTCCGGGCTGACCTCGACTCTGGGGCGGTCTTCCGGTTTGTAGCGGGCGATCAGCTCCTGCATCCACAAGTCTCCGCTGCCGAGCTGGACCCGGAAGCCCCCTTTCTTCTCCCGGGTGAGTGTGAACAGGAAAGACAGGATCGGCGGCAGGTACTCTTTGAGGTTCGTGACGACGATCGTCTTAATGCGCGTCCTGGGCTGAACCTCCTTGATCAGGTTGTAGAAGTTGCTCATCACGAGCATGATCTCGATCCCGGCATCGTTGCTCTGGTGTTCGATCTCGCGGGCGGAATACAGCGGGTTGGTCGCCACGACGACCGCGCCCAGCTTGAGAATAGCGAAATACGCCAGGACGAACTGCGGCGTGTTGGGCATGAAGATCCCCACCCGGTCTCCCTTCTTCACTCCCAGGCTGGCAAGTCCGGCCGCCAGGCGGTCGGTCAACTCGTTCATTTCCCGGTAAGATACCTTCGCTCCCTTGAAGATGGTGCAGGGGGAGTCAGGATATTTGCGGGCGGCTTCCTCGAGAAGATGGAACAGAGGGACTTCCGGGTAATCAATGTGATGAGGCACCCCCTCATCGTACCGGGCGAGCCAGGGCTTTTCGCTCATGGTGTTCCTCCTTTGAATGAACAGCGGACGGTACGAACGAAAAATAAATGGATATTTGATTGATCCGGAAACTATAAATAACAGGACTTACGCAGTTGGCAGGAGGTTTTCTGAACTGCGTAACTCCTAAATAGTATAGATTTAATTCTGGGGATTGTCAACTAATCCTAACCAGTTGAGGATAAATTTCTCGATCTCATCGCACACAAAGGGGTGGACCGTGAACCAATGGATGTCGGGATCGGACCGTTTGAACCAGTTTGCCTGACGACGGACGAACTGGCGGGTCCGGCGTTTGATGCGCGCCATCGCCTCATCCAGGGAGAGCTTCCCCTGGAGATAGTCCGCGATCTCCCGGTAGCCGATAGCTGACAGCGCCGGGAGGTCTGGGGAATATCCCCGGTCCAGCAAGTTTTGAACTTCCTGCACCAGCCCCGCTGCGAGCATTTTTTCTATCCGGGCGTCGATGCGCGCGAAAAGGTCCGGCCTGGGCAGGTCGAGGCCGATCGAAAGCATCCGGTAAGGAGCAGTGCCGGAGCGCCGCTGCTCGGAGAATCGGCGGCCGCTGTGCAGGATCACTTCCAAGGCGCGGATTGTGCGGCGCAGATTGCGGTAATCGATGGCCGCGGCCGCCGATGGATCGATGACTGCCAGGCGGGCATGCAGACCGTGGGCGCCGATCTCAGCTGCCCAGCTCTCCAGGGCGGCGCGTAAACGCGGGTCTGGCTGCCCAGGTGGGATCTGCCACCCGTGCAGGATGGCGTGGAGGTACTGGCCGGTGCCGCCGACCAGGAAAGGTAAGCGTCCCCGAGAATGGATATCTTCGATCGCCTGCCGGGCAGATCTTTGAAACAGGGCCAGGCTCCAGGTCTGGTCCGGTTCAGCAACGTCGATCAGGTGGTGCGGCACACGCGCGCGCTCTTCCGGGGTGGGTTTGGCAGTCCCGATATCCATGCCGCGGTAGAGCAGGCGGGAATCGGCCGAGACGATCTCTCCCTCCAGTCGGGCGGCCAGCTGCAGGGCGACCTCCGTCTTGCCAACCGCGGTAGGCCCCAGGATGACGACCAGAGGCCGCCTGGCTGCGCTGACCGGATCAGTCGCGGACGGCATTTTCGAAGTGTTGGATCACCGGCTTCTCTTCTCGCCGGTAGCGTTCGATGGCGATCACGTCGATGCGCCAGCTGGTATTGAGTTCAGGGTGCGTCTGGAGGTAGTATTGCGCAGCAGCCCGCAGGTGCGCCTGTTTGCGCGGGGTGACGGACAGCTCAGGCGGCCCGAATTTCGTCGAGGCGTGGGTCTTGACTTCGAAAAAAACCACGACATTCTCCTCGCCTGACTGCGGCGCCGTTCCCCGGTCTGGCTGGACCCCGACCAGGTCGATCTCGCCATACGGCGTGCGGGCATTCCGTTCGAGAATAATGTAGCCCAGCTGGCTGAGGTACTCCGCCGCCAGCGACTCCCCCCAACGCCCGAGGGACTGTCGGGCTGTGGTCACAGGTCCTCCTTTGCCAGGCGGCGGGTCAAGCGCGTCCAGAAGCTGCGTTTTCGCCGGGAGGATGCCTTCACCAGGTGTTCGTAGTGGGTAAGCATGCCCTCGGTCGTGTGTTTGATGGAGAATGCTTCCACCGCTTCCCTGGCGCGCCGGGACATGCGGGCGCGGCTCTCGCTCTCGACAACCATGCGGGTCAGCTTGGCTGTAAATACTGCCAGATCTTCTTCGGGGGCGAGCAGGCCAGTTACGCCATCTTCCACGGTGTCGCTGATGCCAGGCGAAGCTATGCCGACCACCGGCAGCCCGGCAGCCATGGCTTCGATCACGGAGAGCGGATGCACCTCCGTCACCGATGCTGTGACGAATACATCCGCCAGGCTCAAGTAGGCGGGCAGTTCCCGGTAAGGGATCATCCCGGTGAACACCACCCGGTCAGCGATGCCCATATAACCGGCGCGATCCATCAGGTTGTCCTTTTCCGGACCGTCGCCGATGATTAACAGCTTCACCTGGTCGTACGTCTTCGTGAGTCCGGCGAAGGCGCGCAGCAGGAACACCAGGTTCTTTTCAGGTCCCAGGCGACCCATGTAGGTCAGGACAACGTCGGTCGATTTGAATCCCAGCTGCTCGCGGGGGATGGTTTTATCCGGAAAGCGGAAGGGGTCGATATCAACGCCGTTCGGGACGACCTCGATCGGAACATCCACGCCCAATCGGCGCAAGACGTCCCGCAGGCCGCGCGAGGGGGCGATGACCAGGTCACAGGCGCGGCAGAACGGCGGTAGGTAAGCCCGCAGAAAGGCATCTCCGAGAGCTTCGGGGATCACGGGCAGGTAAGCCTGGACGTAAAGGTCATAGCGCGTGTGGTTTGTGAAAACGATGGGGATGCCTTCCGGTTTGCAGTACCGGATGGCGAGCCTGCCGCTGGTGAACGGGTGGTGGACATGCACCAGGTCCATCGTGCGGAGGAGCTTCTGCGCCTGTGTGGAGTAGCGGACGCTGATAAATAGACCGGTGTCCACGATGGGCAGACCCCGCGTGCGAACGATATTCGGCTCCTCATCGACGTAGTCGTCTCCACCGAACGTAAAGACGTATACTTCGTGACCGGCAGCTTCCAGGGAACGCTTATTGAGCGAAATGTAGCTGGTTACCCCGCTGACATGTGGCTTGTAAGCGTCTGCTAACATCCCAATCCGCATCGGATTCTTCTCCGGAACTGCGTAACTTCTATCGGTATCATTATACGCCAAGGTTGGAGATGGTTTCGTTCGGGAAATCGGTTAAAATGCTCGCGTGGTCAGACCCAGTCACCTGCCCAAAGCAGACCGGCTCAGTGTGCTCGCGGCGACGATCCTGCTGGCCTACGGCGCGACGCGCTTCATCGACCTGCCAGAACGCCCGGTGAGCGTCCAGCTGCCTGGGTTGTTCCTGGAATATGACCTGGACGTGTACACCCTCGTCGCGCTGCTGGTCGCCGGCTTAACCGCTACCGGGGCCGACCAGTTGCTGCGCGATCATCCAACCCTCGGGTCGAAGCACACCTACGAGCACTGGCTTCTGCCAGCTCTGACGGCGTGGACCCTGGCGGTCCCGCTCTATCAATTGCCGGTTGGGGTGGAGTGGCTGGTCAGCTTCGCCGCCGGAGGCGCACTGCTGATGCTGGTCCTGATCGCCGAATACATCGCGGTTGACCCGCAGGACGTCAGATTCCCCGTGGCAACTGCCGGGCTGACTGCGGTCTCCTTTGCGCTGTTTTTGTTGCTGGTGATCGCCATGCGGTCGGCAGGTCTGCGCTTGTTTTTCATCCTGCCGGGGATTTCTTTCTCCTACGCGCTTGTCTGCTTGCGCACCTTGCACCTGCGCCTGGGGAATTGGCTCGTCATGCAGTCCATTGTCCTGACGCTGATTGTGGCCCAGTTTGCCGCCGGTCTGCACTACTGGCCCATCTCTCCGATCGCATACGGCCTGGCCGTGATGGGACCGGCGTATGCGCTGACCAGCCTGATCGGGGCGCTGGCGGAGGGAGAGCCCATCCGAAAGGCGCTGGTTGAGCCTGGGGTCGTGCTGGCGGTCGTGTGGGGGATCGCTGTGTGGACATCCTGAAGCCTGTTTCGCCCAGAGAAATCCTTCTGCAGCGCAGCCACTGGCAGGAAATGCTGGCGGACGTCACCCAGCGCGAACTCGAGGAAGCGTGCGGGCTGGTGGCAGGGAAGGGGGTAACCAGTCTGGCGGTGATTCCAATGGCGAACGTGCTGCACAGCCCGGTTCGTTACCGGCTCGATCCGCAGGAACAGTTCGAGGTTTTTCGAAGGATCGCGGCGAGTGGCTGGGAGCTCCTCGCAATCTACCATTCACACCTAGATGGACCGCCATGGCCTTCGCCGACAGATATCGCCGAGGCGACCTACCCCGAAGCGGTCTATCTGATCTGGTCCAAAATCAGGGAGTCATGGGACTGCCGCGGTTTTTTGATCTCCGCCGGACGGTTCCAGGCGGTCAGAGTGGAAGTGATCGATAGTTTTAAATAAGATCAGCCGCCATCGTCGTCATCCGAGGAAGCCGGGGCTTTGCCGACCATCTTCTCGTAGAGCGCCCGCAGGTTGCGGCGGTGGAGCTCCTCCGCCAGCCCGCCGATCAAGACCCGGCTTTTCCCGCTCTCTTCGACGGTCACTTCGGCGAGCATATCCCAGGGGTACTTTCGCCGCGCTGCTTTGCGAACTGCCTTCCGGATGGCAGATAGGTATGCCACATTGTCCTTGATGGCTCCCTCGATCTCCCCGCGCAGGACGATGTCCCCATGCCCCTGGATCACGTTTTCCAATCCCAGCTTGCCGATTTTCTTGAGCGAGGCGATCATGTCATCCGGGTCGCCGTCGACGATGTAAGGCAGGGGCATGAAAACATCTCCGGCGAACAATACCCGGTCTTCTTCGACCAGGACACCGATATTATCCGGGCTGTGCCCCGGCAGGGGCAGCAGGGTAAGGGTCTTCTTGCCGACGCGCAGGCTCAAGCTGCCCTCGCTGAAAGTGAGGTGCGGGAGGACAATCTTGATCTGCCGGAACGTGGTGCCCCCACTGCGGGCCGACTCTAACGAGGCGCGGCCGCGGGTGTCCAACAGATCGCGGCATAGCGAGTGGGCGATGACGGTTGCGCCCGGGATCAGGCTGTTTCCCCAGGTGTGATCGGCGTGATAGTGCGTGTTGATGATATACCGGACCGGCACCTGCAATTCCTGCTCGATGAAATTGCGGACCTCGAGGGTCTCCTCCGGAAGGGCCAGGGTATCGATCAGGACTGCCCAGTTCGGACCAACGACAGCGCCGGCGGTGACCTGGGCGTAGATCTCGCTCTGGAATGAGTACACGTTCTCCGCTACGCGCTCACGCTGGACCATTGCCATTTCCTGATTCCGAATTCAGCCGGACTCTCGCGTACTGCCGCTGATCGGGCCATACCCTCCCCAACCAGCGCCGTTGTAACTCGGGAAGAATAGCACAAATTGAGAACAAAAGTCAAGAGAGTTTGACATAATTTAAAGATGCCATTTATCCATATTCATTTCGAATTAAATACTCCCTGCCTCATGCTCCGGACTACGGCGAGCGTTGGGTTTCAAGGCGCATCCCGCAGCGCGATGATCTGGCGGGAGGGAGAAGGGCTTTCAACCCGTGGGGTCATCGCCGAGCAAGGGGTGGATCGACAGGTGGCTGGCGCGGTGATTAAGCCGGGGAAGTCTGATGCCTTGGCCAGGCGCTGCCTTCCTTGACAGGGTATACCCGCTCAGGTACAATCGTCTTCACCGGTTGCCTTTAGGGAGGGCCTGTAGCGCAGTTGGGAGCGCGCTTCAATCGCACTGAAGAGGTCGCGGGTTCGAATCCCGCCAGGTCCATGGAATGCCGATTTTGATTTGATGATTGCTGATTTATTTATCGATCAGCAATCATCAAGTTGCAATCAGCAATAACCAAGGGCCCATAGCGCAGTTGGGAGCGCGTCTCAATGGCATTGAGAAGGTCGAGGGTTCGAATCCCTCTGGGTCCACCTGAATAAGAATGAAGGCAGAAGGATCAAGGATGGAGTAGGAATCCAGTCTCATCCTTCATAATTTAACATGAATTCGGGATAAAACAAATCAGCTCGCTTAGTGGATGGCGGGCATCCCTGCGCTGCGCTCAGGACAGGTCTGAGCGGAACACAGTGTAGTCGAAGAAGCCCGCCATGCAGTCGAAGCGGCGGTTATTCCGAACTGACGTTAAATTAATCCTTCTAAAGCCTGGCAGGAGTAGTAGACCATCCAGCAGCGAGCCGGGAGAGCGAGGTGGAAGCCCGGCAGAGTGTCCCTGGAGCGCAGCTTGAACAGCAGGTCGAACTCGCCTGCCGCCCTGGTCGCCTTTGGGAATGGGGGATGCCAGGGCAGGCTTCGTCGGTGAGCGGAATTCACACCAGGATGGAATTTCCTGGATTGTTGCGTGGATCCCTTAGCCGGCGGCGGGATACGCCCGTTACGGCGTGCCAGAGCGGCGTTTCAACTGTTTGAAGGTCGACAGGCCAGGTCGGATTGCTAATTTCCAAACCCGGCAACATACGACCTTCAAAACTTCGAAGCGCAAGCAGGGTGGTACCGCGGAGAAACCCCTTCGTCCCTGAGTGACGAGGGGATTTTTGTTGTTTTTGGTTGAGGATTTTGGAACGTGAGTTCTTAACTGGTGGATGTGAATGTCGAGAGGGCACGGCATATGGTGAGCACCGTTTTGGCGGCCAGCTGGCACCCGCGGGGAGAACTCTCCCGCTTCTTTAGACTGCTCTCAGGGCTGGAGGCGGCTTACAAAGGGATCGTGGTTGCCCTTCCGCCGGACGTGGACCTGACCGTCATCGCTGAACTGGAGGCGGTACAGCGGGTGGATGTGGTCCGCACCGAAAATTGGTCTTGGGGACGCTTCAGCGCGGTGGAGAAGGCACTCGGAATAGAGGCCGGCCGCATCCAGTATGCAGACCTGGACCGCCTGCTCCGTTGGGTCGAAACCAGGCCTGGCGAGTGGCTCGCGACGCTGGACCGGGCGGACCGGTCCGACTGCCTGATCATCGGGCGCACACCCCGGGCTTACGCGACGCATCCGAAGGCGCTCGTGCAAACGGAGGCGATCAGCAACCTGGTTGTATCGCGCCTGCTGGGGATGTCCGTGGACGTCAGCGCAGGCGCAAAGGTGTTCAGCCGGGCGGCGGCGGAGTACATCGTCCAGGACTGCCGACCTGACGGAAAGGATGGTCACGCCTTGGGGACGGACGCTGAATGGCCGATTGCCTTGCTGCAAGCCGGATTCAGGCTGGATTACATAGAGGTCGACGGCCTGGATTGGGAATCTGCGGACCAGTATCTGGAGCGAGCCGCCGGTCCAGACGATCAGCTCCGGGCAGCACAAAGGTACGATGCCGATCCCAGGAATTGGGAGCGGCGGGTAGCCGTCGCCTTCGAAATTGTCGAGACCGGGCTGAGAACGGTTGGGAAGCAGGTTGCGAAAGCAATGCACCAGTGATCGCGGAGCATCGCTGATGCCATCCGCCAGAAGATAATGGTATGAGAAGAAAGTGGAGTACATTATGAACAATCCCCCAGATTACAATCCATCAGAGATCGAGCCCATGTGGCAGAAAAGGTGGGAGGCGGATGGCCTGTACCACGCGGATATCGATCCTACCAGGACAAAGCACTATGCGCTGACGATGCTGCCATATCCCTCAGGGGACCTGCACATCGGTCATTGGTATGCCATGACGCCCTCCGATGCCAGGGCGCGTTTCATGCGCATGCGCGGATACAACGTCATGTTTCCGATGGGCTTCGACGCTTTTGGGCTTCCGGCAGAGAACGCCGCAATCAAGCACAACATCCACCCCAAAGAGTGGACGTACGCAAACATCGATCGGATGCGCACCCAGCTGCGCAGCATGGGCGCGATGTTCGACTGGCGGCGGGAGGCGATCTCATCCGATCCCGAGTACTACCGGTGGACGCAGTGGTTCTTCCTGCAGTTATTTAAGCACGGCCTGGCATACCGGAAGATGGCTGCCGTCGACTGGTGTCCAAAGGATAACACGACCCTGGCCCGCGAACAGGTGATCGGAGAGGACAGGCGCTGTGAACGCTGCGGCACGCCAGTGGTCAAGAAAGATCTGGAGCAGTGGTTCTTCAAGATCACCGCCTACGCCGAGGAGCTGCTGGATTTCTCGCACCTGGATTGGGCTGAGCGGGTCGTGTTGCTTCAGAAAAACTGGATTGGGCGGAGCGAAGGGGCGGAAGTCCACTTTCCGCTGTCAGAAGCGGAGGACCTGGCGCCCGGGGAAAAGGATAAGGGAAGCGGGCGGTCGATAATTGTGTTCACCACCCGTCCGGACACGTTGTGGGGTGCGACATTCATGGTGCTGGCGCCCGAACACCCGCTCCTCGAACGGATTACGAGCCCCGCGCAGCGTGAAGAGGTCCAGGCATATGTACAGCAGACTTTGCGCCAGTCGGAGATCCAGCGGGAGGCAGCCGATAAAGAGAAGACAGGCGTCTTCACCGGCGGGTATGCCATCAACCCGGTCAACGGCGAGCGGATCCCGATCTGGATCGCGGACTACGTGCTGATGGAGTACGGCACCGGGGCGATCATGGCTGTCCGGGCGCACGACG